>SKVR01000014.1 GCA_007129355.1 Bacteroidales bacterium | reverse complement strand
TAAAAATGTTTGCGTAAATTTGCAACGTCAAAACGACGGGGTACCATAGCTCAGTTGGTAGAGCAACGGACTGAAAATCCGTGTGTCCCTGGTTCGATTCCGGGTGGTACCACGTTACCAAGAGACAAAACGCTGCAATCATCGATTGCAGCGTTTTTGCTTTTATACTTCAAAAACAGTTGTTTTTACCGCCCCCCTTTTTTTAAAACATTTCTGTCTGATTTTCTGATGAATGCATTTACGGGGTTTTATTTATGAACCCATCTAATAGCATTTTACCAGAAGCTTTGATATAACGATTAAAAAAATTGGTTTAATTTTACCTGAAACATTTCCATCAAAACCAAATAGCAAAAAAATGAAAAGACAAGCTCTGGCCGCTATGATACTGTTCATTATTTTAAGTGGTTGCGATCAGCTCAGGCAGATTGCGGAAGAACTAGACACCCCTCGTCCATTAACTGAACAGGAAGTAGTGCGCGGATTGAAACAGGCTCTTACAATTGGTGCAGACTCAGCTGCTTCCACATTGGCAAGACGCGATGGTTATTATCTTGATAATACAGTAAGGATCAATCTGCCACCCGAAGCCAGAGTTATAACGGAAAATATATCCTACCTTCCGGGTGGAGAAGCTCTGGTTCAGGATATTGTGCTTCGTATTAACAGAGCAGCGGAAGATGCTGCGCGTGAAGCCGCTCCGGTTTTTGCCCGCGCTGTTACCCGAATGACCATTCAGGACGGGTTTTCTATTTTAAGAGGGGAAGATGACGCCGCTACCCGGTACCTTAAAAGAAACACATATCAGGAACTCTATCAGCTCTATCAGCCCAAAATAAAAACTTCAACAGAAAAACCTATTGTGGGCAATGTTTCTACCATGGAGGCCTGGAATACACTAACAAGCAGATGGAACAATGTAGCAAACACTGTAGCAGGAAGGCTGGCTGGTCTTGAAAGTGTTGATGTGGCACTGGACCAACATCTTACCGAAAGGGCGCTGGACGGGTTGTTTTTAAAACTTGCCGAAGAAGAGTTGAAAATACGACATGATCCTGTGGCCAGGGTGACTGATTTATTAAGGCGTGTGTTTGGCTAGAAACCCGCTATCATTTCCACTCGATTATTTTCTCCCGAAATCCGCTGGGATTTCACCCCAGTTTTCGGTATCCCATTTCAGTATTTTATTATTCCAGGTGTTGTTTTTCAGCCAGTTTTCGGCCCGGTCGATGTAGTCGAAGAGTTTTTCATTGGCGGGCTCTTCTTTAAGTGTGGTTTTTGCTTTCTTATTTCTGATCCATGCCATGGCCGTCATGCTGTCGGTGTAAATGGGCAGGGGGATTTTGCGCTGTTTGCATAGTGCCAGGGCGTGCACCAGTGCCAGAAACTCACCCACGTTGTTGGTTCCTTTGGGCAAGGGGCCCACCTTGAAGATTACGTTTTTATCTTTTGTGTAAACGCCCTGGTATTCCATATCTTTAGATGCCGAACTGTAGGCGGCATCAACAGAAATGCTTTCAAATACAGGGCCTCCTCCTGCTGATGGGTTTGCACTAGCGGATTTTGATGTTTTGCTAACCACATGCTTCCAGTAATTTCCTCCAAGTGCAGCATGTGCCTGAGCTTCATTTTCAAAGGACTTGTATTTGGCAGCAGGATATCCTTTTATGGCACGCTCACAATCTTTCCAGTTATCAAAAACACCGGTTTCGTGTCCTTCCCAAACTGCATAGTATTTTTTCTTTTTTGCCACTGCCTTCAGGTTTCGGTTCAAATATCAAAAAAACTAAGAATCTTCTCTGAATGAATCCCATCCTTGTGCCCTGATGGTGATCACATTCCCTGATGTTGATATCAAATCGGCTTGAGCCGGATTTTCCGTGATATGACCAATTACTGCAATTTCTTCCATTTCCCTGATTTTTTCGAAGTCTTTCTGGCTGATTGTAAAGAGCAACTCATAATCTTCACCACCATTGAGCGCAAAAGTTGTGGGGTCAATTTTAAATTCGTGCGCAACAGTTGCGGTTTGCACATCAACGGGAATTTTTTCTTCATAAATTACGGCTCCCATGCCCGATGATTTGCAGATATGGAGTATTTCGGATGCAAGACCATCAGAAATATCGATCATGGATGTGGGAACAATTTCCTTTTTCAGCAAAAGATCCACAATATCCTTGCGGGGTTCGGGTTTCAGCTGTCGTTCAAGCACATAGGCAAACTGGCTCAGGTCGGGTTGCGACTGGGGGTTGCCTTTGAAAACTTCCTTTTCTCTTTCCAGCACAAGTAATCCAGCATAGGCGCCACCCAGGTTTCCGCTCACGCAGACCAGGTCATTAGCTTTTGCCCCGCTGCGATAAGTTATTTTATCTTTGGGAACCTTGCCCATTGCCGTTACAGAAATAAACAGGCCCGAAGTACTGCTGGTTGTGTCGCCCCCCACAAGATCAACTTTATATTTTTCGCAGGCCAGTTTCATTCCTTCATATATTTCCTCGAGAGCTTCTACTGTATACCGGCTTGATATGGCAATGCCCACAATTACCTGTGTGGGAGTTCCGTTCATGGCGTATATATCAGACAGGTTTACTGCTATAGATTTGTATCCCAGATGCTTCAGTGGTGTATACATAATGTTGAAATGCACACCTTCCACAAGCAGGTCTTTGGTAAGCAGGGTTAGATTCTCGCCGGCATCAATGGCTGCGGTATCATCGCCAATACCTTTAATAGTGCCATTGTCAAATTGTTTTACATTGCGGGTAAGGTGGTCTATCAGTCCGAATTCTCCTAAGGAAGTTATGGGTGTTTTATTCATACTCATTATGTTTGTGCAGATAGGGGGCATCTGCAGATTTTCGGCTTATTTTATGATTTTCGATTGTAGTTCAATTGATTCTTTATGGATAAGGTCAAGAAAATCTTTCAGAAATTTCTCACTTAATCCTTTTTCAATACCTTCGTGCATGCGGGTTTCAATAACCTGATTCCATCTTTTTACCTGCAAGATAGTCATTTTGCAATCGTTTTTCAGGTGGGCTATTTCATTTACAACCTGCATCCTTTTCGACAAAGTATTGATTAACTGTAAATCAAACTCATCGATTCTTTTTCGCAGAATTTCCAGTTCCTTGCAAGGGTTTTCTTCTGCTGTTGTGGGTATTTTAAGACGGGTTACCAACAGAGAAAGATCTTCAGGTGTTAATTGCTGTGCGACATCGGTAAGGGCCTTTTCAGGTCGGCAGTGCGCTTCAATCATTAGCCCATTCATATCGAGAAGCAGCGCTTGTTGAGCCACTTCCTGCAAAAGGCTTCTTTTTCCTGCAATATGGCTGGGATCGCATATCAGGGGCAGTTCAGGAAAATTGCTTTTCAGATCGATAGGAATATTCCAGAGGGGCTCATTCCTGTACCGGTTTTTTTCATAGGTATTAAAGCCACGGTGAATGGCAGCCAGCTTGGTAATACCGTTCATATAAAAACGTTCAATAACGCCTATCCACAAGGCCAGGTCAGGGTTAAGAGGGTTTTTCACCATTACGGGAATGTCAACCCCTTTGAGCGACTCTGCAAGCTCCTGAATCGAGAAGGGATTTACACTGGTGCGGGCACCTATCCAAAGAATATGAATTCCTGCCTTCAGACAAGCTTCAACATGTTTGGGTGTTGCTACTTCAACTGTAAGCGGAAACCCATATAGCTCATGCACTTCTTTGAGCCATTGAAGGGCTGTTTCGCCGTGTCCTTCAAATGCACCCGGCCGGGTACGTGGTTTCCATACACCACTTCTGAAAGCCGAAACCACACCCGTTGCATGCAACCGAGCCGCAGTATTAAGAACCTGCTCTCTGCTTTCTGCACTGCACGGCCCGCTGATAACTAAAGGTTTGTGCACAGCAGGCAGCCATTTTTCGATGGGTTGTACATGTAATTGCTTCGCAGGAGCTTCCATGAAGATTTTATTATTGCTTTTTACAATTTATTTTTTTCAGTTAATAACCCGATAGAAAATAGGGTTGAAAGGTAATCAGCTGAAAACAATACTACAAAGGTAATAACAATACCACAACAAAAGCTTTTAAGGTTTGTAAAGGGGTTGAATCTCCGAAAAATACTTATTTTTGATAAGGACAAATGCTATTCTGATAAATATGGATACTCTCGAAATAAGAAACACCCTGCAGAAATTCATCCAGGATGGCAAATCCTTGTTTGTTACATCCTCTTTCCAGACCCAGAGTATGGCTTTGTTGCATATTATCAGCCAGACCGACCAGAGTATTCCGGTTTACTTTATTAATACGGGGTATCATTTCCCGGAAACCATTGTTCATAAAAATAATGTGGCGTCGATACTGGGTTTGAATGTAATTGACCTTATGCCACTCATCCCCAAAAGTAACCAGAGAGATGACAAGGGCAATCTTTTGTTTACCTTTGATCCCGATTATTGTTGTTATGTAAATAAGGTTCAGCCCGTTGAGCATCTCCTTGACAAGTATGATATATGGGTTAGCGGAGTTAGGGCTGACCAGAATCAGCTGCGCAGCAAATTTTCGGTTTTTCAGCCGACAGTTAGCAGAGCAGTAAGGTATCATCCCTTGCTCGACTGGAGTGCTGAAGAAATTGATGTGTATCTGGAAAGATTTGATCTTCCTGCACACCCCCTTGAGAAAAAAGGTTATAAAAGTATTGGCTGCGAACCGTGCACAAAACCACTTAGAAACCAAAATATCAGGGAAGGCAGGTGGTATGGAATGAAAAAAACAGAATGCGGGCTCAATATTGAGTGGAACGATTCAAAATAATACATTAACATTTTGTCTGATGAAGATTCTGATAACAGGAGGAGCAGGTTATGTGGGGAATGAGCTCGTTTTTGAGTTATTAAGGGTACCCCAGGTTGAAAAAGTTATTGTTTATGATAACCTGAGCCGGAAAAACTACAATCTTTTCCTTGATACCCGCTATGAGCCCCATAAAATTCAATTTGTAAACGGTGAACTTCTGGATTCGAGGAAGCTGAAAAAAGAGCTCAAAGATATTGATGTGGTTTTTCATCTTGCTGCCATTGTTTCTACCCCTTATGCTACAGAGAATTCTCACCTTTTCGAACAGGTCAATCACTGGGGTACCGCCGAGCTGGTTTATGCCATAGAGGAAAGCAATGTAAAGAAATTTATATATTTAAGTACAACTTCCGTTTACGGCGCTACAGAAGAAATCATTACCATTGATACCATCCCCGATCCCAAAACCTTTTACGGAAGTAGTAAGCTGAGAGGTGAAAAACATGTGGAAAGGTTGCTCGATAAAATGGATGCCTATATTATTCGGTGCGGAAATGTTTACGGATACAGTCCCAGTGTAAGATTTGATGCTGTAATTAACCGTTTTATGTTTGAAGTGAACTTTATGGGGCGTATCCAAATCAATGGAAATGGCCAGCAAACACGCGCATTTATTCATGTTGACAAGGTGGTAAGGGTTTTGCGAAACCTTATCAATCCTGAATTTTCATTGAGCCCCGGAATCTATAATCTCGTTGACAAAAACCTTTCTATTTTCGGAATTGCCAATACCATAAAGGAAATTTATTCTCACATGGATATGATTTTCGTAAATCAGCACCTGGTAATGCGCGAAATTAAAGTAGAAAAGGACCAACGCCTGGAACCACTCAAAACCATCGAACCCATCACCGTAAAGGAAGAACTCATCAATTTCAAAAATAAGTTTTCCTTCTCATCAAAATTTGACAATTAGAAATCAGGAATTAATTTTCTCTTACATCAGCATAAACCGGAAACTAAATCCGGCATGCGTGTTGGACGTGGGGAATTGATTTGACACAAACGGGTTTGTGATGTTTCTGTCGTAGAACAGTCGCATGTTTACCCTGGCGCTCACCTGGTAGTCGGCTGAGAAATTGATACCCACCGTATTCTGACCGGCTGAAATCACATCTACTTCTTCCACAAGCTTTCTCAATACGGTGCGGTTTTGACGGAAAGCAAGGTCAAGGCGCAGCACAAGGTCGCTCTGAATCCTTTGTGTATTATTTCCCTGTGCAAGGTTAAAGGCCAGGTCTTTAAAACGGTATCCGGTACCAATAATTATTTCACGGGTTTTCAAATCATTAACCTGGTTGTTGGCAAAGCTCAGGCCTATGATTCGTGAGCTGCGGTATTCAAGACGCGTCATCAGGCTGTTTTTCCAGGTCATATCAAAACTGATAAGCGGATTAAACTGTTCGTTGATTGATACCTGCCCGATCTCAAACTCCGGTATATAGTTTCCTAAATTGTCAATAACGGTAGGGAATCCATCACGATCACGATAATTTGAAATGCTACGGTAATTATTTATGGTAAAAGTACTTCTGTAACCATGGCCAATGGTGATGGTCTGGAAATACCTTTGCATGAACTCCAGCCGTGACAGTCCGTCGTAGGTAAGTCTCCAGTTGGGCATGGGTATTTTCAGGAACGGATTGGTTTTGGATGTAGCCGGATCCCATCCTGCGTAAGCTGCAAGGAAAGCAGGGATCAATACATCCTGAGATGTAGGTCCGTAACCCACCGGGAAGCCGGTTATACTGTCGAATTGTCCGCCCCAGTTGGTGTTTTCATTTGCCATGCGCTCTGCCATCTCAAACCTGTAATTTTTAAAGTTTTCAAATGCCTGAGAAGTATTATCGTGGTCTGTTTTTTCAAACGCTGTTGCAAAAGAGAAGAAGGAGATACTGAAACTACCGGTAGTTTGTGGGCTGAAGGAGTCAAAGTTTCCGTCTTCATCGGCTTTAAAATATTCGGAATGGATACGGGCAAAATTTCGCAGGGCGTTAAACTCAATCCTCATATTGGGGACAGGTTCAAACTGCGAACG
>SKVR01000286.1 GCA_007129355.1 Bacteroidales bacterium | reverse complement strand
CGGACTTCCTGAAAATTATTACAATGGCCTGCCTTTTCCCGGAGACGAAATAACTTTCAATACGATTGGAGAACACGGGTACTGGGAGATTTTAACTGAACCGGAGTTTGGCATGACAGGCGGATTTTACAGGCTTAGTCTTAATGCATCATCCGGTTTTGTTGGATTAGATGAACCTGAATTCATTCGCATTCTCAAACGGGAAAATGAGGATCATTCATGGGAGCTTGAGGGAGTATTTGAATCATATTCAGATGATATTTTCGTTCACTCCGGAATGTCCGGATTTTCAGAATTTGTAATCAGTGGCAATTTTTCCCAAAACCCCCTCCCCATCGAACTCATACATTTTAGTGCGGAGGCGATGGGCCGAATGGTTGAACTTAACTGGGCTACCGCATCGGAAATCAATAACGACTTCTTTACCCTGGAGCGAACCACAAATATGCGTGAGATTGAAATCATCGGCCGTACACCGGGGGCAGGAAACTCAAACAGTGTGCTGCGCTACAGCTACACCGACCGCGATCCCCACCCGGGAATCAGCTACTACCGGCTGAAACAGACAGATTACGACGGCAGCTATGAATACAGCGAATGGGTGGCAGTTAGTGTAAATCCTGATGACGGTAATGAACTGGAAATTCTGAGACTCTTCCAGCAGGACGGATCAGTATTTATGTTATTGCAAACCCAACCACGATCAAACCTGGAGATCAGGGTTAGCGACATTTACGGCCGGGAAGTCCACCACGAACGTATGCATTCAGCTTCGGAAACAATGCGTTATTCCTTTGTTACCAATACTACCGGGCTTATCTTTATCAACATCTCCGACGGAACAAAACGAGTTTCAGGAAGATTGGTGATTCAATAATCAGATAACCTAACCTGCATTAACCAGAAAATATTTGATTCATAGGCCTGTGAAAGCAGGAATTATCTGTTTTGTATAATCTAAATAAGATAGTTGCTATTTCTTTCCGAAAATCTCAATCTGCAAAGTTTACCTGGTCGCTGTCATGAATAGAGCAGAGTTTTTTTATCTTTGTCTGTTGTTTTAAAGACATATTTTACAAAAAAAACACTTGTATCATGGCACAAAAAATAAAAACAGGACTGATTGGTGGCGGAGAGGGTTCCTTTATCGGGGCTATTCATTACAAGGCAGCAATGCTCGACGGCTACTACGATCTAGTTTGTGGAACCTTCAGCAGCAACCATCAGAAATCGCTGCGTTCGGCAGAATATTACCATGTAAAACCTTCAAGGGTTTATGCCACCTGGCAAGAGATGTTTGAAAAGGAGGCAACCCTTCCGGAGGAAGAGCGTATGAAAGCTGTTATAATCGCCACACCCAATCACCTGCACCATCCGCAGGCCATGATGGCACTGGAAAAAGGGTTTCATGTCATTTGCGACAAGCCGGTTACCATTTCCGTAAAAGAGGCACTGGAGCTGGAACAGAAGGTAAAAGAGAGCGGGCTGGTATTTGCCCTCACGCACACCTACACCGGTTATCCTATGGTAAAGGAAGCCCGTGAACTGGTTACAAGTGGCAAACTGGGAAGGATTAGAAAAGTCGTGGTTGAATACCCGCAGGGCTGGCTTTCAACGCCCCTTGAACAGGAGGGGAACAAACAGGCATCATGGCGCGCCAATCCTAAATTTAACGGACCCGGCGGTTGTCTTGGTGATATTGGTGTGCATGCCGAAAACCTTGCAGAATACATTACAGGCCTGGCAATTGATGAATTGAATGCTGATATTACATCTTTTGTTCCCGGGCGCGAACTCGACGACGATGCATCGTTACTTGTGCGCTTCAAAGGCGGCGCCAAAGGACTGATCTTTGCCAGCCAGATATCGGCAGGAGAAGAAAACGATTTAAACATTAAAGTTTATGGTGAGAAGGGCGGACTGGAATGGCACCAGGTGGAACCCAATACCCTTTTGCTCAAATGGCTCGACCAGCCCATGCAGGTTTTACGGGCGGGTGCTAATTACCAGAACCTATCCGAAAAAGCACGCTGGAACTGCCGCACACCAAGCGGCCACCCCGAAGGATACATTGAAGCCTTTGCCAATATTTATCGCAATGCAGCTTACCATATCATCCAAAAAATTGATCAATCTGTTTCAGCACCTGATTTCATTGAATACCCAACTATTTCAGATGGTGTAAGAGGTATGCGTTTTATTGAGAAGGTGATTGAATCGGCAAACAGTAAGGAAAAATGGTTGAAATTCGACAGCTGATGAATTCTGATCTACTTACTGTTTAGCATGAAAGAGTTTTTAAACATACTTCCGCAAAAAGCCCTAAGCAAAAAGCGCGACTTTAAGCTTTTGGCTGCAAAGGTTAAAAAACTCAAGCCCCGAAAGGCCGATGAGATTTTTCAGCAGCTGCATGATGAAGCATTTGAGCAAATCAACTGCCTGGATTGTGCCAACTGCTGCAGAGGTCTGGGTCCCCGACTTCAAAAAAAGGATATTGAACGATTATCGGCCCATCTGAACATGAAAACATCCGTGTTTGCGGATAATTACATCCGCGTGGATGAGGACGGTGATTTTGTTTTCAAATCCATGCCCTGCCCCTTTCTTATGGGAGATAATTATTGCATGGTATACTCATCAAGGCCCAAAGCCTGTCGCGAATATCCGCATACCGACCAGAAAAATATAAAGAGCATACTTACAACCTGTGTAAAGAATACGGAAACCTGTCCTGCTGTGTTTTATATTTTTGAAAAGCTACCGGAAATATTGCCCTGAGAGTTGTTAAAATTTTGATTTCTGCCTTGAGAGTTGTATTTTCGTGCCCTTGTAAATCAATTGCTCTGGTTTTTTTGTCTCATAAAAACCAAGGTGTTTGGTAAGAAAAAAAAATAGCGGGAAATACAAATCTCCTTCTCCAGATTTTACCATCTTAAAAACCAAAACAGACCCGAATTATGAAAAATTCAGGATTATTATTTCTTCTTGCAGGTTTTATTACTGTTTTTCAATCTTGCAAACCAGCCACACAACTTGCAGTTGAGCTAAAAGCCCACGAAAACGATTTTTTTAACACCCCGGTTTTTATGGAATTGGATAAATCTTATTTTAATTCTACAGAAAACCTCTGCCTGCAAACGGATGATGGGCACATTGCCACACAAGCAGAGGAGATTTCACCTACCCATGTCAGGTTATGGTGGATAGCCCATATTCCTGCCGGAGAAACAAGGAGTTATACCATCATTGACAGATGTACCCAGGCAGACCAAGTGTTTCTATGGCAAACCACAGGAAAAAATTCATTACAGCTTCTCCAAAACGGCAATCCGCTGGTGGGCTATGTTCATCCGGAATTTGATAATAACGAAAGGGAGCTCACCTACAAACCTTACCATCATGTTTTTGACCCTCAGAAAGGTATACCCATAACCAAAGGACCTGGGGGGTTGTATTCTCACCACAGGGGTATTTATTACGGGTACAATCAGATCCGAGTTGATGGTGGTGAGCCTGTAGATATATGGCACAACCGTAATGGTGAGCACAGCGAACATGTAAAAACGATAAGGGAATTCACCGGACCGGTATTTGGCGGACACAGTGTAGAAATAGAATGGAGAGATACCCAGGCCCGGACTTTTGCCCGGGAAACCCGTACCCTAAAAGTTTTTCATGAAGAAAATCAGATTATTATCGATTTTCATTCGGTATTGGACCCTGTTGGTGCAGATGTGGTTGAACTTGACGGGGACCGTCAGCATGCGGGTGTACAATTCAGAGCTGCCAATGAGGTAAGTGAAAATACTGATGCTACCTTTTTTACACGCCCCCCGCAGGTGCAGCACATTTCACCCGAATCTGAAATTGAGGGAGAAGATATGTACGATCTCCCATGGAATGCCATGAGTTATGTTCTGGACGGTGAGCAATATAACGTTGCTTACTTTTCTCATCCATCTAATCCGACCGGTGCAGAGATGTCGGAAAGACGATATGGCAGGTTTGGAGAGTTTTTTCCATATACTATAACACCCGGCAATCCCCTTGAGGTAACCTACAGGTTTATGGTTACAAATGGAGAAGCCCCTTCCGCTGAAACCCTGCAGAAACAATATGAGAATTTTGCTGAAAAATTAAACTTTGAAATAAAAAACTGACCCAAACCCTAACAAAATCATGAAGCTATGAAACGTAACCGAAGAGAATTCATCAAAACTTCCGCCCTTGGTGTTGCCGGCATTACTTTGTCGGGCATGGGATTATCTGCTGCAAGTTATAACCGTTGCCAAAAGATTATGGTCTCGGGAATATGAACCCGGGTGGGAACCCAAAATTTAAAAAAACCGAAAATGAAAAAGCCATTTTTATTACTAGTTTTAGTTTCAACACTGATGTTCATTTCCTGTAAGCAAACAGATTCAGAAGAGTTTACCGGGGCCCAACATGAAGTAAAACTTCTTACAGTTAACCCCGCCCATTTCCATGCTGCTCTGGTACAAAAAGAGATGTATAATCAGGTGCATCCCCAGGTGCATATCTATGCTCCTGATGGGCCTGATCTCGAAATGCATCTGCAACGTATTGATAGATTTAACCAGCGCGATGAAAACCCAACAAACTGGGAAACCATAATATACAGAGGGGAAGATTACCTGGAAAAAATGCTTCAGGATGAAAAAGGAAATGTTGTGGTTATTGCAGGAAACAACCGGAAAAAAACACACTATATTATGGAATCGGTAAAGGCCGGGCTGAATGTCCTTTCCGATAAACCCATGGCTATAAATGGTGAAAGCTTTTTGCTGCTTAAGGAGGCTTTTGATGAAGCTAAAAATAATAACGTACTGCTTTATGATATCATGACCGAACGTTATGATATCACCAGCAGATTGCAACGGGAAATAGCCCTGATACCCGAAATATTTGGAACACTTGAAACAGGTACTCCTGAAAATCCTGCGGTAATCAAGGAAAGTGTTCACCATTTTTTCAAGTATGTAGCCGGAGCAATCCTGCAACGCCCGCCCTGGTATTTTGATGTGGAGCAACAAGGCGAAGGAATTGTGGATGTAACCACACACCTGGTTGACCTGGTGCAGTGGATTTGCTTCCCCGACCGTATTATTGATTACCATAAAGACCTGGATGTATATGATGCTTCGCGGTATTCGACAAAAGTTACCCAACAACAGTTTTTTGATGTAACAGGCCTTGATAATGTTCCTGCATACCTGCAAGGAGTAATTGAAAATGACATACTGAATATTTATGCCAATGGCGAAATGAACTACAGGATAAACGGTGTTCATGCTTCTGTTTCTGTAACCTGGGACTATGTGGCTCCCGAGGGTGGGGGTGATACGCATTATTCACTGATGAAAGGTTCAAAAACTCATCTGGTGGTAAAACAAGGTGAAGAACAAAACTTCCTGCCTGTATTATTTCTTATTCCCGCACCAGGCGTGGAAAGGGAACAATGGGATACGGAGGTTCAGGAGGGCTTTGCCGGGTTAAACCCGGAATTTCCGGGTATTGAACTTGCCTCCACTCACGATGGCTTTGAGGTTATTGTACCGGACGCATACCGGATTGGCCATGAAGCCCATTTCGCAAAAGTAACTGAGAAATACCTGCAATTTCTGATCGATGGGAAATTGCCCGACTGGGAAATTCCCAATATGCTGGCCAAATACTATACCACAACCCGGGCTTTCGAAATTGCAAAAGATAAAGAAAACAATTAAACAATTAAGTACCACTTCTCATGCAGGTTTTCCATTATACATGCTTTGCCATGGGCACACGATTTAATGTGGTGATTCCGGGTTTGGAAAACAAGCATGGGGAAATTATAGGGAAAGAAATATCCGGCATCCTGAATGAGCAGGAGCTGATCATGAGTTGCTACCGGAACGACTCGGAAGTATCGGCAATAAACCGTTTGGCATTCAAACAAAATGCAAAAGTATCTGACGAACTTTATGAAATACTTAAAACCTGCGATTACTATTATAACAAAACCCTCGGAGCTTTTGACCCGGCTTTGCTTAACATCACCTTAAAAGCAAAAAACCAGCAAGACACAACCCTGGCATTCACAGATAATCAACTTAAAGAACAGGGCTGGAGCCAGGTAATTTTAGAAAAAAATTCCAGCACTGTCAGGTTTAATAACGAAGGAGTCGGCATAGACCTTGGAGGGTTCGGGAAAGGCTGGGCCATGGAAAAGATCATTTCGCACCTGGAGGGAAAAGGAATAGAGAAAGCTTTCATCAGTTTCGGAGAAAGTACTGTTTCTGCTATGGGCCAGCATCCACTGGGAGGGCCTTGGCAAACCAGTATTCCCCATATAAAAAACAGAAAAAACCTTGACCTGCAACTTAAGGATGAATCTTTTTCCGTATCGGGGCTCAAGGAAAAAGCAGGAGAAACCGATACAGAGAATTCATCTCATATTTTCAGCCCCGGGCAAAAAAGTATGATTAAGGAAAATTTCAGAGTATTGGTTAAATCAAATTCTGCAATTCAATCTGAAATTTTATCAACAGCTATTATAGCATCAAATGATAAGCAAAAAAAACATATCTTAGATGCTTTTCCGGAAGCGAAAGTTTATGAATGCAGAAACAATGGATGGTTAGAAAAATAAAGTTAATTATATAATCGGTTAAACCATGTTACAACAAAACAGAAGAGCTTTTTTAAAAAACAGTCTGATTGCAGGTACAGCCATGATTACTCCCATTTCACTTATGAAAGTGTTGGCCAGTGAGCAGGATATTCATCTATCTCCCAATGATAAAATTCATGTGGGCATAATAGGGACAGGTTCGCGGGGGCATATGCTGGCAAATCGTATAAAAGAATACGGACATGAAATTGGCATGGAAGTCACAGCGCTGTGCGATG
>SKVR01000094.1 GCA_007129355.1 Bacteroidales bacterium | reverse complement strand
TCATTGATCTCTGCTGCATAGATGCTTACCCACCCGATAACAACCAGGCATAAATAAATGAAGATAGTAGTTTTATCAAGTTTTTTAAAAAAGTCGGACTGTGTTCCCATTTCTTTATTTTTTCACGGGTAATTAAAATTTTGCATCCAGTATCCTTTGCTCAAACCATGAGCGTTTTATTTCTCCGGTCAGGTATTTTTCGATCATCAGGCTCGATATGGGAGCCGCCCAGACAGCACCTCCGCCTGCGTTTTCCACAATTACCGAAATGGCAATTTTCGGATTTTCAACCGGAGCAAAAGCAATAAATGCTGAGTGGTTTTCACCATGGGGGTTCTGCACGGTTCCGGTTTTTCCGGCAAAGGGAATTTCCGGAATCCTTGAGAATCTGCCGGTTCCTGCTTCAATGGATTCATACATGGCACCTGCTATTATTTCGAAATGTGCCGAATCGATGGTAGTATGGTGTCTTTCAAGAAATTCCGGATTGAGATTATCGCGGGTATCAATAGCTTTAACGATATGTGGTGTATAGTAATGACCTCTGTTGGCTACAATTGCGGCTAAATTGGCAAGCTGCAGGGGTGTAGTGCCGATTTCACCCTGTCCGATGGCCAGTGAAATTACCGTTAAAGCCCGCCAGCCTCTTGGGCCGTAAATACGATCATAGTATTCGGCACTGCCAAGCAACCCGCTGAGCTCGTAAGGCAGGTCGCTGTTAAAGGTTCTGCCGAATCCCATGCTCATCAGATGATTGCGCCAGTTGGTAAGAGCCTCCTGCATACTTCCGAACCGGGGCAACTCAAGTGTATTCCTGAATTGAATACAGGAAAATGTATTGCAGCTGTATTGCAAAGCTGTAACTACATTTACGGGTTGCTGATGCGTACGGCACCTTACAGTGATTCCGCCGCTGCGGTAAAAACCAGGACAAGAATAACGTGAGTGGATGTTGATACCACCTTCCTGCAATCCCACCAGGAAATTGGCCACTTTAAAAACCGAACCGGGCGGATAATTGGCCATTAATGCCCTGTTAAATAAAGGCTTAAGGGTGTCGGCAAGCAGATTTCGATAGTTTTGCGAACGCACACGGCCTACCAGTAAATTGGGGTCGTAACCCGGTGAAGTTACAAGAGCAAGTATTTCTCCCGTTGAGGGTTCAATGGCTACTATGCTACCCCGTTTGTTTTTCATCAGCCTTTCCCCGTATAGTTGCAGTTTATAATCCAGAGAAGTATACAGGTCGGTGCCTGCAACAGCCAAGGTATCGTATCGGCCATCCTGAAAGGGACCTATATCACGGTTCAGGGCATCAACCAGTACAATGCGTGTGCCCTTATGACCCCTTAAGATTTCTTCGTAATGCTTTTCTATACCCGAAATACCAATGTAATCGCCCGGACGGTAATAGGGGATGTTTTTTATGATTGAAGGACCTGCTTCTCCAACATAACCGAATAAATGCGCAGCCATGGGATATGGATATTTCCGCAGGGTACGGGGCTGAACATAAAAACCCTGAAAACGGAACAGCTTTTCCTGCAAAACGGCATAGGTGTCTTTTGAAATCTGTCGTTCGAAGGTGGATGCTTTAAAACGACTGTATAGGGTTGCAGCCTGCATCCTGTTCTCAAACTGTTCACGGGTAATGCCCAGTAAACTGATAAACTCTAGGGTGTCAATGGCATTTACCTGCCTGGGAATCACCTTCAGGTCATAATACGGTTCGTTATAAACCAGCAGTTCCCCGTTGCGGTCGTAAATCAGACCACGGGCAGCATAATCGGTAATAACCCGCTGTACGTTACTACTTGCATATATCTTGTAGCGGTGATCAATGATCTGGATGTAATACAACCTGATCAGGAAAATGACCCCGATAATGATAAAGAATAATACAACTGTAGTTTTCCGGCGGGAAAAAACATCTGATTGGGAACTCCGGACTATCATAAAATTTAACTCAGAACTTTTCGGATAACTGACTCTGGCTTGCGGAAAAACTGATCTAATCAATTCTATGCAGGGCATTGCCTGCAAATCTGTATGCTGGTCTTTACCGGCAAAATTAATGATTTTGATTATTTTTTATTTCCCGGTTACTTTCTCTTACGCAATTTTGCTAATTTAGTTCGCTGTAAGTGGTGAAAATACCGTAAAACTACCAATTTTAGCAGTCTTATTTTTTTTGGTACCTTACAGCTTTTTATCCGACATACGATTTCAGATATTAACTTAAAATTTTTAAAAAACTATGAGTAAGATAGTAGTACTAGGTGCAGGTATGGTTGGGAAGGCCATTGCCATTGATCTTTCCCATAATCATCATGTCACTTCGGCCGACATTGATGAAAAATCGCTTAAGTTCCTGAAAGAGAATTATAATATTGAAACGATACCCATTAATTTGATGGAGGAAGAAAAAATCACCCGGCTGGTATCGGGTTTCGATCTGGTAATATCGGCAGTTCCGGGTTTCATGGGTTACGATGTTGTGCGCACTGTTATTGAAGCAGGGAAAAACATTGTTGATATATCTTTCATGCCCGAAGATTATATGGACCTTAATGCTATGGCAGCCAGCAAAGGAGTTACAGCCATTACCGATTGCGGTGTGGCTCCAGGCATGCCTAACCTGATTGCCGGTTACCTGAATGAGCTTATGGAAATTGAAAGCCTTGAATATGTGGTGGGTGGTTTACCAAAGGTAAAAATTTATCCTTTCAATTATAAAGCTCCGTTTTCGCCGGTTGATGTTATTGAAGAATACACAAGGCCTGCGCGTTTTGTGGAAATGGGCCAGCAAATGACCAAACCCGCAATGAGTGAACCCGAACTATTGCATTTCGATCATGTGGGCACACTAGAGGCTTTTTTTACCGATGGTTTGCGCTCATTACTGAAAAACTTGCCGCATATTCCCAATATGAAAGAAAAAACCCTCAGGTATCCCGGACATATTCATCTTATCCAGGCATTGAAAACTGCCGGGTTTTTTGATAAAGACCCCATCACCATCAATAATACCGCCATCCGCCCGATCGATTTTACCAGTAAGATTTTGATCAATGATTGGAAACAGGATCCCCATGAGCATGACTTTACAGTAATGCGTATTACGGTGAAAGGTCAGATGGACGGCCATTCCAAAACTATTGTTTATGATCTTTATGATGAGTTTGACGAAAAGGCAAAAATGGCTTCCATGGCTCGTACAACAGGGTTTACTGCAACAGCCCATGCTGAACTGATCCTGCAGGGAAGATTTTCAGGTAAGGGAGTATTTCCCCCCGAATTAATAGGAATGGATGCCGACTCATTCGATTTTATTATGGATTACCTGGAAGAAAGAAATGTGATCTATCAAACATTGGAGATGTAAAACTTAAAATCCCAACAGAAAACCAACCCACGTGAAGAAAAAATTTGATGTCCGCCAGAATTACCGGCAAACCCTTGCCGATATTGGATATGTAAATTTCAGGGAAGCATCCCAGGCTGATTATGAACGCATCGGCTTCATGTCAGGCCTCGAAGTTCATCAGCAACTGAAAACCGGTCAGAAACTTTTTTGCCGTTGCCCGGCTGGAAAATACCAAAAGGATGATGAATATGATGCGGAAGTGATCCGCCACATGCGCCCCACTCTCAGCGAGCTGGGAGAATATGATGGCACCGCTTTGATGGAATTTAAAACCCGCAAGGAAATTGTTTACCGGATAAAAAATGAAACCACCTGTACTTATGAAGTGGATGACACTCCGCCATTTGCCCTGAACCGCGAAGCCCTTGAAATAGCCATCGGGATCTCCCTGCTGAAAAAACTCAATATTGTGGGAGAGGTGCACATTACACGCAAGCAGTATCTTGACGGTAGTATCCCAACAGGGTTTCAGCGCACGGCCATCATAGGAGTGGAAGGTGAGATTGAACTTCCCTATAAAAAGATTCGACTAATACAATTGAGTATAGAGGAGGACTCATGCCGTGAGGTATCCGATATAGGACACCGGCGTATTTATAAAACCGACCGCCTGGGTATGCCTCTTATTGAAACAGTAACATATCCTGACATGGTTAATCCGCAGGAAGTGGCCGATGCCTGCCAGTTCATCCGTTTTCTGAATCGTAGCACCGGCAAGGTTTTAACAGGAATGGGTGCTGCCCGGCAGGATGTGAATGTGAGTTGTCGCGGGGGTACACGGGTTGAAATCAAGGGTGTTTCGCGAATTCGACAGATTCCCTTACTTACACACAATGAAAGTTTCCGCCAGTGGGCATTGCTTAATGTCAGATCCCTGCTTCATAAAACTGTAAAAAAACCGGAATTGTGGAAAATGCAGTCGCGCAGGCTGGATCCCGAATACCTTGAATTCAAGCCAAGGTTTGCCAGGCAGATAAAAGAAAATAACTGGCAAATCTATGCAGTTGGATTGCCGGGATTCATAGGTATTCTTTCGCATTTCACACAACCAGGAAAAGTGTTTGCCGACGAGATAAGCGAACGACTCAAGGTTATTGCCTGCCTGGAAAGACCCAATATGGATCATGATGAAAACCTGAAACCCCTGCTGGGAGAAAGCAACTGGTCTGTAGTAAAAAAGCTGCTTAATGCCCGCGCAGATTATGCATTGCTTGTATTCTGGGGGCCGGAAGATGATATGAAGACTGCTCTGGAAACCATTGAAGAAAGGTGCAAGTGGGCATTTGACGGGGTTCCCAACGAGACCCGCAAATCCATGCCTGATGGCACTACCATTTTTGAACGTGTATTGCCCGGTGCCGACCGTATGTATCCGGATACCGATTCTGCACCCATCCCATTGAAAGATGAATACATTGATGAGTTGAGAAAAAGAATTCCTGCTGTTTCCATTGATGCCTACAAACAAATGCAGAAATGGCGTATTCCTGATGATACCTTTGAATATATTCTCAAAAAGGATCTTTTCCCCACATTGCAAAAACTCATTAGTGAAATGGATGAAGAGCCTGTTTTTGCCGGAACACTGCTGGGCCACAAATTAAAACACATTGAAGGTCAGTATCCTGCTTCCAAGGATTTTCATTATGGTCTTATCATCATGTTGGTAAAAAAGATCAGGAAGATGAAACTGGATATGGCCATTATTGATGAAATGCTGCCGGTTCTGTATCAGCATCCCAAAATGGATTTTGACTCTCTTCTTATTAGTATAAAGTATAAGCCATGGTCTGAGAAACAGATACTGGAGGATATTCCTTTTCTTGAAACCAAATACTGTGCAATACGCAAAAGCAAGAGACCGGGAGCCAGAACCGACTGGGTTATGGGGCATCTGCGAACCAAGGCTTTGGGCAATGTAAGTCTGAAACAATTAAGAAAGAAAGTTGGTGAGAATGGATGTGAGTAAGTTCCCGAACTAAATAATATACAATCCAATGGCAGAAGACTATTTTCAAGGTTACAAGAATACAGCACTAAAAGTGCTTAAGAAATATAATGTAAGGGTTTGGGGGCAATGCCAGATTCAAACTTCCCGGGGTAATTTTACCGGGACCGTTCTTCCCCGAGCTGAAAATGATGATGATACACATATTGTATTGAAAATTGAAACCGGTTATAATGTAGGTATCGATGTGGGTACAATCATCTCAATGAAAGAAACCGGCTATAAAAAAGCCAATTATAAAATTCCCGAAAAGGAGTTTCCTTATACTGAAGGATTACCAAGGGTAAAGCTTATTGGCACCGGCGGAACCATTGCATCGCGGCTCGACTACCGCACTGGTGCAGTAATTCCTGCTTTCAGCCCTGGCGAGTTGTATGGCGCAGTGCCCGAACTTGCCGATATCTGTAATCTTACTACCGAGAAGGTTTTTGCTGTCTTCAGTGAAAATATGGGGCCGGGGCAGTACAAAAAACTCGCTGTTGCCATTGGAAAAGAGATTGAGAATGGCATACAGGGAATCGTGATCGGGCATGGTACTGATACCCTTCACCATACTGCTGCAGCATTAACCTACATGATACAGGATTCGCCCGTACCCATTGTATTGGTGGGCTCGCAACGCTCGTCCGACAGGCCGTCATCTGATGCTGCCCTCAATCTTATGCATGCATGCTATACTGCAGGATATGGTGATATTGCCGAAGTAATGGTATGTATGTTCGGGCCCACATCTGATGATTATGCCCTGTTGCATCGCGGCACACGTGTGCGTAAGATGCATTCATCCTACCGGAGTACATTCCGCACATTGGGTGATACACCACTTGCCCGGGTAACAAGGCAGGGTGTTATACCCATAAAAACTGATTATAATTCCCGGCGTAAGGATAATAAGGTGAAGATTTTCCCTTATTTTGAAGAAAAGGTAGCCATGGTTTATTATTATCCCAATATGTTGCCCGATATGATCGATTCGCTGGTGGACAATGGTTACAAAGGGATCATCATTGCCGGTACCGGACTTGGGCATGTAAACAAACCACTGTATCCTGCACTGGAACGTGCATGTAAAAAAGGTGTTGCAGTATACATGACCGTGCAAACCCTCTGGGGTTACGTGCACATGTTCGTATATGAAACCGGGCGCGAACTTATGGCCCTTGGAGTTGTACCGGGCGAAAATATGTTACCCGAGGTGGCCTATATTAAACTGGGATGGGTTCTGGGTCAAACGTCCGACCCCGATGAAATTAAACGCATGATGCTCACCCCAATGAACGATGACATAACTCCCCGCGAGCCCTACAATGGCTACCTGGTTTACCAGGGTGGATTGCCGGAAGTGGAAGAGTTTATCAAAAAGTTCAGAAAGTAGGGGGCTTAAAAAAAGCCCCCTGAAATTCAGGAGGCTAAGCTTTAAAAGGTACCCGGAGCCGGGCTCGAACCGGCACGGCCGCAATGGCCACAGGATTTTAAGTCCTGGGTGTCTACCAATTCCACCAT
>SKVR01000240.1 GCA_007129355.1 Bacteroidales bacterium | reverse complement strand
CCTGATGGGGTCAATACCTTCTTTTTCAAGGGTAAAACTTTTCGAACCTTTGGAAAACGGATTCTTCAGATAACTAAAAATGCCACCACCCTCAGATTCAGAGAGATAATTTTTCAGGTCTTTGATATCGAGCTTATCAATGGCAAACTCATAGTACAGATCAATGGGAGCCTGAAGTTTGAAAAAATTGACGAGTTTCTGTATATTCTCAGGATGATTATCAATTTTAAGCTGTTTCAGTTTCCTGTCAAGTTTTTCTTTCCCATCATCGGCAATTTTCTTTCTCTCTTCTTTCAGGGCAACCTTGATTTTACCTTTGGCTCTGGCGGTGGTAACATAATTTAGCCAGTCGGTCTTGGGTTTTTGTTTAACGGATGTAATGATTTCAATCTGATCGCCGCTTTTCAGGGGATGGCTTAAGGGCACCAGTTTATGATTCACTTTTGCACCCAGACATTGATCACCCACTTTAGTATGAATAGAGTAGGCAAAGTCAAGTGCTGTAGACCCCACAGGCAAGGTTCTTAATTCTCCTTTGGGAGTAAAAACGAATATCTCATCAGAAAACAGGTTCAGCTTGAAATCTTCAATAAAGTCAAGAGCATCTCTTTCTGAAGTTTTCAGGATCTCACGAATTCTGTAGAGCCATTTATCAAGGCCACTCTCACCTGATTTCGACTCTTTATATTTCCAGTGTGCAGCGTATCCCTTCTCTGCCACTTCATCCATTCTTTTGGAACGAATCTGCACCTCAACCCATTTTCCCTGCCGGCTCATTACTGTGGTATGCAACGACTCGTAACCATTGGCTTTGGGGGTTGAAATCCAGTCTCGAAGTCTATCGGGGTTAGGCCGGTAGATATCCGTTACAATGGAATATGCCCTCCAGCAATCAGCTTTTTCGCGTTGTTCGGGGGTATCAATGATAATGCGAATGGCAAAAATATCGAACACCTCATCAAAAGGAACCTCCTGCTTTTTCATTTTGCCCCAAATAGAGCTGATAGATTTGGTACGACCGAGTATTTTGTAATTCAATCCCTGTTCATTGAGTGTTTTTTTTATGGGATAGGTGAAGTTGGAAATAAACCGGTTACGTTCTTCTTCCGAATCAACCAGCTTTTGCGAAATGGAAGCGTAAATATCGGGGTCGGTATATTTGAGAGCCAGGTCTTCCAATTCACTTTTTATGGCATGAAATCCCAGGCGGTGTGCCAGGGGAGCAAATAAGTAAAGGGTTTCGTTAGCAATTTTCAGTTGCTTTTTGGGTGGAAGTGCATCCAGGGTGCGCATGTTGTGCAGGCGGTCGGCAAGTTTTATCAGGATTACCCTTACGTCGTCTGACAATGTGAGCAGCATTTTACGAAAATTCTCGGCCTGCAAGGAAGTAGTTTGGTCAAAAATGTCGGATATTTTGGTAAGACCATCAATAATCCGTGCTACTTCTTCACCGAAATATTCGGTAATATCAGCCAAAGTATAGTCAGTATCTTCAACCACATCATGTAAAAGGGCACATACCACGCTGGTAGCACCAAGCCCGATTTCTTCAACAACTATCTTTCCGACAGCAATAGGATGGTAAATATAAGGCTCGCCACTTTTTCTGCGGTGGTCTTTGTGAGCCTGCAAAGCAAAATTGAATGCCTGCCTGATCTTTTTCCTATTCTCAGTATTGGTGCGCGGACGGGAAACAGACAGCAGACTCCGGTAATGTTTGAGAATTTCCCGGCGCTCCTGTTCTTCATCCATATTTTGAAGTTCCAGTTTTTCTGTATCTGCCACGATAGTTTGAAGTTGATTAAATGTTCCTTTTATTTAAAAACAATCTTAAGCTATTTTTATTTAAAAAACTCAAGATTATTAAAAAACCAAACGCTATACAAAGATAGCGTAAAAGCAGCAAGCATAATAGTTTTTGCCTGCATTATACGGGTGAAAGTTTTTTTTGAATAATCAATGTCTAACTATTTCTTCTTATTCTTTATTTCCGCGTATAATAAACTAACTATTCCATCACTTAACCCGATTTTAGGTACCAGAAGTAACTTTGCATCGATGGTCTTCATGATAAAATAAAAAATCTCTGAAGCAGGTATAATTACGTCGGCCCTGTCGGGGCGCAAACCCATGACCTCAATTCGCTCTTTCAGAGTAAACTTTTTCAAATGACTGATAGCATACTCAAGGTTATTAAAGGGAAGTGTTTTTTCGGGTACCCGTCCGTAAAGTTTGGCAATTTTATTGATGTTTCCGCCCGCACCAACACATAAAATATCCTTAAAATCATTTTTATACTGCAGCAGCCAATCCTTCATATCGCCCCATTCACTTTTCTTTACTCTCTCATTAAGCATCCTTACAGTTCCAATCTTAAAGGAGGCTGATGCTACAATCCTTTTTTCTGACATAAGCGAAAGTTCAGTACTACCACCGCCCACATCAACAAAGAGTGAATACTTGAAATCTTTAACCATATCCAGATTCTGAACAGCACCTACAATTTGTGCTTCCTGAACGCCGTCAATGATTTCTATTTTGATTCTGGAAGCTTTTGCTATCCTGTCAATAACATCTTTGCTGTTACGGGCTTCACGCATGGCAGAGGTTGCATATGCCCTGTAGGCCACTGGATTATTTACCTCTATGAGCAGTTTAAATGCCAGCATGGTTTTAATGAGATTCTGTATTTTATTTTCCGAAATCTTATTTTTCACAAACACATCCTCCCCTAACCTGATGGGAACACGCATAAGAGAAGCCTTCTCTACTATAACCTGGCCATCCTTCTCAAAAACATTCGAAAAAAATAATCTCACGGCATTGGAACCTATGTCAATGGCTGAAAGTAGCATACCCAACTAGTGCTGATAAAACTGATTTTTAAAATAATTATAGGTTTCAAACTGCGAACGGAAAGCTGGTTCATCATCTACTCTGTATTGATTCAGGTTATTTTTGCCCAGAAGGCGGGCTTTAACATTGTCCTTCCATTGAATGTCAAGGATAGTTTGAAGTTCGCTTTTCAGCTCTTCATCCCATACAGGTACCCCTACCTCAATACGGTGGTCAAGGTTTCGAGCCATAAGATCGGCCGAAGTTATAAAATATTGAGGATCACCGTTATTATGAAACACAAAGATTCTGGCATGTTCTAGATAACGATCAATAATACTTATGGCTTCAATATTATCACTCAACCCTTTTACGCCGGGCACCAGAACACAAATTCCCCTTACAATCAGACGAAATTTAACACCCGCAGCAGATGCAGCATAGATTTTTTTTACTAAGGTTGCGTCTACCAGTGAATTGAGTTTCAAAGTCACTTCAGCTTTTATGCCTGCACGTGCATTTACAATTTCCTGGTTGATCATCTGGATGATAAATCTGCGTGTTTTGAAAGGCGACACAATGAGATGCCGAAATGCCACCGGAGCAAGATATGATCTCTCAAATAATCCGAAAACCTGTTCTACTTCTTCTGCAATATCTTTATTGGCTGTAAGCAGATGCACATCGCCATATATCTTACTGGTGGTTTCGTTGAAATTACCGGTACCTACATTTGCATAAAGCCGGTTTTCTCCACCTTCTTTTCTTTTTATCAGAATGAGTTTTGAATGTACTTTTAGCCCTGCCGTACCATGAATTATATTTACACCTTCCTCCTGCAACTTTTCCGACCAGTAGATGTTGGCCTGTTCATCAAAGCGGGCCTGAAGTTCAAGATAAACCGTAACATCTTTACCGTTTCGCGCTGCATTTATTAGGGCATTTACAACTTTCGACGTTCGCGCAACACGGTACAAGGTCATCTTGATAGATTTTACAGCTGGATCGATAGATGCTTCTCTCAACAAATCAATAACATACTGAAATGACTGATAGGGAAAATTGATCATGATATCCCTCTCGCGAATGGCAGCAAGCATACTTTTACTTCCCGATAAATACCTGTGCGGTAGTTGGGGCGCTGACGGGTATTCCAGTTGCGGACCTCCCACGTTCGGAAAACTCATAAAATCCTTGAAGTTATGATAACGCCCACCCTTCATGATATTGTCTCTCCTGGAGATTTTAAGTTTATCCATCACCATTTTCAGCATCGGGTCCGGAATGTCGCCATCGTAAACAAAACGAACCGTACGGCCTTTTTTCCTTTGTTTGATACTTTCGATCATGCGTTCCATCAAACTTTTCGAAACATCATTATCTATCTCCAATTCGGCATCGCGGGTAATCTTAACGGTATATGCATCAAACTCATCATAATCAAATACCGAAAAAATATCGGCAAGGTTATAGCGAATAACATCATCCAGCAGAATGATGAAATTCCTGTCTTCTTTTTTGGGAAGGATCAGAAAACGTGAAAGAACTGAAACAGGAACTTTAATCAGGGCATGATCATCTTTCAGACTTTTATCTTTTTTTCTTAATCGCACAGCAAGATAAATGGATTTGTCTCTTAAAGATGTTGGCCCTTTAATGTTCTTCATCATTATGGGAAACAGGTTAGGCCTTACATTCTCGCGAAAAAACTCCCTTACAAAAATCCCCTGATCATCGCTGAGTTGGTTTTCATTCAGAATGAATATATTTTCTTTTTCCAGCTCCTTAAGTATGTGGTCATAAACCTCAAGGAACCTTTGCTGGTAGGTATAATCAATTTTATTGATTTCATTTAAAAGATCTGCGGGCGATTCTCTGAGGGACTTTTCGGTATCCGGAAAATCAAGGAGCCTGCGCCATGTAGCAACCCTTACACGAAAAAACTCATCCAGATTATTGGAAAAAATTCCCAGAAACCGCATACGCTCAATCAATGGCACCCTTTCATCAGCAGCCTCCTGCAATACCCGTTCATTGAACGAGAGCCAGCTGATTTCACGGTTTATCATGAGTTTTTTCTTCATAAATTAACTACTGATGAGGGAATTACCTTTTGCAATATTGCAAAATAAAAAGTGCTAATATGTTAAGTTAATATTACTTTTCAAAAATAATATTGACCCGTCTTCTCAGACGGTCAGTAAAAAAGTTCCTGATTTCATCATACCCGGACTACAAGGTTTTCGGGAAAATAACGAACGGGATTTCCCGTTTGGCAAGCATTATTTTTTGCCATTCTTCGGTATGAAACAACACACTCACCAATCCTGAGGTGGGCATGTAATCAATCTTTTCTCCTTCATGCAGAAAAATATTGGCAAATCTTGTCATATCTGGGTTATGACCCACAAGCATGACACTTTTAAGTTTATCATCAAGACTATAAAGCAAACTTTCCATGGCCTCTGCACCGGAGAAATACAGGTCATCATCAATTATAATTTCCTTTTCAGGGAATCCTAATTTACCGGCAAATATTGTTGCGGTTTCGTAAGCTCTTACAGCATGGCTTGAAACGATTAAGTCAGGCCTAACACCCTTTTTTTTAAGATGTTCCGCAACTTTTTTTGCTCTTTGAATTCCCTTGCTGAGCAATGGGCGTTCATAATCTTCAATGGTAAGATCATCCCATGATGACTTGGCATGCCTGACCAGATAAAGAGTTTTCATAACTACAGGGATTTTGGTTCCTGTAAATATGGTTAAATTTTAAAGAAAAACAAAGCATGGTATGTGATTTTTATATAAACAAAAAAACCGGCAGTAAAAAATTTACCGCCGGCTCAGTTTTTCGATTTCATTCGGGCTTACCAGGCAAACAGCGGGAATTGTCCCATGAGCGCATTTACCTTTTTCCTTACGCCCGCAATTACTTCTTCGTTATCAATATTGGAAATAACTTCATCAATAAAGTCAACAATCTGCACCACATGCTCTTCTTTAAGCCCTCTTGTAGTGACTGCAGGTGTACCAATGCGGATACCGGAAGTCTGAAAAGGTGAACGACTGTCGAACGGCACCATGTTTTTATTGATGGTAATATCGGCAAGTACCAATGTATTTTCAACCTTCTTACCGGTTATTTCGGGAAACTTTGAGCGCAGGTCGATCAGCATAAGGTGGTTGTCGGTTCCATTACTGGTAACATGATACCCCTTATCGATAAACGCTTTTGCCATGGCCTGGGCATTTTTCATAACCTGCTTGCCATACTCTTTGAACGAAGGCTTGAGTGCTTCGCCAAAAGCTACAGCCTTAGCAGCGATTATATGCTCCAACGGCCCGCCCTGTGTGCCGGGAAATACTGCTGAATCGAGCACCTGCGAAAGCATTTTTATTTGACCTTTGGGAGTTTTTAAACCCCATGGATTTTCAATATCCTTACCAATAAGGATAAGGCCACCACGCGGGCCCCTCAGAGTTTTATGGGTTGTAGTTGTGATGATATGGCAATGCGGCAGCGGATCATTAAGCAGTTTGGCAGCAATCAGCCCTGCAGGGTGCGCAATATCAGCCATAAGCACAGCACCTACCTTATCAGCTATCTCTCTCATGCGTGCATAGTCCCATTCGCGGGGATAAGCTGATGCTCCGGCAACAATCATTTTGGGTTTTTCAGCAAGTGCTGTCTTTTCCATTTCATCGTAATCAATCTGCCCGTCTTCTTCCCTGACTTTATAGGCAACCGGCCGATAAAGAATACCTGAAAGGTTAACGGGTGCACCATGCGAAAGGTGACCGCCATGACTCAGATCGAGACCCATAAAAGTATCTCCGGGGTTCAGACATGCCAGAAATACTGCAGCATTGGCCTGGGCACCACTATGGGGCTGAACGTTTGCCCACTCAGCACCGAATAGTTCTTTTGCACGATCTATGGCAAGCTGTTCAGTCTGGTCAACAATTTCACAACCACCGTAATATCGTTTGCCCGGGTAACCTTCAGCATACTTATTGGTTAAAACGCTGCCCATAGCTTCCAATACCTGTTCGCTAACAAAGTTTTCCGAGGCAATAAGTTCAACACCATGCATCTGGCGTTGTTTTTCCTGTTCAATCAGGTCAAAAATCTTTTGATCTCTTTCCATAAAAGTATAAGTGTTTTTATTTTGTTGCATAATAAGCAGTTAAAACT
>SKVR01000070.1 GCA_007129355.1 Bacteroidales bacterium | reverse complement strand
TTGTTGTATATTTGCACTCCCAAAAAATAAAGCGGATGTGGCGTAATTGGTAGCCGCGCCAGACTTAGGATCTGGTGCCGAGAGGCGTGGGGGTTCGAGTCCCTTCATCCGCACAAAATCAGTGTATGAATTACTGCCCCGTAAGATAAAATTATGCAATCAATCTAACGGGGTATTTTTTGTTATAAGCATTATTGTTGTATATTTAATTAATTGAAACCCGGTTGTGATTTCAGTATCGGGTTTTTCGACTGAGATCACCATTAAAAACGTTATTATTTATGAATATTGTTCAGGAAAATACCAGTGAATTGACGGCAACTCTTAAAGTGCAGCTTACTCCTCAGGATTACCAGGAGAAAGTAGAAAAGGAATTAAAAGATTTACAGAAGAAGGCCCAGATGCCAGGTTTCAGGCCGGGGAAAGTACCCATGGGCATGGTAAAAAAGCTTTATGGAAAAAGTGTATTGGCTGAAGAAGTCAATAAGGTACTTATTGATTCGGTATATGAATATGTAAAAGAAAAAGAGATCAATATTCTTGGCAACCCACTGCCCATTCATGAAAAAGCTGCTGAAATTGACTGGGATAATCAGAAAGATTTTGAGTTTTATTTTGAAATAGGAATTTCTCCCCAGATTAATCTCAGCCTGTCTGATGGTATTGAAGTAGAATATCACAAAATAAAGATTCAGGATAGTATTGTTGATGATACGATTAAAGACATTCAACGAAGGTATGGTTCTATGACAAGTCCTGAAGTTTCTGAAAATGAAGATGTACTTTTTGGTGAATTTGCCGAACTGGATGGCGAAGGAAATGTTATAGAAGATGGATTAAAACACAAATCAAATCTTTATACTCAGTACCTGAAGGATGATGAAGCCAAAGAAAAGCTTACAGGAATGAAAGCCGGTGATGCAGTTGACCTTGATTTATTAAAATCTATTGAAGATGAAACTGAAATGGCCAGCACACTTGGGGTGAAAAAAGAAGAACTTGATCAGTACGGAAAAAACTACAAGTTTACACTGGAAAGAATTTCCCGTATTCAACCTGCTGAGTTCAATGAAGATCTTTATAAAAAAGTAGCTCCTGACAAGGATATTAAAGATGAAGCTGAATTCAGAGAGTTTATTGCAGAGCAGCTAAGTAAGCAATACCAGGCCGATGTCGACAAGCACTTCAAGAATGAGGCAGTAAAAACATTGGTAGAGAAAGCAAACCTGGCAATTCCTGAAGATTTTCTTAAAAGGTGGCTGCTCGAGACCAATAAGGATAACAAGGAAATTACTCCAGAGTATGTTGAAAAAGAGTTTGACTCTTTTGCTGATTCCTTTAAATGGCAATTGATCGAGAATCACCTTATAAAGGAGCATCAAATCGAAGTTAAGCACGAAGAAGTTTCTGAACATCTCAAAAACTTTATGCGTCAGCAAATGGCTCAGTATGGCCAGCCCGATCCTGATGATGATACACTTAATGACTTTGTAAAAAGAATTGCATCCAATCAGGAAGAACTCAAAAAAGTTTATGATCAACTGTTCGAAGTAAAAGTCATGAATCTGCTGAAGGAAAACTTGAAGCTGAAAGAAAAAGAGGTTAACTTTGATGAGTTCGTTAACGAAATGACGGAAAAATATAAAAATCAAAATCAACCACAGTAAAAAAAATCTATCTATATGATACCAAAAGATGAATTTCAGAAGTATGCCACAAGGCATATGGGTATAAGTAGCGCAACATTGCATAATTATACTTCCGTTTACGGAAATTATATAAGTCCCACTATTATTGAGGAAAGACAGCTAAATGTGGCTACTATGGATGTTTTCAGCCGTCTTATGATGGACAGAATCATCTTTTTAGGAGTACCCATAAACGACTATGTCGCTAATATCATACAGGCGCAGCTGCTTTTCCTTGAGTCAGTTGATTCACGTAAGGATATTCAGATTTATCTTAACACACCCGGCGGTTCTGTGTATGCAGGTTTGGGAATTTATGATACCATGCAGTACATTTCTCCCGATGTGGCTACCATTTGTACTGGTATTGCGGCATCTATGGGAGCTGTTTTGCTTTGTGCAGGTACCGAAGGTAAGCGCACAGCGCTGAAACACTCACGTATTCTTATTCATCAACCCATGGGTGGTGCTGAAGGACAGGCCAGTGATATAGAAATAACTGCACGTGAAATACAAAAGCTTAAAAAGGAATTATATGAAATAATTGCTGCTCATTCAAAGCAAGACTACGATAAGATTTGGAAAGATTCTGATCGTGATTACTGGATGACCGCTAAGGAAGCACTTGACTACGGAATGATTGACGAAGTGCTTAGCGCAACCAAGAAATCATAATCATTACTTCCTGTTTTTATTGTTGTCAGAACTGTTTTTAAAGTTTCCATACAATGACGAAAGATACCAGAAAATGCTCCTTCTGCGGGCGCGACGGAAAAAGTGTTGAGATGCTCATTTCGGGCATTAATGCACACATCTGCGATCGCTGTGTCGATCAGGCACAAATTATCGTGGCAGAAGAGCAAAAACTGAAGCAAAAAAATAAACTCCCATCTTTCAGGCTGCTTAAACCTTCTGAAATGAAGGCTCATCTCGATCAATATGTTATTGGACAGGAAGAAGCTAAGAAAGTTTTGTCAGTGGCAGTTTATAACCATTATAAACGAATCGATGCTGCATCCAGATCAGGCAAGGCTGTTGATGACAATGATGTGGAAATTGAAAAATCAAACATTATTTTAGTAGGTGAGACAGGTACAGGTAAAACACTTTTGGCCCGCACTATTGCCAAAATGCTTCACGTACCATTCTGTATTGCCGATGCCACGGTATTAACCGAAGCAGGTTATGTGGGTGAAGATGTTGAAAGTATCCTTTCACGTTTGCTTCAGGTTGCCGATTATGATGTAGCTTCAGCTGAAAGAGGAATTGTTTTTATTGATGAAGTAGATAAAATTGCCCGCAAAAGTGACAACCCATCCATTACACGTGATGTATCGGGTGAAGGGGTGCAACAAGCATTACTGAAAATTCTGGAAGGTGCTGTTGTAAGTGTTCCTCCGCAAGGCGGACGTAAACATCCTGAGCAGAAGATGGTACAGATAAACACGCAAAATATATTGTTTATATGTGGCGGAGCATTTGATGGTATTGAAAAAAGAATTGGTTCACGATTGCAGGCCAATGCAATTGGTTACAGTGCGAGTAAAGAGCAGCAGGTTATTGATAAGGATAATATGTTGCAATATATAGCACCCCCGGATCTTAAAAGCTATGGTCTTATACCAGAACTTGTGGGTCGTTTGCCGGTTCTGTCATTCCTAAACCCTCTTGATAAAGATGCATTGCGAAGAATTCTGACTGAACCCAGGAATGCCTTGATCAAGCAATATGTTAAACTATTTGAAATGGACGACATCGAAATTAAAGTTGATGATGACGTTTTCGATTTCATTGTGGAAAAAGCTATTGAATTTAAATTGGGGGCAAGAGGTTTGCGTTCTATTTGCGAACTCATTATGATGGATGCCATGTTTAATGCTCCGGCAGAGGGTGCTGATAAGCTAATTCATATCACAATTGAATATGCTCAAAGTCAATTGAATTTGAATAATATAGGCAGACTTAAAGTTGCCTGATTCAATTTGCTTTTCATTATTGAATTTTGTAATTTAAGCATCCGGTTTATGGGTGCTTTTTATTTTGGCATAGCATTTGGAATAAAAACAAGTATGCAATTTTCAGATAACTATAACCGTTGTATGAAAAATGTAATTTTAAAAAATAGTCTGACTTTTCAAATTATTTAAAATAAGGCAACCGGTTTAAGTAAAATTACTATAGTAATGAAACCGATATTTATAATACTATTTCTATTTTTACTCATTTTTTTTGCGTCCGGATCTTATGCGCAGCAGAACAAAGGTATTACAACCAGAGCCGTTGTTTATCAAGGCGATACCATTCCGTTTATTGAACTACCTACTTTCCGGTATTTTGCACCCAGAATTTTTACTAATAACCGTGAGCAGCAACAATTTAATCGTCTTGTAAGAAATATAAAACGTGTTTATCCATATGCACGTCTGGCAGGAATTAAGTTTGATGAATACAGCGAAATGTTGGCGGGTCTGGAAACCGAAGCCCAGCGCAAACGCGCCGCCCGTAACCTGGAGAGGGAAATCAGAGATGAATTTGAAGGAGAACTCAGAAGGTTAACCATTTCACAGGGGCATATACTAATAAAGCTTATCGACAGAGAAACCAGCCATACATCATATGATGTTTTAAGAGACTTCAGAGGAGCATTTACAGCGGTATTCTGGCAGTCTTTTGGCCGATTATTTGGTTATAATCTTAAAACAGAATACGACCCTTACGGTGAAGATATGTTAATTGAAGAAATTGTGCAGCTAATTGAGATGGGCGCAATATAAGTTTCTGATTTCCAGAAATAAAAAATTAACTTCCCCTGAAAGGTTTTTTATTTCCCCCTTCCCTGAATAATGATCAGCACGGTATGAATCAGTATTTTAAAATCTACTGCAAGTGACATATTCTCCAGATAGAGTAAGTCATACTTTAGGCGCTCAATCATTTGCGGAACATTCTCAGCATAACCGTATTTCACCTGACCCCATGATGTAATGCCCGGTTTTATTTTTTGCAGGAGTTTGTAGTGTGGTGCTTTCTGAACGATAAGGTCAATATAATACTGTCTTTCGGGCCGTGGTCCTACCAGAGACATATTTCCAATCAGTACATTGAAGAATTGGGGGATTTCATCAAGACGAACTTTTCGCATAAAAAGACCGAAAGGTGTAATCCTTGGATCATTTTGGCAACTCAGTTGCGGACCGTTCTTTTCAGCATCTGTGAACATAGATCTGAATTTATGCATTTTAAAAGGTTTTCCGTTTATTCCAATTCGTTTATGTGAATAAAACACAGGTCCTCTACTTGAGAGCTTAACCCCAATAGCCGCAAACAGATATACGGGAGAAAGCATTACAAGAGCAAAGATCGAAACGCTGACATCAAGAAATCTTTTGATATACTGCTGCCATGTAGGCATAAGTCCCTGCTGGATCTGAATCAGGGGTGCGTCAAAAATGGATGTCATTTTTACTGAACCCAGAAAAATATCGTGCATATCAGGTATAATTTTAATTAGTGCATTGGTTTGGTATAATTCGGCAAGAATCTTCCCTGTATTTTTATGTTCCCTTGCTTCCAAGGCAATTATAACATCTTCAATTTCATGCTCTTCGATAATCGATTTAAGATCTTTAAACCAGCCTAAACGCGGCAAATGTTCTTCAATGATGTAATTATCAAAAAGATTTACATTTACAAAACCAATAAATCTGTTACCTGATGATTTTTTCTGAGCTTCCATTTCCTGGTATATGTTCAGTGCCTTCCTCTGACTTCCCACAATAAGTGTATTGAAACCCATAATGCGGTTATGTATTTTGTGAGTGGTAATGGAAGAAAGAATAAAGCGAAATATGGAAGTGAATGAAATATGAAAAACAAGTAGTAAGCCAAAAGACCTGTAATAATCGGCATTTGTTTTAACTTCATCACCAAGCAATATCACAAAGAAGATAATTAATACACCAATTAATGAAATAAAGAGTGTTTGCCCGAATTCATTGAGCCTCGATCTTCGCATTACTTTTTTGTAACTCCCGCTAAGTGCATATAAAAGAAGCCAAAAAATGGGTATTATGATAATACCCAGAAGTAAATTCTGATCAATGAAAATTTCATTGGTAAACCTGCTAAATTTACCATTAATATTGTTTTGCCGGTAAACTATAAACAGAAACCAGGAGAAAAATGCTGAGAAAAAATCAGCGATAATGTATTTGATTACCTGACGTCTTTGTAGTTTTTGATTCACACTGTTTGGTTTTATTTCAGAACTTCGTTATAGGCTTGATGGTTAAAACTCTTGTTACTTAAATTAACCGGTGGGAATAATATTTATTAGAAACGCAAAATACCCAGTTAAAGTATTTTAACATTGTCATTTTTTTTAGATATTTTCATTTAACACATCTTATTGCACTTGTTAGCATTTAAAACCAGTTAGTTAAACCGGATTTGTGCAATAAAACTGGCAATACTGGGGAATTGGGATCTGCTAATGACTGATTTTTTCCATTACTCTATAGGCCAGATCGAGGGAGTTATAACCATCTTCAATGGTAACCAATGGTTCTGTATCATTTACAATTGAGTCGTAAAAGGTTTCAAGTTCCGTTTTGATGGCGTTAATGGGTTTTATTTCGGGCTTCTCAACAAATATTTCTTTGGGTTTTTTGCCATCGCCCAGATCAAGTATCATGGCAAAAGGATTAGGATTTTGTCCTGCTTCATTCATTCTGATTATCTCTGATTCTTTATTCAGAAAATCAACGGCAATATAACTATCCTTCTGAAAAAACCTCGTTTTTCGCATGTTTTTCATAGAGATTCTGCTTGCTGTAAGGTTGGCTACACAACCGTTATTAAACTCTATACGGGCATTTGCAATGTCAGGTGTGTCGGAAACTACCGCTACACCACTTGCGTGAATTCTTTTAACAGGCGATTTTATGATACTTAGAATAATGTCAATATCATGAATCATCAAATCAAGTATTACCGGAACATCAGTTCCTCTGGGATTAAACTGCCCAAGACGGTGTGTCTCTATAAACATGGGTTGGTTTATAAAAGGCAAGGTTGCCAGAAAAGCTGGATTAAATCTCTCTACATGCCCAACCTGTACCTTTACACCAGCTTCTTTCGCGAGGTCAATAAGATTACGGGCTTCATCGAGCGTGGTGGTCAATGGCTTTTCAATAAATACATGTTTGAATTTTTTCAATGCTATACTGGCGCAATTAAAATGCGACAGGGTAGGTGTTACTATATCAACAATATCGCACTCATTTATTAAATCCTCTGCCGAATTGAATTTTTTAATTCCAAAAGTTTTTTCAACATGATCAGCATTAGCCTTGTCATTATCAAAAAAGCCAATTAATTCAAGCTTCTCTGATTCAAGAATACATTTTATATGAATTTTTCCAAGGTGACCTGCACCGATTACACCTATCCT
>SKVR01000068.1 GCA_007129355.1 Bacteroidales bacterium | reverse complement strand
GAGATATTGGCAATTCAGCTGCCCATTATGCAAAGGCTTTTTTTGAAACCCTGGGTTTTGATGCTGTAACTGTAAGCCCTTATATGGGGCATGATTCTATTTTACCGTTTCTTTCTTACAAGGATAAATGGACCATTATACTTGCTTTAACTTCCAATAAAGGATCAGAAGATTTTCAGGTGTTGCAGAAAAATTTTTACAGCACGCCAGACAGGAAGCTTTTTGAAACGGTAATCGAAAAGGCATTGACATGGGAGAATAGCCGGCAAATCATGTTTGTTGTGGGTGCTACCAAAGATGAATTGATAGGCAAAATAAGGGATATCGCACCTCACTCATTTTTCCTTGTACCTGGTGTGGGTGCGCAGGGGGGAAGTTTGAAAAATGTTGCTAATGCGGGTCTTACCAACGACTGCGGATTACTTATCAATGCATCCCGGAGCATAATTTTTGCTGCATCAGATGAGAATTTTGATAAAGCTGCTACTTTCGAAGCATCAAAGCTGCAACAGGAAATGGAAAGGCTTTTAAAGGAAAATGGAATTACCTGAAGTTTTCTTTTCAATAAAAAACGGGTTTCTTTTGCAGGAAACCCGTTTTTTATTGGTTTTAAATCAGTTATTAGTCAAGAATAGTAACCCATCCATGAGTATCAGGTTCATCGCCATATTGTATAGCTTGCAATTTCCGGTATAGTTTTTCCGAAATTGGACCTGCTTTTCCGTCTTTGCAGAACTCATAAGTTTTGCCACTTTCTCTGTCAACGATTTTTTTAATAGGAGAAATAATGGCTGCAGTGCCACATGCACCTGCTTCATCAAAACCAGCGAGTTCTTCAACAGCAACAGGTCTGCGTTCAACTTCCAGTCCCATATCTTCTGCCAGTTGCATAAGGCTTTTGTTGGTAATGGATGGCAAAATTGAATCGGATTTGGGTGTGATGTATTTTTTGCCTTTGATGGCAAAAAAGTTTGCAGGGCCTGCTTCATCGATGTACTTTTTCTCATTGGCCTCGAGGAAAAGTACTGCAGCAAAACCTTCTGCTTTAGCTCTTTCACTGGCTTTCAAGCTTCCCGCATAATTACCACCCACTTTAATAGCTCCTGTACCCAGGGGTGCAGCCCTGTCATAATCTCTTACAATCTGCATAGTTACAGGGTTAAATCCTTCCTTGAAATAGGGTCCGACAGGTCCTACAAATACCATAAACAAATATTCTTTTGCGGGGTTTACACCTATCTGTACTCCGCTTCCAATCAACAAGGGCCTGATGTAAAGAGCAGCTCCATATCCGTGGGGTGGCACGTATTTCTCATTGAGTTTTACTGCTTCGACCACCATTTTATAAAAAGTGTCATCAGGTACCTCTGCCATAAGAATACCCTGCGATGACTGGCGCATACGTGCAGCATTATCCTTCCAACGGAAAAGTCTGATTTTATTGTCTTTCCCCCTGTAGGCTTTCATTCCTTCAAAAGCTTCCTGGCCATAGTGTAAACAGGTTGCAGCCATGTGTATGTTTACATATTCAGAAGATGATACTTCCATCTCGCCCCACTTGCCATCGCGATAGTAGCAGCGAACATTGTAATCGGTCTTGAAATAGCCAAAAGGAAGTTTGGCCCAGTCTATATTTTGCATAACTATTCGTTTTATTTACATGTAACAAATTGTTTACTTGGATTGCTAAATTATAACAATCTTTTCATATATTGACAAAAAAAGGCGTTAATTTGAAACGTTTTTCCAAGATTTGTTTTAAGTTTCACATCTGTTAAGCCAAAATAGTTTATTAAAACAGAGAGCTTCCGGTTAAAAGAAAAAAGAGGCGTCTCAAAAATGTCAGTTGGTCGTTGAGCAGTTTGATAAACTCACTGTAACACCTGTCGAAACGACATCTGATTACCAACCAGATACCCGCTTCTACAAGCTCAGCGCCCTATTAAGACCTGGCTTTTGAGACAGCCTTTTTTGTCTGGTTTTAAATTTTAGAATTGATAATCTCAATCAGTTTATTTTCATCAATGGGCTTGGAAACATAATCATCCATTCCTGCATTGATGAACCTTTCTCTGTCGCCGGGGATGGCATATCCGGTTATAGCTACAATGGGAATACGATAGTCATCGTTATTTCCTTTTTCTATTTCTCTTATTTTTTGTGTAGTTTCAAAACCATCCATTTTTGGCATCTGCCCATCCATGAGTATAATATCGTATGTATTCTTCTTGTATTTTTCCAGAGCAATAAGACCGTTAGGGGCTGTATCTACATACCATCCTTGCGATTTAAGGAAACCTGAAAGGTATAGCTGGTTAATAGCATCGTCTTCGGCAACGAGTATTTTAATCTTTTTATCTTTCACCGGAGTATGTAAAGTTTGTTTATTACTGCTATTTATGTCTTTATATTTGTCGCTGCCTGTTATTACAAGGGGCAGACTTAATGATACCGTGCTACCTTTTTTGTATTCACTGCTGAAATCAATAATTCCGTTCATAAGCATAGCAAGACTTCTTGCAATGCTAAGACCTAATCCTGTACCCTGGTATTTTTTTTTCGTGGAGATATCTAACTGGCTAAATGAATTAAACATTAGTGGGATATCTTCTTTTTTAACACCTATACCTGTGTCTTTTACTATGAAATTGATGGTTGCGTTATCGGGCTTAATTATCAAACAATCTGCTATGACTTCAACTTTTCCCCTGTTTGTAAATTTAATAGCATTACTGATTAGATTATTCAGTATTTGTATTATTTTTTTTTCATCACCGTAAAAATCTTTAGGGATGTTTTCGCTAATCATGTAATTTAAAGAAATGCTCTTTGACTTTGCCTGAGACTCGAAATTCCTGATAATTGAACTAAGCATATCTTCAAGGTTAAAGTTGGCAAAGGTGAGTTCCACTTTATTGGCTTCAATTTTAGAAAAATCCAGAATATCGTTAAGTATTCTTAGCAGGTTTTTGGATGAAACATTAACGGAATCAAGATACTCCTTTTGCTCGGCACTCATAAAAGTTTTACTGAGTGTATTTGTCATTCCGATAATAGCGTTGAGCGGGTTACGTATTTCATGGCTCATGTTTGCCAGGAATTCAGATTTTGCTTTATTTGCTCTTTCGGCAACTTCTTTGGCTTTAAGCAATTCCTCTTTATCTTTTCTTTCAGTGATATCGCGAGATACACAAACAATTTCCTGCACGAGATTAGTGTTCTGGTTGTAAATTACCTGGTTGTTGGTTTCAAACCATATATATGAACCGTCTTTTTTACGTATTCTGTAACTTTCAATAAAGGAACCAGCGCTGTTTTCCAAAAGGAGAATATGGTTTTTTCTTATGTTTTCAACGTCATCAGGATGAATAAAATGATATGCTGAAAAACCGGTAAGTTCTTCGGGCTTGTATCCCAGTAGTTTGTTACATGCAGGTGATACATAAAGATAGGTCCTGTCCCAGTTATGTTTGGAAATCATATCACTGGAGTTTTCAGCCAGAATTCTGTAGCGCTCTTCACTATGTCTTATGGCTTCTTCGGCTTGTTTCCGCTCAGTTATATTTCTTATTGTGCCAATAATCTTTCTGGGCCGACCATCCTGATCATAAAGATATTTGCAGGTAAAAGATGTGGGGATTTTTTGTCCATTTTCTTTTTTAAGATAAATTTCATAATCTGAAATAACTCCTTTTTCCTGCAAAAGGGTCAGGAGTTCTTCTTCTTGCTCTTTGTCTATAAAAAGAGCATGATCAAGAATTTTATCTTTACTAACTTCCACCATGTTCTCAATTGAAGGGGAAGCTTCCAGAACATTTCCATTAAGGGAAAGTTCAAAATAAACGTCTTGTATGTTCTCAAATATACTTCGATATTTTTCTTCGCTTCTTTTTAGCGCAACTTGCGATTCATTCAGTTTATATTCAATGTCAAGATGATTTATAACTTGCTGAATAACAGTAGGTAGTAAATCAATGAAGCTACCATCCTTTATCATATAGTCCAGAGCTCCAAGTTTCATCATCTCTACGGCGGTTTTTTCATCACCGTGCCCCGTAATAATAATGAAGGGAATTTCTATATTATCTTTTCTCAGAATTTTTATTAACTGCTCCCCACTCATTTCGTGCAGCTGGTAGTCGAGAAGCAGGAGCCCGGGAATTTCTTCATTGTTCTTTAACCATTCAACTGCTTCATGCCCTGAATAAAAGCCTTTAGTATTATAATTGCTTCTTTGCAGAGTTTTCTGGATCAAAGTATTGAGAGATACATCATCTTCTACTATAACAATAGTGTAGTTTACGGAAGATTTTGTATGGTATTGAATGTGCATAATGGTTTAATGCTTTGTGTAATCCTAATTTATCTCCAAAATCCAGATATAAATTTACTTATTTAAAGGCCTTTATAGATCAGCTATCAGCAAATATAATCATAAGGAGTCAAATTGCAGCTTTTTAAAAAAAATATGTTGTTTGATGGGTTTAATAGTATTTTACGCCCTGTTTGATGTTAAGTTCCCTTAGAAGTTTTTTGCTTGGTGAGATTCCTTCCTTATCGGCAGAATATTCGGGTTTTAATCTTTCAACAAAATACATTTTGATGGGATAATTGCGTTTGGTAATAATTTCACCTCTTTCTGAGAAAATAAAGTAGTTTTTTACCAGCTGATATGTTTTTTCAGAAATATTTACTTTGTCTTTTTCACCAGCTTCAACAATCCGGCTTGCAACGTTAACGGCATCACCCCATATATCATAGACGAATTTGTTTTTGCCAACTACACCTGCAACAACGGTCCCGCTATGTATTCCCAGTCTAAGCCGGAAACGGGGGAGACTTTCATTGTATTCGTCAAGCAGGCTAAGTGTAGTAGCCTGAATTTTTAATCCAGCCAAAACTGCTATAATAGCATTGTTATAGTTTTCTTCCGGTATACCACCGGCACACATATAGCAATCGCCAATGGTCTTTATCTTTTCCAGTCCGTATTGCTCAATAATTTCATCAAAAATATAAAAGTAATTATCAAGACGAGTTACCAGTTCAATTGCAGGGCTGTTTTTAGCCAGATCGGAGAACCCTATAACATCAGCAAATAGAATGGAAACTGATTTGTATTCACGGGGCTTTGTATAACCTTTTTCAAGAAGTTCGTCTGCAATTTTAAGAGGAAGTATGCTTTGTAACAGCTTGTCAGTTTTTGCCTTTTCACTCTCAATAGCGATCTTCTGTAATATTATTTCTTTGTTAAGGGCTTTCAGTTTTTCAGCATTGGATTTTAACTGTTTTCTTGATTCTTCAAGCTTTTGGGTTACATGAATTTTCTCAGTTACATGTTTTAAAACCTTTACAACCTGGTTTACAAAATCATCCTCTTTTATAACGTAGTCCATTGCACCCAGCTTCATAAGCTTAACAGCTGTTTTTTGGCTACCATGACCTGTCATGACAACAAATGGAACAGTATAGCCAAGGTGGTTTATTTCATTCAGCAGTTTAATTGCATCACTTTCCCCAAGTAGGTAATCAATAAGCATTACTGCATTAACCTTGCCTTTGGGTATTGTTTTGAGATGGTCGGAAAAATCTTTTGCAGTTAGAAAAGAAATACATGTGAATCCTTGTTTATCAAGGGTTCGTTTAATAATGCTGTTGAGATAATGATCATCTTCGATGATCCATACAGGAATCGGTTTATTAAACCCGGTATCTGACTCCACTTTCCTGGTTTTTGACATGTTTTAGCCTGTATTTGGAATTTCAACTATTTCAAGGAAGTAACCCAGCTTTTTTACTACATCTATGAATTTGTCATAATCGATGGGTTTCACAATATAACTATTACAACCAAGTTTATGACATAATTCAACTTCAACTGGTGAGTCAGTTGTAGTAATCATTATAATGGGAATTTTTTTTAATACCGGGTCTGATTTCATTTTCTCGAGTACTTCTGTACCATCAATCCGGGGCATCTTTATGTCAAGCAGAATAATATAACCTTTATCTGGATCAGCTTGTTCGCCTGCGCTGATCCGGTTAAAAAAGTTAAGGACTTCTTCGCCGTCTTTGAAGTGAATAATAGGGTTAATTACACCTGATTTGCTGAGATTTTTTTTGATAAGAAATGCATGTCCTTCATCATCCTCTGCTATTACTATGGTTATGTTTTTGTTCATAATGCGGGAGTAATTACAGATAATACTTGTGTTTATTTAAAAAGTGACCAATATATTAAATAATGCTTTCAGATATTTACGGGATTTCTCCTATTACAGTTACTAAAATTAAATAATTAATGCCCATGAGTTACTTTCTGGTCATTTTTTAATTATTTTCAGGATGGTTTATTATCCCCGCCGCTTCTTATGAAAGACATTATGGTATATTTTTCATCTTCTTTATCGTGTATGTGGGTGTAACAGTATATCTCCTTGTCGGTTTTGCATTTAACAACCGATATAGGCCATGATGTTGCATTCAGTTCGTGTAAAATCCCGGAGTTTTGTTCTGTAAATTTCTCAGTTCCATTTATGATATTTACAACTTCAATCAACTTTTTACCCTTTAACTCATCTGTATGAAATCCTGTAAGCTTTTCAAAATGAAGATTTGACATCCGAATTATACCGTTATTGCCAGAAATAAGGGTTGCTGTAATTGAATTGTCAAATAAATGTCGATAAGTTTTTTCTCTTTCAATGATTTCTTTATAATACTTGTTGCGTAAATAATATCTTCTCCCCAGAAAAAGAAGCAATAAAAATTTAAAAATAAAAAAGGATGCTACCAGTTCCTTATGTTCAAAAATATTAGATATTAGATTTAACTCTGACACTTAATATAGAATTTAAATATTCAATTATTATATGAATCGGATTTGCTATCCTTAATGGAGAATTACAAAAAGTTATTAACAGCCATTGTCCGAATCTTAAAACCGATTAATAAAAATAGCAATTTTATAGCAACAAGGTATTTAAAAGGATAAAAAAAAACGGGCCTTGCAAGGCCCGTCGGCATTTAAAAAAGGCTTTTATCGTCTTTTATCTATCAGGAACGTCAGGTCTTCAATTGCTTTCTGGAGTATTTCCATGCAGGTTTCACTTTTTACCAGATAGTTGTAAATACCCATTTCCTGAACCCTTGCAATCAGGTCTACATCTTTCTGCGAAGAAACAACAATGACCTCTGTATTAGGGCTATTTTCCCTGATAGCATGAATAAGTTCATCGCCTGCAATATCGGGAAGCATCATATCGGCAATTACAATCTCAGGTTGTTTGTAAAGGTTCTTCAGCAGTTCTTCACCATAAGTGTAGTTTGTAACTATAACATTCTTTACAGACCCCAAACATAATTTAAGCAACATTCCCTCAGTTTTGTTGTCTTCAATTACAAATATTTGCTTTTTCTTACAGGTATTCATGTTTTTATTTGTTTGGAGAAAGTACGCTAAGCTAAGAAAAACCCGAATGTCTATACTCCGAGTATTACTTAAAAACAAGATATTGTGCTAATTTAATTTTTTTCCTTTGCTAATAAACTAATCGGCAACGGATACCACCCCCACTGCGCAACCTTCTTTCCCGTCTTGAAAATAGAAGCTGAAAGTATAGATTCCGCTCATGGAAACAGGAAACATAATTACAGGTATATGCCTGTTTTGCTCTACTACGTATGATGTAACTACCAGGTCATCGTTTTGATTTCTGATACTAACAATTACTTTGCCCGGGTATTCGGATGCATCGCAGGCAAAGATTTTATAAGTATTTCCGGAAGTTAAAGGCAGTTTAAAGCTTACCTGCGGAAGAGTTTCTCCTCGTGCTCTTGCAGGTAATTGTATGGGCCAGCTTTTTATAAACCTTGCATTTTCAAGCTTTCCGTGGCATATTTCCAGCAATGCATCTCCGCATTGTGAAAAACTCTTGTTGGCAGATAATACCAGGAAAATTAAACTAAAAAGTATAAAGTATTTTTTCATTTTAATATCGTTTTTGACGTTTTACAATTCTGTTAATATGAAGAATAAAAGCATAATTGTTTAGGAATTAACCCTTTTTTTAATTCTATTCAATAACTTTATTTCGGACAACTGCTATTGCACTGGCAATATTTTTAACCGTTTCGTCGCTTATGTCAACTATGCTTCTTGAATTGTCAACGACAACAAGCGTTCCGTCTGATTCAATTATTGATGGTTCTGCATATTGATAAGTAATTGTTACATTATCAAATTCCTTTTTAACGGTCATAAGGTCTTTGATAAGCTCATCAAAATTTGAATTCTGACCGTACGAATTCATTAGCAGAAGTAAATTATCAAGTACTTTTTTCTGTTCACCGATTCTTTTGTTGATAGTTTCTTTATTGGCCGCAGTGGTTGGAGCATGGGTTGCAATGTAAAGACTCTCAATCCATGTTCCTGCAGATATAAGTATAGCAATATGGCTTCTTTCCTGATCGATAAGATATCTTGACATTTTATCGAAACCAGTGTTTGTGATATAAAGAACCGAATCTACATTTTTACTGCTTTCTGATAGTCTGTTCAGTGTGGTATAGTCAAAAAACTGTTCAACTCTCAAATCGCTGGCCAATTCCCTTAGATTGCTCAGGTATCGTAAAGTTGCTACCGTGCGTTCGTAGATATTCATATAAATAAGGTCGGTTCCGTAAACACCAAGATTTAGTGCACGTTGAAAGTTGGTGTTATAATCATTTACATTACCTGCCGGATTTAATAAATCCTGCGAATACACAACTCCTGTTCTTTGAAGAATTGAAGTTATCTCCAACGGATTGGGTACCGATGAGATCATTTCTTTTATCATGGCATCATTGAGCCTTAAATCACCATCCCGAAAGGAATCGGAGAGTAAATCAGTAGCTTCCTGTCTCTGCTGGCCTTGCTGACAACCCGCGATGAACTGTCCCAGAATTAATAACAGGATAACCAGGATTGTTTTTTGTTTTTTCATAATGATGGTTTTTTGTTTTTATAAACTCCAATTAGATTTTACGATATTTAGAATAAATTGGTTATGTGAAAAACTGTTTTTTTTAGTTGAATAAAAGTCAATTTTAATTTGTGTTTAACAAAATTTTCTCGTTCTCAGTAGAATTGATAAATCTTAGTCTTGTATCTGTGGTTTTACCGTTCTTATTTATAGATGTTTGCATTTTACCATCTTTTCTTTCAAATAACAACAGCATTTTTTTAAGGATATCGAAATAAAGAGCAAAATATGCGATTACTGTAAAAAACCAGATTATTGCTATGTTAAAATAAAAAGTAGGAATAAGTTTTCCTGCCAGGTTTTTGTTTGGTGCCATAAAATGTGATCTGAAACCTAGTAGCTTCTGGTTTGAAGGATCCAGATATACCGGATCAATTTTTTGAACAAGTTTATTTCCAAGCCTTACCAAGGGTAGGGGAGCAAATGTGTTTTTAGCAAATGCTGCAAGGGGACTGTTGTAATGTTTATCAAACCATTGCTGATACTCCTTTCTCATTTCAGGGGTGCTTACCATTTCGGATATTTGCCGGTCGATGTGCCCGTTAACCCTGTTGAAACTTTCCCTGTAAAAGTTTTCCAGTTGAGCAAAGTAGAGAAATATTTCTTCTGCTGTTTCCATATTGAAATTTTCCGGACTGATCCGGCTTACATCATCAAAGAATATCTGATGGTGTTCTGCATAAAAGGAATTGTTTTCCTTCGAGATTTCATTTTGAAGAAGTGTAATATCCGCTTCAGCCAAGGGATTGGTGTCTCCGGCTAAAAACTTTGATTTGTAAGTCTCTACATATCCTTTTAATTCCGGAATGTAATACACATTCTTAAAGTTGAAAGCACTCTCCATCTTCCGCAGTTCATAAAAATGTTTTTCATAGTCGTTATTCATGAACTGATTTACGGCAAGTGCTTCAAAAGCCCAGCGGGAAGGCATAATCTCAGCAATAACGGGAACCTTTTCACGTCCGCCTCCCAAATTGTAGTTGATCCTATCAAAACTGAACAAGGCACCTGTGAGTACCATTTGAGGAATGATGAGAAAGGGAATGATGATATAAATAGTTACCGCCGAGTTGAAAGCTGAAGAAATATTAAGTCCCATAATATTGGCCAGGGCTGCAACTGAAAAAAATATGAGCCAATATTCAAAATACATTCCTTTTATTCCAAGTATACTGTTTCCTACCCAGATAAAAAGTATTGCCTGCATGGCCGAAATCATAAAAAGTATGCTCACTTTGGAGAGCAAATAACTGCTTCGGCTTAGGTTCAGGAATGATTCTCGTTTGAGTATTTTCCGGTCTTTATAAATTTCTTCAGCACTAACAATGAGTCCGGTAAATAATGCTACAATGGTACACATAAACAAATAAGGCATTATATTGGCGTTTTCTCTGAAGATATAAACACCTGATGCCGGATCATCAATATACCTGATAATATAAGCCAGTAAAAATGCCAGGATGGGGGCTTCCAGTAAATTCAGCAGAATGTATTGTTTATTGGCTAGCTTAGAACTGATATCGCGCCTGAAATAAATGTTTACTTGTCTCCACCAGCCTTGTTTCATTAATGTTCCGGGCAAATCCACCTTCTTTTCTATTGGGCTTTCAGGCCTGTGAAAGTTTTTAAAATATCTTGCCCATTCCAATGGCTGCACTTTTCTAAAACCGGTTGATTTACCATACTCATCAACGATTTGTGACTCTATAATGTTGAAAATCGCTTCCGGGTTTACATTACCGCATTTGGGACATTCGCCCACATCACTGTTGATCTGGTTGTCAATTTTTTTAAAATAGATGGCTGCTTCCACGGGATTACCGTAATAAATTTGTACACCACCTTCGTCGAGTATAACAACCTTATCAAACATCTTGAAAATCTCAGATGAAGGCTGGTGAATTACAACAAAAATGAGTTTGCCTCTTAAAGTAAGCTCTCTCAGCAGTTCGATTACATTTTCGGAATCGCGTGAAGAAAGTCCGGAGGTAGGTTCATCTATAAAAAGTACAGATGGTTCACGAATAAGCTCAAGGCCTATATTAAGTCTCTTTCGCTGGCCACCACTGATTTTTTTATTCATGGGATTGCCTACTTTGAGTTCCTTGATGTAAAGCAGTCCCAGACTCGTAAGCATTTTATCAACCTTTTCAGCAATCTGCATAGAAGTATGATCTCTGAATACGAGCATGGTGCTGTAAAAGAGATTTTCATAAACAGTAAGTTCTTCTATTAAAAGGTCATCCTGGGGAATATAGCCTATAATCCCTTTTATTTTTTCCTTATCAGAGTGCAGATTTATATCGTTGATGATTACCTTACCCTGAGTGGGGTTCTCTACTCCTGATAATACATTAAGCAACGTTGTTTTTCCTGATCCGCTGCTACCCATAATAGCTACCATTTTGCCCGATATTTCCTGCAGGTTTATATTTTCAAGTCCTTTGCAACCATTGGTAAAAGTATGGCTTACGTTCTCAACTTTAAAATAAACATTGGATTCTGCTGAGTCGGAAATAAATTTGGCAGCTATATCAGTATAAAAGATAGATTTCCCCATGGGTTGTTTAACAACTGACCCATTGGCAAAATTATATATCCGGTTTGCTTTTAAAGGGAGACCGTTTATAAATAGCTCCGTATGGCCTGAATATTTGAAAAAATAAAGATCAACGCTTTTTACCCTTAATATGATAATCCTTCCGTTTAACTGTGGTGAATGAATGAAACGAGAATTTGTGTTCTTGTTAGGCTGCGATTGCGAAATGAGTATTTCAGGAATGTCAAGTTCCTCTGACTTATTTCTTATAACAAAACTTGAAATGGCCCGGTATTCCTGTTTATTTATATTAAAAACTTCTGCAGTGGTGTCAATAATTGCCATTCTTTGTGAAGTAAAATTCTGATCAGAATTCATCAATTCAAACAATCTGACCAGAACTACCACTTTTTGCTTTTGTGTAAGGGTTCTGTTTATTTTTTTTGCTATCCCAAGGATTTTAACCGAATCCTTTACGGATGTTAACCTTACCTCACTACCTGGTTTTTCTTCCCTGGTTTTTACTTCCTGTTCAATATATCCATCAAATAGTCTTAAGTATTCATTTACTGAACTCTCACTGAGTTGTTGCTTTAAAAAGCTCTCCACAAATCCCCTTTCCCCATGGGATAAACCAACATCCTGCCTTGCTATGATAGCAAAGAGTTGCATTAAGGCTTTGAGGATTTCTTCACTCATGATAATTATAAATTAATCGAAATACAAATAACTAATAGCTGTGCATCTCATAGGGAACATTCACAATCTCAAAATATTCTTCACCGGCATCTGCCATATCTTCATCATCTTTCTGATAAGACCATTTCACGAGAACTTCATGGCCTTCTTTTGAAAGGTGCTCAAAATAAATCAATATGTCGAGGATCATTTTGGATGATGCTGTATTAAAATAATCGAGCCTGAAAATTACTTCCGAATGTGAGTTTGGTGATTCAATATATTCTTCAATCCATCGTAAAACCGGTGCATAAAAACTCATTACATCCTCAGGCAGAGATCTGCCTGAAAACTCTATAATACCTTTTTGGGCATCAAGAAGTACATTGGGAGTATCTTCTGTTCCTCTGATTTTAATTACTTCCATTTCTTTTGATTTGGTTTCACTTTCTATTTTCTTGAAATTTTAGTTCTCAGCGTATAAAATGATCTTTCATCATCAATCTTAATAAAATTGTAATCTAACTTCTCTCCGGTTTTCCGGGCGATATCGATTAGGCCAAGCCCCGCACCACCTTTATCTGAAAGTGTACCTTCGCGCATTTGCTTTTTATATAGCTCTTTTAAACCATCTTTGTTCATTTGATTAATTTTATCAAGGAAGGCCTCCAATTCTGGAACCCTGGAATTTTCTATTACATTTCCTGTGAGAACATGATAGTCTTCATTATTTTGACCAACCCTTCCAATAATAAAAATGCCATTGCCGGAGTAGCCTTTATTTTTCAGGATTCGAACATCTTCTGCATGCTTGCTTAAGTTCTGGAGACATTCTACCATTACATGAAAAACCTTCTTTTTCATGGTTGAATCTTCACTGTAACTATCCATTTTATTTTCGGCAAGTGATGTAAACGCTTTAGTGATCTGATGCGTGATTTCACCCTCATAAACAAGTGTAAAGTTATTGGCCAACATTTCTTTGTGGAAGCTGTAAACAAGTTCTTTGTAATCAAATTTATCCATTATGAGTTTTTTGGTTAACGTGTGTTGGTTGTTTATTAATAGCAGCTCGATTATGCATTAATCAGAAACGGATGCCAATGAGTAAAACATCATCTATCTGGTTTCCTTTTCCGAGCCAGTTATTATAATCTTTATTGAAAACTTCATAAATCTCATTCATTGGTTTTGCAGAGTTCTCTATTATCATTTCTTTGATTCTTTTAGGAAAATATTTGTTTCCATGTGGTCCGCCAAACTGGTCAGGCAACCCATCGGAAAACAGGTAAATACAATCATTTTCTGAAAACACTATCCTGTGGTTGCTGAATTCAGGCTCAGGTCTGCCTGGTACTGGAATTCCACCTATTGCAGATCTTGTTCCTTTATATTCAAATAACTGTCCATTATGCACATGATATAAGGGCCTGTGAGCACCAGAGAACTCCATGTACATATTTTGGGTATTAATTTTACACAATGCCACATCCATTCCGTCTCTGGCACTTGCACCTCCCATATTCTGCCGGAGCGTTTGTTTTACACCCTGATGCATCTTCTGTAATATTTGACCAGGGCTCAGGTCTTCTGGCTGACTAACAATCTGGTTTAAAATAAAATAGCCAATAAGTGAGAGCATAGCACCCGGAACACCGTGACCTGTGCAATCAACAGCAGCAATATATATATCATCGCCCTTTCTGTAAAGCCATGGAAAATCTCCACTTACAATATCGCGTGGCAAATAAAACATAAATGAATCGGGAAAACATTGCTTCATGAGCCGCTGGCTTGGCATAATTGCATTTTGCAGACGAAATGCATAATTGATACTATCAGTTATCTTGGCATTCTTTTTCTTGATTTCTTCTTGTATCTCCTTTAGCTCGCTAATATCATGAAGAATAAATAGTATCGTTTCCAGGCGGTTCTCTTCAACAAATTCAGGAATTGCATTAAGGCTCATTATTTTTTTTCCGGAGGATACAGTAAATGATATTTCTTGTCTGATATTTTTCGCCGTTTTAATTACTTTTTCTGCAATATCATTTATGGCTTTGGCAAGTTCATGCTGTAGTCCAATTTCTGAAATCTGTTTCCGGATAGCTTTTTCGGTTTTTATACCTGAGTAGGCTTCAAGCGCCGGATTGGCATAAAATAAATTCTTAAGGGTATCAATACGTAAGATGATGTCAGGAGAGTTATCTGAAAGGGTTTGCATTTGACCTCTCATTCTTTGTTCCTTTTCGGCTCTTTTTCTTTCGGTAATATCGCTGGTATTAAGAATAAGGCCATTTATAGCATTATCGAATAAAAGATTACGACCGGTTGTTTCAAGGAAAATTCCGGAACCGTTTTTATGCTCAAAAGTGTATTGAATAGTTTGTATTTTTCCCGGAAACCTTAGCAATTCATCAAACATCTGATCAATAATGCTTTTTCCGCCATCCGACAATTGCCCCAGATCTTTGCCTGCAAACATTTCTTCTTCCGAATAACCCAGTATATTATGTGCAGAAGGACTTACATATTTTAATTTTTTATCTTGATCATAAATGGAAATCAACTCAGATGCATTCTCAAGAAGAGAATAAAGCCTTTTTCGGTTCTGGTTAACTTCCTGAATTTTCTCTTCCAGATGGGTGTTGGTTTTTTCAAGTTCTTCCTGAGTAACACGCATCTCTTCGGTATTCTGGCGAAGCTGTTCCTCATTCTGACGCAACTCCTGTGTCATAGATTGAGACTCATAAAGAAGTTTTTCTGTTTTATCTGTGATTTTCAGGTTGAAAACAGTTCGTGCCACAATTTGTGCAATGGATTTAATGAATTCAATTTCGTGATTATTAAATTCCTTAACGGAGGCAAACTCGAATGCGCCCTGTAGCTTATTCTCCATAAACATGGGAACAATAAGTAAACTGCGTGGCTTTTTATCGTCTATTAATCCTGAGCTGATGCTAACATAATCATCAGGTATTTCAGTACGGTAAATGTAGTCTCTTTCTATGGCAGCCTGTCCTACAAGTCCTTCACCCACTGAAACCTCATCCTGTATAAACTTCTTTCGGTTATAGGCATAAGATGCAGAGATTTTTAGCCTGGCAATATTTTCATCATAAATATAAAAAACACCCTGTAAAATACCCATGTAATCTGTCAAGGTCTCAAGTACTTCAAAGGATAGAATATTAAGATCTGTATGCAATCGTAATACCTGGTTTATTTTGTCCTTTCCTATCATCTCCCAGTTCTGAAGAGACTCCTTCTCATGGTTTTCTTTTAGCTTCTCTCTCAGGTTCTTCAGTGTATTGGTCAGGGTGCAGGAATCTTCTGATATTTCAAATTCAATATCATAATTACCGTTCCCGATATGATCAGCAAAAAGCGCAATTTGCCCGGTGTTTTTTTCTGTGGTCTTAAGTTTTTGCTGTAACTGGTTGATCAGTTTTTGTTGGTTTTCAAGTTGATTGTGAAAAATCCTGGCAATAATGGCAAGCGATACCGGAAATATAAAAACAATGATTAGTAAAGGGTTTTGCAAATGAATAAACCGTATAGATGACAGATTAAATCCCATCCCCATCCTTCCTGATTCAAGTATCCATGTGAGCAAAAGAAAAAAAAGTCCTGCAAAAAAAGTATACAGAAAAAACTGTCTTTTGCTGATCAATACAGGAAGAGTTAACTGTTTCAAAATCATTATCTTGGCAAAATATTTGACTAAATATATCTATTCATCCTTACCTGTTAATGGCAAAAATACGTTTTAAAGAACATGAAAATCCCTGTGTTTTACGCATTTTTCGCATTTTTAAACTAAGCTAATAAGCGTGTTAAGAAATTCTCAGAAAAGCTTTTAAGCAATTCAATGTCGTGTTGACAAAATGGTCTGAAAGATGCCAGTTCGATAACTGCATATGTTTCGTCTTTTTGATCTTTCCAGGGTATAACCAGAAAAGAAGCCGGATTAGATTCTCCAAGTCCCGTTTTTACATTTAAAAAGCCTTCGGGTAGTTTATCAATGTAAAGATGTTTTCCTGACTGAGCAGCCTGACCAATCAATCCTTCACCCAAACTAAACTCTAACGGTTCATCTTCAGGTAAGTGAATTGCATATGTAGCCAAAAGTCTGAATCTGGTTTCTTTATCAGCTGTATTATCTTTTAAAAAAATTTCACCCTGTGTAAGTTCGTATACCCTGGAAATACATCTCAGAATTTTTTCTCCCTCTAGTTTTTTACTTTCTTCCGGGTGACTAAAAATTTCTTTTTCAAAACAATCTAATAGCCTGCTCTTGTTTAAATCAAAATGTGCTTTTTCTGATTTTTCTAAGTTTTGGGTTTCAGTTACATCAAACGATTTTTCTGAATGAGATTCCGATGATGCAGAACTGAATTTATAGTCTGGAAAAATTTTGTTTTTAGTATTCATACGCAAGTATTCATGCCAGCTTAATATTGAAATTACAAGAAATGTTATGATTAACAGAATACTAATTGAAAAGACAACACAATCATAAATTGAATCTGCCTGATTGGTAGGATCTATAGAGTCAGTGTAATATTTCATTAATTTGAGCCGGTAAAAAATGATCCAACCCATAACCAACAGAAATATCTTCAATCCGAAATAAATATAAATTTTTATTTGGTTCACTTTCTTGGTTTTATTGGTCTGTTTGTGTGCTTTCCTTAATTTGTAATAAATCGAATATGTAGATATGTGTGTACTTATAATTTTTGTAAAAAATTGATGATTTCACTGCTTGAATAAATATGATCAACCCGCCCGGTCAGGTCAATAGCTGCCTTAGGCATAACCGGTATCTGAGCTTCCATTGGATCCTGAACAATGGTTACGCCTCCCATTTTTTTTATGATTTCCAGTCCTTTAGCTCCATCTTTATTGGCACCAGAAAGAATTATTCCGATAACCTTTTCGCGAAAGCAATAAGCTGCAGTTTTGAATGATAGATCAATGGAAGGCCTTGAATGGTTGACCGGTTCCTCAGCAGACAAGGCAAATCTGCCATTCACTTCAACAAAAAGATGATAATTGGCAGGGGCAAGGTATACGCTTCCATGCTTAATACTGGTTTTGTCTTCAGGTTCAAGAACAGGTAAAATGGATTTTTGAGAAAGGGCTTCAACAAATCCGTGCCTTACATGCTTAAGCCTGTGTAAAACAAGGACTATCGGGATTTTGAAGTCCTGTGGTAATCTTGAAAGCATCTGATTGACAATCTGAAAACTCCCTGCAGAACCTCCAATAATAATTAGCTTATAGCTCATAACAGCATTCCCGGTATAAATTTTTCTTACATTTTATAATCCTTTCAATAGGTTTTTTTTTGAAAAATCTTCTCATTTTTATGGAATACCAGATATTTGTCAAAATCATTGCAAAATGAAATATTTTCCTTATTTCCAATTGCAAAAAACCCGCCGGGTAATAAACTTTCGGTAAACAAGGTAAATAAATAATTTTGGTATTCAGGGGCGCAATATATAAAATAATTTCTGCACAAAACTACGTGTAAACCCCTGATTTTATTGGTTTCTGAACCGTTGAAAACTTCGTATTTTATATTCTCATAAAGGTTATCTTTAAAAACGAAACCGTTATCTCTTCTGATGAGATACCTGGAAATTGCGGCATTTTCATCGTTGCAGAATCTTTTGTAGTTATTTTCAGAAACTTCCAGTTGTTTATCCTGGTAGCTTTTATTTCTTGCTTCACGGATGCTAAGCTCATTTATGCCGGTAACAAAAAAAAGAGATTTTTCATATACCCCTGCCTCTTGAAACATAATAGCTGCGCTTAGGGCCTCTTCGCCTGAAGAACAACCTGGTAACCAAATCCGGATTTTGCTGTTATTCTTATTAATGACAGGCAAAACATCATCCCGGAAACTTCGCCAAAAAGCAGGATCTCTGAATAATTCAGTACATGAAAAGGACAACTGCTTTTGGAAGACAGGTAAAAATGAACTACTGGTTTCAAGCAAATGTATCAATGCATCCAAATTTCCCAGATGATTTTTTTGAATTATAGACTCGATTCGGCGCAAAAGAGAAGTTGTTGAAAATTTTCTAAGATCAAAATCATAAAGAGTAGTAGTTATTTGATTAAGTTTTCTCAATCCTAATATTCCTATACTTGAGCCTTCGCCGGGAAATGCTTTCATTTAAGTTATCTTTTGGCTGATAGCAGCAAATATAAAAAATTAATGTTTCCGTATTTTCTGTGTAAAACTGCTTTTGGGGGCAGAAAAATGATTCAAATGTGTTTTTATGAAATAATATTTAAACACTATTATCTTAATTCTATCTTTGCAGCTAAGCAATTCCCGATTATTCCGGAAAAAATTTTCACTATCAGTTCGGGTATAAAAAGTTATTAACTAAAGCGAATTTTGTCAATTTATGAAAGCATCTGTAGAAATTAGCATGTATCCGTTGGGAAGAGAATTTATCCCTGATATCAAAGAATTTATTGAAAGCTTGAAAAAGAATGAGCATATCATAGTGGAAGTAAACGGTATGAGCACCCAAATTTTTGGAGAATACCGAACCATTATGCATGCTTTAACTGATGAAATTGAAGAATCCTTCGAAAAGCATGGTAAAAGTGTTTTTGTAATGAAAATCATAAATGCTTTTCTTCAGGAAAAATAGAAACATCAGAGATAAGTGGTAAAAAAAATTGCTATAACAGGTCCTGAATCAACAGGTAAATCAAACCTGGCAAAACAACTGGCAGAATACTTCCAAACGGTTTTTGTGCCTGAATTTGCACGTGATTATATCAATAATTTACCGAGACCTTACATCCAGGATGACATTCTTCATATAGCGGAAAATCAGTTATCAGATGAAAGAAAAACTATTGTTAATGCCAGCCGGTTTCTCTTCTGCGATACTGATTTGATTGTTACCAAAATCTGGAGTTTGCATAAATACAACAATTGTCATCCCTGGATACTTGAGCAAATTGAAAAGAATCCCTATGATCTATATCTGCTGTGCGACATAGACCTTCCCTGGGAATTTGATGATCAGCGAGAGCATCCTAATCTCAGACCATATTTTTTCAATTGGTACAAAAAAGAACTGGAACATTACGGTTTTCCTTACAGTATAGTATCGGGCGAAGGAGAGCAAAGAATACAAAATGCTATTCATATAATTAACCACTTTTTTGGCAATAAAAATGACTGATGTAAGGCTATTCAGGCAATATGCTCATTTGCATTTTATTGTGGTTTTGCTCGCATTTACGGCTATCATTGGAGCACTTATTACCATAGATGCTATACCGCTGGTTTGGTTAAGAATGTTTTTTGCTGCCATCGGCTTGTTCGTTTATCTCAAGTTAAAAGGAGTAAAAACATGGCTGCCCCTAAAGGAACAAATGCATCTTTATCTGATAGGGCTCCTGGTTGCCCTGCACTGGATCACTTTTTTTCATGCCATTAAAGTTTCAAATGTTTCGGTTACTCTGGGGGTATTTGCATCCACAACATTATTTACAAGTTTTCTGGAGCCCTTTCTGCAAAAAAGAAGGATACTCTGGCTGGAAGTTCTTATCGGGATTGTGATTATTTTCGGGATTTACCTCATTTTTCAATACGAAATGGAATATGTTGAGGGCATTCTCTTCTCTCTCTTATCGGCCTTGCTGAATAGTTTGTTTGTAGTTTTGAACCGAAATATCAGCCGCCGGTGGAATCCTGCTCTCATAAGCTTTTATGAAATGATAGGGGGATTTGCCGGAATAACTATATTTCTGCTTATTGCCGGCACCATGTCGTTTCATTTATCAGGCATGACTTTTCAGGATCTGATGTGGATACTGGTGCTTAGCTTTTTGTGCACGTCGTATGCATTTGCTGCCATTGTGGAAATCATGAAAGAGCTGACAGCCTATTCAGTGGTACTGGCTGTAAATCTTGAGCCTGTTTACGGCATTTTTCTGGCTTTCCTTATCTTTGGTGAATCGGAAAGAATGTCGGGTGGCTTCTATGTAGGAACAATAATCATTTTGATTTCAGTATTTTCCTATCCCTACTTAAAGCGAAAGTTTAGCTTTAAGAAGTTCTGAAACATTCTTGCTGGAACATGCCACAAAACCCGGATTTTTTAATGTTTCCTTATTATAACTCAGGTCTGAGCCATCGGGCCAGTTAAATAGTTCTCCACCTGCAGCTAGCAATAAGGCATGGCCTGCAGCCGTGTCCCATTCCCATATTTTGTCGTTTCGCAGATAAAAATGTGCTTTACCTTCAGCTAATAAACCAAATTTAAGTGCACTGCCCGCATGAATAGTTTTCAGGTCATTCTTATGTCCGAATAGTTTTCTGATGATCTCAGAATTACCATCGTCAATGTGCGAACGACTTGATACAAGTATCCTGTTTTTATCAGGTACAACAGGGTTCAGTTTCAAGAAATGTTCTTCAGGATTCGAAAAATCTATTTCAGATAGGGTTTTTGCTTCTTGAAGATCAGGAATTTTATAGGCCCCGGTACTTTGAATTCCCATATATCCGAAGTTTAATGCCGGTGCCGTAACGATGCCCGCAATGGGCTTTGATTTATAAACAAGTGCAATATTTACTGTAAACTCCTCATTGCGATTTACAAATTCTTTGGTACCATCCAGCGGATCTATCAGCCAGAAGTATTCCCATGATTTCCTTTGCGAATAATCGGGGAGGGGCTTTTCTTCGCTGATTACCGGAATAGTGAACTGGCTTAGCTTATCTAATATGATTTCATTGGCCAGACGATCGGCGAGGGTAAGGGGAGAGCCATCTGCTTTCAGGTCTACTTTAAAACCTCGTCTGTAAATATTCATGATTTCCCTGCCGGCATCAAGCGCAGCCATTAAAGCAGTATAGAGAATTTTATGGTCGATAATCAAATCTGAAAAAATTGGTAGTTCATGTTAACGCAAATATAATGTTTTGAAAGGAATAGATTTTACCCATTTTGAATTTGCCTGGCTGAAAACAATTGGAAAGAAATCTTGTTTATTAATTGTTTCCAATTAAAAATAAAGCATAAATAAAAAAAGTTCCACTTAAACCATTAATGTCATGCAAACACAAACTCTCACAAAATTACATTTTTTAATAATTCTCTTTTCTCTATTATTTATTTCTCAACCTGTGATGGCAGGAAATCATAAATCTTTTCACGAATTTAAAGTGAAGGATATATATGGCGATGAATTAGATCTTTCCCAATTTAAGGGTAAAAAGGTTATGGTAGTTAATACTGCTTCCAAATGCGGGTTAACGCCACAGTTTGAATCACTTGAAAAGCTTTATCGTACTTACTCATCTGAAAACTTTGTTATTATTGGTTTTCCTGCCAATAATTTCATGAACCAGGAACCAGGAACCAACGAAGAGATCATTACCTTCTGTGAAGAAAACTATGGTGTTACCTTTCCCATGATGTCAAAGATTTCCGTTAAGGGAGATGATATTCATCCTTTATATCAATGGCTTACCCAAAAAGATATGAATGGTGTAACTGATTCCGAAGTGGCCTGGAACTTTCAAAAATACCTCATTGATGAAGAAGGAAATCTGGTGAAATATTTTTCTCCAAGACAAGATCCGCTTTCTGAAGAGATTACCAGCTGGATAAAAGGATAAACGTTATAAAATTATTATATTAACCCGCCTGACATTGTCTTTAGTCAGGCGGGTTTTCTTTTTTAATTTAAAATTAGCAGGGCGTTATTAAAAGGATTAATTTTGATGGTTAAGTTAATGATTCGCAGAATTAATCTTTTTGATATTTATTATGACCGATAACTTTGGCAGTAAAGTACTTGTGTTTGCTATCACTGAAAATCCGGTGCTTGGTTTTTTGATAGAACCTTTTGCTGTAAGTAAAAATGCCAAAGGCCAGTTTGGATATGATT
>SKVR01000176.1 GCA_007129355.1 Bacteroidales bacterium | reverse complement strand
CCATATATTTTTTGATACCGGGATACTGGGCAAAATAGTTTTCAATGATCTCAAAGGCTTCGCCCCTGGCAATATTGAGCCTGTCCGACAAACCGAATGCAGATATTCCGTAAACAATTCCAAAGTTTACGGTTTTTGCCTTTCGGCGCATATCATTATCCACATCATTCAAATCAACACCAAATACCTTGGCAGCAGTGGCAGCATGAATATCAAGCCCTTTTTCAAAAGCGTCAATCATAGCCTTATCCTTACTAAGTGAAGCAATGATGCGTAACTCAATCTGTGAATAGTCTGCAGCCAGCAGCACATGGTTCTTGTTACCCGGTACAAATGCCTTCCGGATTTCTCTGCCCTGCTCTGTTCGGATGGGAATATTCTGAAGGTTGGGATTGTTGGAAGAAAGCCGGCCGGTTGCAGCAACCGTTTGATTGAAGGAAGCATGTAATCGCCCGGTCTTTTCATTAATAAGCCTTGGAAATACATCAACGTAAGTTGACTTAAGCTTGGTAAGCGATCTGTAGTCAAGAATTTTTGAAACAATTTCGTGTTTGTCAACCAGCTTTGAAAGCACATCTTCGCTGGTGCTGTATTGTTTCGTTTTGGTCTTTTTAGCTTTTTCAGTAATTTTGAGTTTATCAAACAATATATCGCCCAGTTGCTTGGGAGAGCCAATATTGAACTTTGCTCCCGCCAGTTTATAAATTTCTTCTTCGATTAACTCAATGTCTTTCTTAAGTTTCAGGGAGTAATCTTCAAGCGCTTCAGTATCCAATTTTACGCCATGACTTTCCATATCCGCAAGCACGTATATGAGGGGAGTTTCCATCTCATCAAAAAGCTTAGTAATTTTGTTTTCTTTGAGCATGGGCTCAAATACTTCCCTGAGTTGCTGAGTAACATCTGCATCTTCGCAGGCGTATGCGGTAACGGTATCAAGCGGAACATCACGCATGCTTTTCTGATTCTTGCCTTTTTTGCCAATGAGTGATTCAATACTCATAGGCCTGTAATCGAGGTAGGTTTCGGCCAGGATATCCATATTGTGCCGCATGTCGGGCTGCAAAAGATAATGAGCCAGCATGGTATCGAAAAGTTTGCCCTGAACTTGAATGTTATAGTTTTTCAGCACACCGATGTCAAACTTGAGATTCTGGCCGGTTTTTTCAATTTTAGGATCTTCAAGGATATCCTTAAACTCCAGGGCCAGCTTTTCAGCTTTTTCCTGATCTTCCGGGAAAGGCACATACCAGGCTTCACCGGGTTTTATGCAAAATGCAATTCCAACAAGTTCTGCATTAATTATATCAAGACCTGTGGTTTCAGTATCAAAACAGAAGGCTCCTGACTTTTTGAGTTTGTCAATCAGTTTTTTGATGTCCTCTTCTTTTTCAATCGCCCTGTAATCGTTATCCTTCAAAAGTTGCTCCTTCTTTTCCCGGGCTTGCTGGGCGGGGTCTTTAAAGGCATCGGTACCTGCAAAAAGGTCCATTTGTCCCTCCATCTGCTCTTTTGAGGGCATGGCTTTGGGAGCTTCCTCTTTTATGTGTTCAAAAACCCTTTTGGCGTAAGTGCGAAATTCAAGTTCATCAAAAAGCGGAATCAGGATATCAGGATCAGGGTCTGTGATTTTGAAGAGTTCTTCATCCCACTCAACGGGTACATCAAGAATAATGGTAGCCAGACTTTTTGACATCAATGCCTGTTCTGCGTTTTCTTTGAGACTTTCGCGGCTGCGGTTTTCTGCAACTTTATCCACATTTTCCAGAAGGTTTTCAACGGATCCGAATTCGGCAATGAGTTTTTTGGCTTTTTTCTCGCCAATACCGGGCACACCGGGAATATTGTCGGAAGAGTCGCCCCACAGGCCAAGAATGTCAATGAGTTGCTCAGGTCTTTCAATACCAAACTTTTCGCATATTTCTTTTACGCCAAGAACCTCGGCACCATTGCCCATACGGGCGGGTTTGTACATAAAAATATTTTCTGAAACCAGCTGACCAAAATCCTTGTCGGATGTCATCATAAAAACTGTGAATCCATCCTTTTCGGCTCGTTTGGCAAGTGTTCCCACAATATCATCAGCTTCGTAGCCGGCCAGTTCCAGTATGGGGATATTGAAACCTTCGATGAGTTTTTTGATATAGGGTATTGATGTAACGATATCTTCAGGGGTATCTTCACGATTGGCTTTGTATGCGGTAAAGTCGGTTTGCCGTTGTGTGGGAGCAAAAGCATCAAAAGCCACGGCAATATGTGTAGGTTTTTCTTTTTTCAGAATTTCCAGTAAAGTATTGGCAAAGCCCAGCACGGCAGAGGTATTCAGTCCTTTTGAGTTTATACGGGGATTGCGGTTCAGGGCAAAATAGGCCCGGTAAATCAGGGCCATGGCATCCAATAAAAACAGTTTTTTCGGTTCAGACATACTTTTGCATCTTTAATTTGAGAAGTCAAAGATAATGATTGACCCCGACAATTTTGCCTTTCCCGAAAAGGAAATATCTGCAGGATTTCTTTGTATTATCAGAAATTACCGTGCTGTGTTCGATTGATGATTTCATTCTGAAGGCTTTCGCCCAGATCATTGAAATAATCGGAATACCCGGCTACCCTGACAATGAGATCACGATGTTTTTCCGGATGCTTTTGCGCATCTTTCAATGTTTCGGCATTGACAACATTGAACTGAATATGATGCCCGTTGAGTTTGAACCATGTTCGGATGTAGCTGCAGAGCTTTTGCAGGGCTTCATCATTTTTAAAAAACTGCGGGGCAAATTTCTGGTTGAGCAAGGTACCCCCGGTTTTTATATGGTCAATTTTGGCAGCAGAAAGGATTACAGCAGTGGGGCCATTTACATCGCAGCCTTGCACCGGGCTAATACCCTCGCTTAAAGGTTCTCCGGCCAGGCGGCCATCGGGCATGGCGCCGATGCGCTCGCCAAAATATACATGGCAGGTGGTGGGCAGCATATTGATGCGAAATACACCACCGCGGTAAGTTGGCCGACCGTTAACCGCTTTGTAAAAGCTGTTGAAGACCTGTACGGCGAAATGATCAGCCTGCTCAACATTATTACCCCAACGGGGGGTTTCGTAAATCAGATTGTGACGTAATTCTTCATAGCCTTCAAAATTTTTTGCAAGAATATCCTTCAGCTTTTCCATGCTCAGAAGTTTTTCATCAAACACCCATTTTTTGATGGCTGAAAAGTTATCGGTTATGGAACCCAGTCCCACACCCTGAATGTAGCTGGTATTGTAGCGGGCCCCACCGGCATTGTAATCGCCGGCATTGTTAATGCAGTCATCTACAATTAATGAAAGGAAAGGCACGGGCAAATGCTTTGCATAAAGCTCCTCAATAATGTTATTGCCTTTTATTTTGATGTTAATAAAGTGCTGAAGCTGTTTTTCGAACTGGTCGTATAGAGTTTCCATGTTGCCGGGGTCTTCATCAGTGGTCAGCCCGGTAATTTCACCGTTTTCGGGATTGATTCCTTTATGCAGTGAAATTTCAAGCACCTTATTCAGGTTGAAATAACCCGAAAGGGTATAAGCTTCCGTACCAAATGCACCGGTTTCTACACAGCCTGATGCGCCGCCATTTCGGGCATCTGTCAGCGATTTCCCCTGGCTGAGCAATTGCTGAATGATTACATCCGTATTGAAAATTGACGGTTGACCAAAGCCGGTTTTAGTAATTTGCAGAGCCCTTTTTACAAAGCTGTCGGGATTTTTTTTACTGATCTGCACCATGGAACTGGGTTGCAGCAGGCGCATTTCTTCAATAACATCGAGTAAAAGAAATGATAACTCATTTACGGCATTAGAGCCATCTTCTTTGAGCCCTCCCAGATTAATGAGACTGAAGTCTGTGTAAGTATTACTTTCCCTGGCAGTAACACCCATTTTGGGTGGTGATGGATGGTTATTGAATTTAATCCAGAAAGCCTGCAGAAGTTCGTGGGCTCTTTCTTTGGTTAATGTGCCTCTTTCAATACCTTCCCTGTAAAAGGGATACAAATTCTGATCAAGACGGCCGGGGCAAAATGAGTCCCAGGGGTTCAGTTCGGTAATTACTCCCAGGTGTATAAACCAATAATGCTGCAGGGCTTCCTGGAAGTTGCGGGGGGCATGTTCCGGCACCCGACGGCAAATGGCAATCATTTCGGCCAGTTCATCCTGGCGGTGCGGATCGGTTTCAACTCGTATTTGGTTTTCCAATGCTTCAGCATGTCGATGGGCAAAAGTAACCATGGCTTCGGCACTTATGCGCATGGCTTCCAGTTGGGCCAGCTTTGAGGTTTTTTCAGATGCGTCAGATTGCTGTAGAAGTTCTTTTTCTACCTTCTCAATATGGCTAATGTAATCCCGCATTCCTGTTTGAAATACTTTTTTCCCGGCCACGGTATGTCCGGGTGCACGTTGCTCCTGAAATTCAGTGTAAATTCCGGCATCGTAAGCCTGCTTCCATTCATCATCCATGGCATTAAAAAGCCTGTCGCGCTGTGTTTTTCCTTTCCAGAAAGGGATTATGATATTACGGTAGGTATCGCGGGTTTCTTTATCAACAAAAAAAGAAACCTTGGGGCGTGAATGCAGGATTTCCAGATCTTCCAGCGAGTGCAGGCAGATTTCGGGATAGGTTGGAGTTGCCTTGGGCCGGGGTCCGCGCTCACCCACAATGAGCTCATCATGGTCAATATATATGCTTTTATTCCTTAGGATGTATTCAAAGGATTTTGCCCGTTGAACAGGAATGGCATCAGATGCATCCAGCCGGTCACGATAAAATTCGGTTATCAGCAAAGCCCTTTCAGCCGAAAGCGAAGGATGTGCTTCCAGGCTTTTTTCTCTGAGTGTTTTTATTCTTGGGTTCATGCTTCTTATTGATAAAAGTGTTTCTTAGTAATCTAACCTCCCAGCGTAACCATTTCGGCAGCAGAGCCAAAGCTTTGAAGAATTTTTTCAGCTTTTTCCATTGGGTATGCAGGCATTTCTTCCAGATCGTAGGGTAGGTTTAGCCTGCGGTATTTCATTCTGGCAATGGTATGGTAGGGCAGCAGATCGATTCTTTTAAGCTTCGGAAGTTTTTCTATAATCCTTTTCAATCCATCCAGATTATCAGGTGTATCAGTTATGCCTTCTACCAAAGGAATTCTGATGTGCAGATCGCAGTTGAGAAATCTTAATCTCATGAGGTTCTCAATGATGATATGGTTATCCTTTCCTGTATGTTTTTTGTGCAGATCAGAGTCGGCCAGTTTCAAATCGTATAAAAAAAGATCTGTAACGGTAGCCACTTTTTCAATATCCTGCCACGGAGCAAATCCTGATGTATCCACACAGGTATGGATACCATTCTGTTGCGATCTTAGCAGAATCTGGTATGCAAATTCTGCCTGCGAAAGTGGTTCTCCCCCCGACAGGGTTATACCCCCACCTGACTGCTCAAAGAATGGTAAATCTGCAACAACTTCCTCAACTATTTCATCGGGAGTATAATATTTCCCGATAACCTGCATTTTGCTCAGTGAATAAGAACCGGTTTTCTCATCCTTCAACCATTTTCGGGGTTTAAACTCAAAGCTTTCGGGATTATGGCACCATGAGCAACGCAGAGGGCAACCCTTTAAAAAGATGGTTTTACGGATGCCCGGTCCGTCATTGACAGAAAAACTGCGGATATCATATACCAAACCTTTGATTTGCGTGTCCATAGTAAAAAAAGTTTTTGAAAAAGCCCGTTTCCGGGAAAGGAAAACAGAAATTGCCGGTTGCTATTGCTACCGGTCAAAAATAAAAAGGGGAAACCTGTATCAGCAAATCCAGCAGGAGTAAAGGCCTTTGCCGTTGTTTCCGTAAAGGGTGGATATGAAAATGTAGTGAGTCATTGTGTTTTAGTTCTTTACAAATATAATGGATTTTTAGATGGGAAATAATGGTTCTATTTGTTATTTGTAATAACCAACCCAAACGATGCAACCCACCCCGGCGAGGTGTCATAGCAATTCATTCCATTTCCACATAATCTATCGCACCCACTCCGGGGTGCCGGTTCTATCTAACCGCCATGTATTTCTATCGCTATTTGCCCCCGCTGGGGGCTTTTGGCCTGCAATCAGCGTTTTAGGAATGACCTCATCCCCGCCGGGGGCTTGTGGCCTGCAATCAGCGTTTTAGAAATGACCTCACCTCAAAGAGGTGAAATATCGATAGAAAAATGGCAATCAATGCATCTAACCACCCCGCCGGGGTGGCATAGCGATAGAATTTTCCCAGTCCAAAATTTTCCAGAATTCTTTAACCTAATCGGGTCTGCGGGTTTAAGCTAATAATAATCCCTAAAAAACTGTGGATTTATTCCAACCTTTTCATTAAATTGTGCGTCTTAATGGTTAGATACACAAATTTTTTCAAATGCAAAGATTCAGAATATTCTGGCCGATAGTTGCCATACTCATTGGGGTGTTCGCATCCTGTAGTAAGGATGAACTGACATTGCCATCTAAGGTGTTTTTCCATTTTGGAATGACTCCACACAGCGACACAGAAAATGATGACCTGAAAGCTGGATATAATTCAGCAGGCCAGCCGGGACCCATTAGTTTTAGCATTGACAAAGGTACCCTGGTGATTTCAGCCATAGAGTTTGATGGTAAGAGGGAGCAGGGTCAGGATGTTTATTTCATATCCGATTTTCCGGCTCCGGTGGTTGCCAAACTGTATGAAGAAGGCACACAGGCAGCTGTTGATTTTGATATCCCCCAGGGCATTTACAAGCGAATTGACATTTCACTACATCTGGGCAACGGTCCGGACGAGATGCCCTTAAAACTTGAGGGTTTGTTAAGCAGGCCTGGTATTGGTCCCGTTACCATCCGGTTTGAGTATGCATTTGATGATATCATTTCCATTCGCTCAACAGGTAACGGCGCAAATCAGGATATTACACTCAGAAAAGATCAACCATCAACCGCAATGGTAAAGCTGGATGCAGGCTCACTTTTCAGGTTGGTAAATCCTGCGGTATTTATGAACGCCGACATTATTGTGGAAAACGGACAGAATATTTTGCAGATTAGCAACAATCACAACCGTAATATTTTCAACCAGATAGCAGCACGCATGAATAACGCTTTTACAGTTGTGTTTGAGTAATACTTTTTAATGGCTACTGAGTTAT
>SKVR01000088.1 GCA_007129355.1 Bacteroidales bacterium | reverse complement strand
TTATGAAGAAAACATGAAACAGGGTCGCTGGGTTTTTTATGACCAGCATGGGCGCAAAATCCGCGAGCAGGGTTTCAAAGAAAATCGTATGCATGGCAACTTTCTTTCATATTATGAGAACAGCCGCAAGCGTGAAGAGGGGCAATATGTTGATGGTGTAAAACAAGGTCGCTGGACCATCTGGGATCCTGAAGGAAACCGTATCCGCCGCGTAACATTTCAGGATGGAAGAGTCACCGATATGCGTTTGAATTAATCTGGAGAAAACTCTTTACTTACAAATTCTCTTAAGACCTCTTCGGTTGCCGGAAGCATATCTTCCTTCATGGACTGAAAGGAAACCTCAGCAACATAACGGTCGTCAAAAGGCATAAGACTTACTTTAATTTCTTCACCGGCAATGATCCAGGGTAATTCAAGCACCTTCCTCTTGATGGATTGCTGAATATTTTGGGCCCCATGTTTCTGGTATATTTCCAGTTTAATATTTTGGTTTTTGCCCCGCCCGTGCGCTGCCATTTTTGTAATTTGTTTTCCTGCTAACCGGCTGTAAGGAACAATGAGTTTTTCACCATCTCCGGCACGCACTTCCATTGCCAAATAGCCCAGTGAAATGACAGACCCTGAAAAAGTATCGGTTTTGATAAACATGCCCGGCTCCAGCTCCTGGCTGCCGCGTATAACAGCGCCCGAAAAAAAATCGCGCAGCACAAACCATCCGAACAGGAGAACAAAAGCCAAAGCCATGCTACCAGATAATACAGAGTAAATTCCAGTATTACCGAAGTGAAGAGAAATAGTCCAGAAAATGAAAGCAAACCAAAGGATCACCTCCACCCAGGGAAATATTCGTAAAACATATGAATGGTATCGCTTATCGCGGGCAGCAAGGTTAAGAAAATAACGGCCTCCTCTCAGCAATACAATAAGAGCTATGGCAACAATTAGGGTGTTTATAATTTCCATATTTTAGCAATTATGATCAACATCAGGTGTGGTTGTTTAACGGTTAAATTTTCATTAATCTCCCAATAAAATAATTACACTTAAATCAGTTTGAGCTCCATCATTTTCCAAACCAGTGGCTGGTGCAAAGCAGGATTTATTGAATAGATTCCCGGGAATTTCTCAACAAGTATTCCGGATTGCCAGAGATTCATGACTCTGTTTTCCACAATTTCTCTCTCACTCTGCAATATTTCCTGCAGCCTGGTAACCGAAAGTCGCAAATGATATACAAACTGAACCAGGTAAAAGATATGCTCTCTGGAGAGTTTGTCAAGAAATAGCAAATCAGGAGCCGCTGGTTTTTGAATATAGATGGTTTTTCCGGTGACTTTTTCAATGGATGCCAACCACAAGCTGATGGTAACACCGGGATTGCCCTGGCTGATATCGAAGAAACGGTTGAAAAGGCTGGCGTATTCCCAGGCAGTGAGTTCGGTTTCATGTTTTTTATTGAGCGTAAAACTCATACCCCCTGCCTGGTGCCTGAGCATTATCAGTTCCTGCAATTCCCTGGCATCAAACCCTGAACAAACCACATGGCCCAACGCCCTGGATTGCAATCCGGTTAGCTGGTTTAAAAGTTTAAGCGAATGAATATTCAGGTTAATAATAAACAACACCTTCTTATGGTGTGCTCTGATTAGCTCCATAAGTTTCTCAACCACCATCGTGCCATTGCTTTTTCTTTCCCACCATAATTCAAGATCGTTGATAATGAAAACAGAAGTATCCTGCATTTCACTCAGGGCAGTATCAAGATCCTGGTGATATGATGACATGGTTTTCAGCAAGGTATGTTCAAAGAGTTGCAAATCGGCGGTGCATTCGCGCGGGGCCCTGATGTTGTGTATTTGCCCGGGCTGAAAATATTTTCGTGCTATGTATTTTGACAATCCTGTTTTTCCCGAGTTCCTGTCGCCGGTAATGATAAGACATCCAGACTGTCCGTTTTTGAATCTCCGTATAGCTGATGAAGCTTTTGATACTTCTTCTACCATTCCCACCCAAAAATCATCGCCAATACCTGATTGGCCGCTGAACAATTTGTTGTAATAAAAAGGTAATTGTTTAATAACCTGCTCCGAAGGGGCATATTTTTCAAGAAAAGTGTATACATCTTCGTTGGAAAGCCCGGTTTGCAAAACAGGTTTTTCCATGCGACCCATCCAAAGTATACTTTCGCTCTTTGAGTAGATAAGTTTAACGAACTGCTGTTGCACACTTCCTGAAATCATCTTCAACCTTCCGGTATACCGACCCCATGCTTGCTGGGTTTTCGAAGATTTAAATTTTCTTTCGATACTTCCTGATGTTTTGGCAATAATACTTGCCGAGAGAGGGGCAAAAGCATTTTTCAATCCCTTACGAAAAGACTCCTGGTAGCCTGAAAAAATATTTCTGATTGCAATCTCCTGCTGTTCGATTTTCTTTAGAAAATCTTCCGCCAGCTTTTTCTTGTCATCCAGGCTTTGTGATTCTTCATCACTCTCATCAAAAAAGTTGAAATTTATCAGCCTGATAACATCCTTAACTCCGGCCACTGATTTTGCCAGTGAGGACGATGCTTCAAGTCCCTGTTTCTTAGCAAAATCAATGAGTTCGGATGCAATGGAAAACTCAACGGTTTTTCTCACATTCACAACAATTTCGTCTGCTTCGCTAAAATCGTTTTCTTCGAGGTTCTTTGACAGGTCTTCGCCTGCAATGGACATTACAGCGGGAAGTTCGGCAAACAAAGCTGTAATTTCATTATACAGATCATTGTAATGTTTATCAATATCAACATTCAGGAACTTTGAAGGTTCGGGTTTTTTATCCGCAACACCGCTTTGAGCAAATTTTTCAAGCTGTTTTTTCAACTCCTGGAGAGGCTGCAATATAGAAGTTTTCAGGGTTGTATGAAAGTCAAAATTATATTTATTAATCTTTGCTTCTATTCTGTTTTTGAGCGAATTAAGATAGAAATCCAGATAAATTTTATTGATCAGCAAGTTGATATTGGCGTGCCAGGTTTCCGGGAATGAAGAAACATAATCCAGTAATTCAGAATCATTTTTATACGCTTTCGGGAAGGGTTTGCTTAAAAAATTAGAACCGGGTCTTTCGAGAAGATTATTGAAATTCTGCAGATCATCCAAAAGATTTTTCTCCAGTGTGTTGCCCATATTGCGGAAGAAATTATCTGATCTTTCCTCCTGCAGGATAATGGCAGCATTGAACCGATCCTTTTCCATCTGGATGATGTTTTTAAATTTTTCTTGGTCTGCTGATCCACTCCTGCCCTTCTCAATCAGTTCATGGAGGTCAGAGAGTATTTTTCGGATTTCTATGATATATTCAAATGTATGAAGTGCAAACTGATGATATATATCCTTCTGGGCCAGGAGCCGTTTATGGAATAGATAGTACCTTGCGGCACGTTCCACTTTAATTTTATAAACTGCCGGCTGCCCTGTTAACCTGGCTGCTAAAAGCTTCCATATTTTGAACAGTCCGGTTATGAATGAATCTGCTTTAAGCAATCTGAATTCTTTCCAGTTATACTTTATACGAATACGGGCAGGCATTTCCTGAAGATATTTATCCAAATCTTCAAAGTACCTGATTGTATTGGTGTGCAGACTATCTTTCTGGTAAACAAGTACGTTATCTTTGAAACCCCTGATGCTTTTTTGTGCTCTGAAGGAGAAGTCGTTAAGTATCTTTAGAAATTCTGTTTTCTGATCATCACGGCTTTCTAGTCTGCTTGCAACACCAAGCTGCTCAGTAGTTTTTGCCACTATACTTTTAAGCTCATCCTGATAAGAAAGCATTTTTGCTAATGCCTGATCAAATCCTTCCCGGTAAAACTTTGCTGTAATATTTTCAAGATTTTTTGAAATATTAAAAACCTCGTTGGCAATAATTTCACGTTGAGCTAGCCGTAGTTTTTCTGATACATGGAAACCCGGGGTCTCCACTTTTTCAGGTTCCGTTAATTTATCGTCAACTACCTTTGTTACTACAGCCAGTTCATCAAAGCCTGATGACGCCCGAATAATCATTGTGGTTTTCAGGGAAGCCACAAGTTCGTTTATATTTTCAAAGAAGTCTTCGTCTTTTTCACCCATTTCTAAAACAGTGAGGTCTGTATAAATGGACTCTGAGCGCATGATCTCTAACACTGATAATTGCTCAACGCTGTTATTGATAACCTTCACATCTGCCTTAATTCGCAGGTTGTCGACCAACTGGCCAATTAACTCATAGTATCTGTCTGTCAGGTTCGAGCTCTGGTTTATTACCAGGATTCTTATACGGGCATGCCGCCATTCATTGGCAGAGGTAATAAACCGCATCAGGGCCAATGCCAGACTGATATTTCGACCCTTGCCGCTCCACCAGATATCAATCTGCTTCATCCTTCCAAATCCTGCATCTTTATTGTAATTAAGAAAAACCTGATTGTAATCAAGTTTTTTGAAAGATTTTACAAGATTTGCAAATGCTTCCGGATTCCGGGTGTTTTTGGGCCAGCCCATCAGTATAGTGTTTGGCTCAAATCCGGAAAACCCATAAATTTTTGAAACGGATTCAATTCCTTCGTAAATATCGCGACATACATGCCGGCGTGTAAAAACACCTGTGCGATCTTGGGCTTCTTCAGCAATGATTTGCTGATTTTTACTGAAAAGATTTTTTTCATCTCTGCTTTCAACCAGTTCAAAATTGGTAAAAATCCCCAGCTTGCCCACAAGGGCTTTACCCATTTCAATAAGGTATGGGCGTTGTTTTACTCCGCCGCTGAAAAGAATAACATTGGGACGCCAATTGCGCGGTTTCTGGTTACTGGCAGTAAGCTTTCCAAGACCTGTTTTTACAAGTGATGCCCAAACGCTGGTCCAGGTATCTCCTGTTTGAAGGGTAAGCTCTCTGCGCTTCAGGAAAAGAAATACTCCTATCAGCACCAGCGAAGCTCCTATCATGGCAATAATATCCAGTTGTATCATCACAATAATACATGCCAGTGCACCAATGATGCTGATTATACCGGGAATTTTGAAACTGGGCCTGAAATCAGTACCTGCCCAGCTTTCAACAGCATACGTTATATTAAGAAATCCGTAGGTGATAATAAAGAAAATGGTAACAATACGGGCTATGGTATTAAGTTCACCGATAAGAATTCCCGAAAGGGCAATAATAAATGTAAATATCAGGGCATTGCGTGGCTCATTGGATGCACCGACCCCTTTTCCCAAAACAGAAGGAGTAATACGGTCCATGGCAGTGGCCTGCAAAATGCGTGGTGCCCCTAAAATACTTCCCAGGGCTGATGAAAGCGTTGCCCCCATGATACCCACTACAACCAGTTGAGGAACCAGTGCAATCTGAAACAACACATTAGGATCATTGGCCAGCAAGTCCCGCTCTACAGTATGCGATAAAAAGAAAACGAGACCTAAGTAAATGAGCAATCCAACCAATACTGCTCCAATGGTTCCGAAAGGGATGTTTTTTCGGGGGTCTTTTAAGTCACCCGACATGGAAACACCCGCTTCAAAACCCGTAACAGCCGGGAAAAAGATGGCAAACAATGCAATCCATGGGAGTGCCCCATCCATAGGTGCTATTAACGGACGATTGGGATCAAAATCATGGCTCCCCAGGAAAACCGAAAGAAGAGAAAGTATAAGCGCAGCCAGAATAATGTACTGGGTTTTGATAGCCATTGAAGTACTGATAAAGGTAAGAATGGTAAGAACAACAAGTGCTACAGCGCCCGCAATCCTTATATTATTAATGGTTGCTTCAACCCCGAAATAATTCAGTGTAACTTCAGCAAAACCTATTAAGTAAAGACTCACACTAAATGATAAGCCCACAAAAAGTGCCAGCCCTAAAGTACCCCCGATAGGCAAACCCAGACTTCGGGAAATCATATAATACGTGCCACCTGTTTCCACTTTTTTATCAGTAGCAATGGAAGCAACACTTAAACTGGTAGTGAAAGAAATTATATGTGCAACGAGTATTATGCCAATAGTAGCCCATAATCCGGCCTGCCCCACAATCCAGGGCAAACGCAGATACATAATAACACCTAAAATGGTAAGAATAGAGGGGGTAAATACACCGCTGAACGCACCAAATTTCTTTGCTTTTGCCATGTGGAAGATGTTTTGGGTTTACCCAAAGTTAGAATAATTTGGTAAAATACCATCAAATTACCACATGTTCAATTTTTGCAGGCCGGTCAGGGGTTTTATCAGAATTCTGTAGTTTCTTCTATCTTCCTCTGCCTGAAAATCAAAGGTATTTGCTTGCCGGTGGGAGCACCTATTTCCATCAATTGCCAGTTTTTATCATAATTGGCAATTTTTCGTTTCAGCACAGATACTCTGTCCTCTGACGGATCGCAGCCTTCCCATTCAATAATCTCTACTTTGTACTTCAGGGTGCGTTTACGGCCATTGATGCGAACGTCTATTTCAACGTTTTGCTGTGCATCAATTTCGGGGATTAAAATGACGATTTCTCTCATGGCAGGAAATTAATAAGTGAAATGAATTTCAATTATCTAAAGACAAATGTTCCAATGAATACAAGGTCATCATTTCTGTTTTGCCGCCTCTTTTTTACTTTTTAAGAAATAGGGCAAGGAAAAAACTGACAAGAAGGACCAGTAAAAAAATTACACTTGTAAGGAATTGCATTTTAGTGTTGGTTTTGATTAAATACCAATATATTTTACCAAACATCATGCAAAGAACATCAATGGTCTGATTATATGTTCATTGTAAAAAGAAGCTATTAAGCAGAAAAAAGAAAATTGGTAAATATCGTACAGTTATGTGCGAAATCGGACATGCCTTTGCTTTACCGCTCTATTCACCTTTCAGAGCCTTTGCCGGATTAAGATAATTGGTGCGGAGAGCGTGTATCCCAATAGCAAGCCAAACCGTTACCGTAACCATCATAATGGCTACCAGAAAAGGAAAATAACTGATTTTTACAGCATATTCAAATCCTGCCAGCCATTGACTAAGCAATTTGTAGCTTATTACAACTCCTGACATGCAGGCTATTATGAGTAAGATCAGATAATCTTTAAAAAAGGTGCTGAATATATCAAGCCAGCTTGCTCCCATTACTTTCCGGATGCCTATTTCAATGGTTCGTTGTTCCATATTATATGCAGTAA
>SKVR01000096.1 GCA_007129355.1 Bacteroidales bacterium | reverse complement strand
CGGTGTTGAAGTTTTGCATGGTAATGTAAAAGTCAGCAGGAGTTTGAACAGGTGCTGGCTTTGCTGTTAATTCTATAATCTCGGGTAGCGGGTTGTCACTAAGGTAGTGAATGACCGGTTCGCCGGCTTTTATCACTATTGGTGGATCAATAGTGGCGGGAGCAGAAAAGATATTCTCAGGCTCTGGGCCAGAATTGCAGCTAACAAGGGCAGTGAGCAAAATTCCTGCCCATGTTAAGAGGAAAATTCTTTGCTTATTCTTCATTTTTTATCTACCTATTGTAAAGATAATATAATTAGAACAAAAAATCCTGGCAAATCAAGTATTAAGATTTGCCAGGGCACAACATGAAGAAAACCGATTAATTATATTCGGGATAGAGCAGCAGGCGGTAGAGTTATTCCGCTTGTTTATAGTTCATAAACCAGTTTACACTGTAAAATCCCTGAGCCGAATCCGGGTTGCCAGAAGCATCTTTTTCATTCGGTTCCAGATAGGGAACCATAACATCTTCACCCAATTGCCAGTTAGCAGGTAATACAACCCTGTTATTATCATAATTGGTTTGCAATGCTAAAAGGGTCCTCTTAATTTCGTCAATATTTCTGCCTACTTCATTTGGATAGAAATAAAAAGCTCTGATTTTGTTTTCCGGGTCAATAAAGAAAACACCCCGGATGCTTAGCCCGGTATTGTTTTTTGAATCAAGCATACCAAAACTGTTGGCGATGGAGTAGTTTGGATCTTCAACCAGAGGGAAGCTTATCTTAACAGGATCTCTTCCTTTGAAGCTTAAATCCTCAAGGGCTGCTTTCCATCCCTGGTGAGATTCTAACCTATCCGTAGAAACAATAATAATCTCTGTATTCATTTCCTTGAATTCCTTCTGCTGATAAGCCAGTTCCAGAATTTCTGATGAGCACACAGGTGTGAAATCACGAGGATGTGAAAATATTATTTTCCAGTTACTTCCGAAATCCTGGGGAAAAGAGATCTGGCCATTTGTTGAATGGGCCTTGAATGAGGGTGCTTCTGATCCAATTAATGGGATCCTTTGATTTGCTTGTGTTTGTGCCAGGGAAATATTCAAGGATAGAAGTATTATCCCGGCAATGATCATAATTTTTTTCATAGCTTAATTTTTTTTAGTTTGTAATGTTTGAGAACTTAAGAATCATTTGTTTTTTTCTGATTCCATATCAAAGTAACATTACAATTTATCTGAAAAAAAGCGATTTAGGACGAGATGGGTGAATGGTTGTCCGAAGCATAGGATAGATTTATCCGGGAGTATTTTTGTGGGGTTGGATCAAACAGTCGGTTTCTTAGAGCACACCGACCATAAAATTTGGTGATTGGTCTGCTGGAAGCTTATTTGGGGTAATAAGAAGGAAATAGATGTTAATTGGTTTTAGAAAACAGGGTTCAAATCGTTTGCAGCACATTCATCAAATCGTTCCTGAAGGATTTGCTTAAAGGGATGGCTTTTTTGGCTACGGCAATATGGCTCAATGTCACTTCATCAACATGCTCAACATTAACAATGTAGGATCGATGAACGCGAACAAAATGCCCCTTCGGGAGTTTTTCACTCATATCTTTCAGGGTCATTACAAGCAAATACTCTTTATCTCTGGAAAAGATGCGGCAATAATTGCGCTCAGCCTCAATATAATAAATGTCTTTTACGATTATTTTCACCATTTTATCATGGTTTCTTACGAAAATAGAGTCGGTTAAAACAAAAGAGGATTTGTCTTTTAAAGCATGAATGTCCGAGGTCTTATGGATTTCAGCAAAAGAAACTGATTGCATGCGGCTTGCGGTAAGTTCGATGGCACGTTTCAGATCAAGGGTTTTATAGGGTTTTGAGATAAAAGCATAGGGATGAGTGGCTTTGGCCCGGTTGAAATGGGCATCATCGGCATTGGCTGTAAGATAAATAACAGGAATATTGTGCTCTTTCTGCATAATCTCTGCAGTCTGAATGCCATCAATACTTCCTTTCAGGTTAATATCCAGCAATACAATGTCGGGTTGATTTTCCCTGACATGTACCAGTGCTTCTTCGCCTCTTGGCACAATGCCGGTTACTTCATATCCAAATTTGGAAAGTTGCAGAGAGATGTTGGCTCCAATTACCATTTCATCTTCAACAATCAATATGCGCAAAGGGTTTTTCATGTTATGCTGCTTTAGATATTTTAAACCTAAACATTGTTGATGTTCCGGCTTTTGTTATTTCTGTCATCTCTCCGTTGAGCTGGCGGGTTAGCAGATCAACGAGCTGGGAGCCAAATCCTGTTCCCCGGGGTTGCTGCCCTTTGATTTTCCCCACACCATTGTCTGAAACTGTCAGCGTAAGAATACCGGGGTCAGGTTGTGATAAACTGATCTGCACCCTTCCTTGGGCACGCTCAGGGAATGCATATTTGAGGGAGTTGGTCAACAGCTCATTGACAATCAAACCTATAGGAACCGCCGTGTCAATATCCAGCTCGAGGTTTTCCATGGCACATTCGATTTTCACTTTCTCTTCGGCATCAAAAGCATCCAGAATGCCCTCACTCAGATTGATAAAATAGTCCTTCATTTCGATGCTGCCAAGATTTTCTCCCCGGTATAGCTTCTGGTGAATAATGCCCATGGATTGCACCCTGTTCTGGCTCTCTATCATGGCATCTTTGGATGCCGAATCTTCCATTTGAGCGCATTGCAGGGCAATTAGGCTTTTTACCAGCTCCAGGTTATTTTTTACACGATGATGAATTTCTTTCATCAGCAATTCATTTTGACGGTTTTTGGCGTCAAGTTGAAGGTTAAGTGCCTGAAGGGCTTTTCTTTTCTTTCGTATTGAGCGTCTGCTGATGAGCATCCCAAACAAGCTCAGGATTAATATTCCTGCAATGCTTATGTAAAGAATTTGCACTATGCGTTGCTGAGCTATTTGCACCTCCTGCCGGGAAATGGTTTCCTGCTTTTTTTCCGTTTCATATTTTACAAGCAGCTCCGACTCCAACCTTTCTGTGGAAGAACGCAGAAAATCTGCATACTCTTCAGCATGCAACTTATTATATTTCAGGGCTTCTTCAAACTGTCCCAGTTTTTCATAACTATTGGACAGGTGCATGTAATTTTCCCACAGGTTTTTGGTGTTCCCTGTCTTTTCCATTATTTCAATAGCGCGCAAAGTATACGGTATCGCTTGCTCATATTGTTCCTGCATAGTAAAAACATGGCCTATGTTTGCCAACGATACAAGGGAATATCGGGTTAAACCCATTTCTTCTGATTTTCTTAAATTGGAGTGATAATCTCCCAGGGCTTCATCAAACCGGTCCAGGTATTTCAAAATGTTTCCTCTCCAGTTGATACAAGCCATGTAAAGCAATCCGGATTCTCCCATTTCGTCATAAATGTCAATAGCCTGATTGATCACCCGTAGCGCATTATCCCTTTCGCCATCAATAAAAAGCAGGTTTGCCGATTTGCGTCGGTAAGTAATGGCCAGGTCTTCGGGCACATTCAGTTGTGTTTGAATGGCAATGGCCATATCACAGTATTCATTGCCCTCTGCAAATTTGTACTGGGAGTAAAGCAAGTCACATAATCCGGTATAGCAAAGCGCTATGCCTCTTTGATTTTCCATCTCCTGGTATAGTTCCAATGCTTTAAATACGGCATCCATAGCCTCTGCATAGCCGGCTTTGGAGCTGTAATACCCTGAAAGTTGCAGGTAGGTTTTGGCAAGTGTGTCCTTTTGTTGGGTATCTTCATAAAAAGGAATCGTAAACTGCAGGTAATAGACAGCCGAGTCCATTTTTCCATAAAGATTGTGCCAGATGGCTAAATATTTGTGCGTTTGGGCCAGTTTACCTTCTTCTTTTTCCTCTTGAAACAGGTGCAAAGATTCATGCAATTTTTTGAATACCTGTGTAGTATCACTGGCATTGTTAATTCTTTCGGCAATCCAGTCCAGGGTTGAAGGATTTGGATTATTTAGGTTTTGCCCCTGAACATCAGTGGGTAAGATCGCACCCAATAGAAAAATCAGGCATAACAATTTGCCAGGCTTGCAAACCATTAGAAAATTCAGAACATTAAGACCCATCTGCTTCGCAGTTGACAGGGCAAGAAGCATTCTCCGGCATATCACTTTATTCATATTGCTTTTTTAATGTCCTTATAAAACAGATAGAATGAAATTTATATACATTTGTTTATATTTGAGTCATATTAAATTATAAAATAACAGCTGTTCATCTAAATAGCTTACCTGTTTTAAAACACAAAGCTAATTCCGGAACCTGATGAGATAGTAGGATTATTCATGCAAAAGACAGGACATTTTGCACAAAAATTAAAATCAAAATTTTTTTTTGGAGAATTCATAAATATGCAAGTTACTTATTATATATACTGAAAAATATTTTCGATGCTGTGTTGATGAATGCTGCAGGGGTAATGAATAACTTAAATGACAGTTTTTTTTAAAAATCACATCTGGTATTCAAAGAATAAATACATTTGGGAATAGGTATTTTTGTCGTTACTTTAACTTGTTAATTGTAAATCATTTGAAGGAATAAGATGGAGAATACAGCAAACAAATCAGTTTTTACCCGCCTTAGCATTATGATGTTCTTCCAATACATGATGCTTGCAGTATGGTGGATACCCCTGGCAGCATATCTGGCTAATATGGGATTATCAAGAAATCTGACGGCTCTTATTCTGAGCTCTATGGCCTTTGGCTCGGTGGTTTCACCCATGGTGGGTATGCTGGCCGACAGATATTTTAAAGGACAATACTTACTGGTATTCTCTAATCTTGTGGTGGGTATTATGCTGATTCTTGCCGGAAGTACGCAAAATCCTATATGGCTTTTTGTGTTTTTACTGGTTGGAATGCTTTTTTATATGCCTACCTGGGCTTTAACCAGCTCCATTACCATGGCCAATATTCCCTCTGAGCTTTTTTCCAGAATCAGGGTTTTCGGTACAATCGGCTGGATTACGGCGGGTGTGTTTAGTATAATAACCGTAGGTTGGTTTAAAAGTGATTTTGATGGCACAAATCTTCCCTTCTTTTTTGGTGCCGGAATTGCTATTCTGGCTGCTCTGATTAATCTCACGCTTCCTGATACACCACCCGGAGCAACTGGCCAGAAAGCATCTGTTCTTGATATTATGGGGTTTAGAAGTATTTCCATGCTGCGCGACAGGAATTTTGCCGTTTTTCTCACACTTTTATTTCTGTCCATGATCCCTTTCTCCATGTACTGGTCTTATTTTTCAGAGTATTTGTTTGACAGTGGATACAAGCTTATTACAGTTACAATGAGCATAGGGCAGGTTACTGAAATTCTAGTCCTGCTAACTGTCCCGTGGTTTATCAAGAAGTTTGGACTTCGCAAAACTATGATTGTCGGGATGATTGCACTGGTAATTCGTTATATTTCTCTTTATCTGGCAGGCAGCGATGCCCAATTAACCTATGTGCTGATCGGGGTAGGTGTGCATGGAATCATCTTCGGTTACCATCATTTGGGCGGACAGATTTACACGGATAAAAAGGCCCCGGTATCCTTGCGCTCCCAGGCCCAGGGATTGATTTTCTTTGTCACCTTTGCCATGGGACTGCTGGCAGGTAACTTTATCTGCGGTTGGATCATCCGGTTGTATTCGATTGATACACCTGAAGGATTGGTGTATCAGTGGGAAGCCATTTGGGCTATAACGGCAGTCATGTCTGTTTTGGTGCTTACAGCTTTTATTGTATTTTTTAAGAATGAAGAATATCTGCCTTTTTCCCAAGAAGAATAGTTATCAGGACAGAAATCCATATGGTGAAAAAGAAGCTCTTTTTTTTACATTTTTCAATATCAGGTGTTTACCCTTTTGGGTTTCTTTAGAAGTTGCCGCAATGCAACGGCAATCAATCTGATTATTACCGTAAAAGCGTAAAAAATCACTGCGATAAAAATGATAAATCTTTGCCAGTTCAACAGTTCCATCCATTCGGTATTATAATTTACAATGGCGTAAACATTGACCAGGTTGGCTATTATGTAGCAAATCAGTAAATACTTTAGTTCTTTGACAATACGGCTACCTTTGATAATAATATCTTTCATGCTATACATATTTAATTAAATGGTCATCCAGGGAAATTTCTTATTTTGAATCTATCCGGCATGCTAACCACATTACCGGTATCAATGGCCTGCTGGCCGAGCAATGTCCAGATTGAGCCGTAATAACCTTCCTCAAAAAGGCCCGGTATAGGTTTATCTTCTCTGATGGCTTTGGCAAAACCGGTAAATTGTTCCCAGGTACCGTCTGTAATATTTTCATTCACAATTGATTCTCCTTTATAGGTCATTGCCACTTCCGGATCCCATGAAGAGCTGCCGATGGGTACCTTACCCAGCACATTTTCTTCAAGGTCATGCAAAAGCTGAATGATTCCTGCGGGTTTTTGGGGTGGTGGATCTTCGAGAAAGAAGTTGTTGGTTTCCAGTTCAAGGCTGCCTTTATGCCCAAGCACCTGTATCTCAAGGCCATGCCTGCGGTTTTGAATCATAGAATCGTAAATGAATTGGGTGCCGTCCTTATAGGTAAATATCAGTGCTACGTTATCTTCAACTTCTCTTCCGTCTTTCCAGAAGCTTATACTGCCAGTTCCCCTCACATCAACGGGTATATCTTTTTTTACCCAGTTGGCAACCTGGATGTGGTGTGAAGCCAGCTCGGTGAGTAAACCACAGGAGTAATCACGATACAGCCGCCAGTTGATAAATCTCTCCAGCTCAGGCTGATCAGCGGGCACAGGACGACGCCAGTCGTTGTTGCGATGCCAGTAGGCACGTATTTGGGTAACTTTTCCCAAATCTCCCTGATATACTTTGTTCATCCCCCTGAGAAACTTGGGGTCGAACAACCGCTGATGACCTATCTGCAATGCCTTTCCTGTGCGGTAATGTGCTTCAGCCATGGCATAGGTATCGTCAAGTGTGCGGGCCATTGCCTTTTCGCAGAAAACATGCAGGCCCATTTCCATAGCATCAATGGTGGGCTGTGCATGCACATGCAAAGGAGTGCATATAATTACACCGTGAAGTTCTTTGGCCTCATCAAGCATTCTTCGATAGTCGTTATAGGTTTTCGCCTCGGGAATCATCGAATGCGTATGTT
>SKVR01000270.1 GCA_007129355.1 Bacteroidales bacterium | reverse complement strand
TGAGTGCAAATATGGGAACCTTTGAGTAGTAATCTGACATTTTCCGGAGTTTTTTTGTGGTTTCAAAACCATCAATTCCCGGCATCTGCAAATCCATAAGAATGATATCAAAATCGTGGCGCGTGGCTTTCTGCATAGCAATATAACCATCTTCAGCAATATTGAGTTTACAATCCCACTTTTCGAAAATCTTTTTGGCCACCATGATGTTCATTACGTTGTCTTCAACCAGCATAATGTTGTAACCTTTCAGGCTAAGAGCATCAAGTTTTTCAGGAACGGTCACGACACTTGGAGGAGTTGCTTTTTTGTAGGGAAATTCAATTTCAAAATGAAACAAAGAGCCATCCTTAGGCTTACTTTCCACAATTATACTGCTGTTATGCATAAATAGCAGGCTTTTTACAATAGCAAGACCAAGGCCCGTTCCACCGAACTTACGTGAAGTTTCCGAACTTGCCTGGGTGAACACTTCAAACAGCGAGTCTATTTTATCAGGTTGGATTCCGATTCCGGTGTCTTTTATTCCGAAATAGATCCGGCTGGTTTCATCATCGCTGCTGACTTGTTTAACAATCAGGGTTACACCACCCCTTTCGGTAAATTTTACTGCATTTGAGATCAGGTTTTTAAGGATCTGCCCCAATCTTAAAGGGTCACCTAAAATTTCTTCAGGAATATTTTCATCAATATCAAGTTCCATTTTGATACCTTTTTCCTGGGCCTTGAGCATATTGGTGTTTACGATATTCTTCAGGTATTCCCTGGTTTTTATAGGAATACTTTCAAGCTCCAGCTTACCAGCTTCAATTTTTGAGTAATCAAGGATATCATTTACGAGACTGAGCAGGTCGCGGGCTGAGAAGTTCAGTATTTCAACATTTTCCTTATGAACAGGATCGTCTACCTCATTCATAAGCATATCGGCCATAACTATTATGGCGTTAAGGGGCGTACGGATTTCATGACTCATGACGGAAAGGAAGTCTGATTTTGCTTTAGCTGCAGCAATAGCCTCCTTACGGGCAGCAATGATCTCCTCTTCATGGGTTTTACGGGTGGTGATATCGAATGAGGTGCCGAAGAAGCCTGTTAATTTATCGTTCTTAATGATAGGCTTTACAGTAGCCTCCACATGAGTGATTTCTTTATTGGGTTTTATGGCGCGGCATTCGTATTTGGCAAAACCTTCATTGCGTGCTTTTTCTATGGCATCAAGGATCTGTTGATGATCGTCGGGGTGTATATGGGTGTAAAAATCTTTGGCGTAGGGAGGCTCTGTGTTGGGGTCAATACCATATTGGTGATATACCTGCTCTGTCCAGATGGCTTTTTCATTTTCAAAATCAATCATCCAGTTGCCAAAACCACCCAGTTTCTGGGCGTCCAGTAATTCTTCGCGAGCATCGCGCAGTTCCTTTTCAATGGTTTTTTGTTCCGTAACGCAATTCCATACAGCCAGTAATGCCGGGTTTTTTGAATCAGGAAGTTGGAAGGAGACTTTCGAATATTGGAAATACCGTTCTCTTTTCTGAACAAGATCGTACTTCTTTTCTTCGCGATGCACTTCCTTGCCTTCTTCAAAGATTAGTCGGTCTTCTTCAAAAATTTTATTAATTTCTTCCCTGTTGGGATTTAGTTCCATTTCAGTGAATCCAATGATATCTTCGGGGTCTTTGCCACGATGTTTGGCAAAAGCCTGATTGGCCAGCAGATAACGACCTTCCGAATCCCTGACGTAAATTAACTGTGGTATACGGTCAATAATCTCTCTGAGCAATTGCTTGCTGTTGTTTACAGCTTCAGTTGCTTTCTTTCGTTCAGTAATGTCATTTTTAATGGCCAGAAAATTGCGGATTTTTCCATTGTCCCTGATGATCGGACTTATGGTAACCTCCTCCCAGAAAAGGTCACCGTTCTTTTTACGGTTCCGTAATTCTCCCTCCCATTTAACTCCCATTGTAATGATCTTCCACATTTTTTCATAGAACTCATCATTATGTTCACCTGATTTCAAAATGCGGGTGTGCTGACCTAGAATTTCTTTAAAGGTATAACCCGTGATTTCCTCAAAGGCCGGATTAACGAATTCAACCTCTCCCACAGGATTGGTAATAACTATACTGTTGGCACTCTGGTTTACTGCCTCACTGAATAACTTAGATTTTTTCTGTAAAAGATTAAGAGTCTGCCGTTCAAGGCCAAGTTCAATGACCATGGCAAACTCTCTCTCATTAAAAGGGTATTTTATGATATTTTTGTGAAATACCGGGTTTCTGCTGTATTGATATATGGTTTCGGTTTCCGATTCAATGACTATGCATACAGAATGCTCATAACCTTCAATTCTCTCAAGAATGTCCTTGATTTTAAACTGAAAGGAATCGTTCAGTTCTATGGCGATTATACTTTGAATAGAATCTTCGGGTATATTCTTTTCCGAAATTTCAGAACTTAATGCATGACATTGTTTGCTTTGCCCTTGAAACGTATTCTTTACGATTTTGCAAACCTCCTTAGTGGCATAAAATACTGAAAGATTGTATTTTTTCATAATCAGATCTTAAATCAACAGAAACAACAAGTGTTATTAACCATTTAAAGTATTATCAGTGTTAAGTTAAATGCAATAATATCAGCAGGTTATGGATTTTAATCTAACAAACCATCCTGAAAATACGGCATAAACCTGCACTTTTTATGTATAAGCATACGAAAACAATGACAAAAGGTTATTACGGAAAAGCTCAAAAACTCGCTGTTAATGAAAAAGAGCGCAGAGTTAATCAATAACTCTGCGCTCTCTTAAATTCAAATTAACAAAAATTATCTTCTTCCAGTTGCTCTGCTGCTTCCTGATTCTCTTGCCGGAGCACTTCTCTGATTGCTGCTGCTTCCGCTCCTTTGTACAGAAGTTCCGCTATTTCTGTTACTGCTTCCACTTCTTTGTACAGAAGCTCCACTATTTCTGTTACTGCTTCCACTTCTTTGTACTGAAGTTCCACTATTTCTGTTACTGCTTCCACTTCTTTGTACTGAAGTTCCGCTATTTCTGTTACTGTTTCCGCTTCTTTGAACTGAAGTTCCGCTATTTCTGCTGGTGTTACGACTTGAGGAACTAACATTGCCCGAAGACTGAGACTTTGTCCTTGCCGGTTGTGTTCTCACTGCAGATCCGCTGTTTGACCTGTTCGGAGATACATTGGCAGGTGCACTTTGCGTGGCTGCCCTGTTCCGGTATGATGCAGGATTACTCACATTGCGTGCAGGTGCCGTGCTCGTTTCTCTGCGGGGAGCTGCGTTATTTTGTACAGCGGGACCCATGTTATCGACCCTGTTAGTGTTAGTCACCCTGCTGTTCTGGTTACGGGATGCTTCATTAGCCGGTCTTGCAGTTGTGCTTTGCCTTGGGGCATTACTTTGTACAGCCTGTCCTCTGTTTTCTCTGGTTGTGTTAACAGTTGCTTCCTGTCTGCGACCGGTTTCAGCACTTTGTCTGGTGGCGCTGGTATTGGTGCGTGCCGGGCTGGCTGCAGTTCTGGTTGCATTTTCCTGTCTGGCGACTCTTGCATTGTTTGACGAAGCTGCTTGTGAAGCCTGCCTGCGGGTATCTGAGTTTACAGCTGCGCTTCGCCCCACTGTAGTACCCGAACTATGTCTCTGGGTGTAAAGTACCTCACCTTGTTTTCTTGAATCGGGGCGGCTGTATGTGTTTCTGTAAGTGCCCTTATTAACGTTTACAATTATTGTTGGTGAATAATTACGTATGCTGGTATAATATCCCGTATGGTAGTATCCGCAGCGGTGATGTCTCCAGGGACGGTAGTATGCATAATAGTGTGAATGCCAGTTGTAGTGATATCCGTAGTAGAAGTGCCAGTAGTGGGGTGTCCACGGACGCCAGGAAACCGGATAATATCCGTAATAGTATACTGAACGCCAGGGTCTGTAAACCGGTCTTGAGATGTATACGATCACCGGCCAGTGTGCAACTTCGTAGTAGGTGGTTCTTACAACAGTTGCATTACGGGGCGCTGCCTGAGCTGCATTACCGCGGTATGCCGGATTAGGTGTTTCAGCATAATAGGGCTCAACAATGTAGTTGGGGCCATAGAGTGCTTCATCGCCAATCAGCTGGACCTGTACTGAGCCGTCGCGGAATTTCTCAACGGTAAATACGGCCACATCCTGGTAATCACGTTTATTGAGGGCTACCCTGATAACGATAGTGTGAACGTTTCCTTCAACATAGTCAAAAACCATCAGATAGTCAACGTAGTTGTCTCTGTTAAGGTCAAGGTTGTTGATCATTTTGTCGGGGTCGTTCAGGCTTCTTTCAAACCCTTCAAGGGTTTCAGATTCCTGGAAGAGATTCATCACGGCAAACAGGTTCAGGTTGTCACCGGGCAGACCGAGATATTCATCGGGCCAGTTTTGTGCCGATAGGCCTCCTGCAAAGAGGAGTGCTAAGATCGAGGTGATAAATAGCTTTTTCATATCTTTAGGTTTTAAGTGGATTTCTATTGGCCTTAAAATACCAAAACCCGTGCCAATAATTAAAAAATAACGTAGTTAATTAATTATGAATGCATTATATTGCGAGTTGGCGGCTCAGAGTTTTTGGTACAGAGATGAACACCATATCATACCGGGTATGCACTGAAAACTCTTTCATATAGCCCGGAATAATATCAGGAAATTGTTTTGTCTCGCAAAGTAACAGTTACGCAGCTGGAAAATCATGGAATGATTTTGAATTGTTTGGTACCACCGGTTCTTCCAGGTGCGACTTCCAGCCCTTTCACGGAATAGAATGCATGCAAACCGGTTGAAAACACCATGACCGCATAGTTGTCCATGATGTGTCGCACCATTTCCCAAAACCTACGGAAACGGCCTAAACTCCACCGTAATTATCCCTTTTATTTCAGCATAAGTATGTCCGGTAATCCATGGTGCTGTAATTACGAGTAGCAGGAAAAGAATCAGCATACCCAGTCCGAAGTAATCGCCGAAGGTCCATTTTTGCGACCAGGATGATTGGTATGGATCGGGCTTGGTTTTAGGTGCAGGGGAGGGGTCTGGGGAAACTTCTGAGCCGTTGTTTTGGTGATACTTTTTCATGATTTTTGCTCTTCGGCTGTTTTGAATGATACGGGTCAGGATCAGCAAATCATCCAGGGCAAGCATAACGGATCTGACCACCCTTTGCCAGGCAGCGAAGCGGGTGACAAAGTTTGCCAGCCGGGCACCAATCCTTCCCAGACGTGAAGAGCTCTGTACACCTATTCGGGCTGCTGCACCCAGTCCGGCCACCCCGAAAATAAAATCAAGGTATACCACCAGCCACAGTGCAAAGGCCACCAGGGCAAAATCGGATTTTGTTTCCCACAGACTTTCCAGGAGTATGGTCTTTTTGCCGGTTTTAACACGGCTTTGCCTGATGAGCTCCAGCGCCAGGTGCAACAGCACCGCAAACAGAAGCCAGAACAGGCTCACCGCAATGCTCAGCACCAGCGAAATAACTATGTACAGCACAATGAAAAGAAGCTTCTCGTCGTGCTCAGCAATCCAGTCCAGAATGTTTTTCAAATTCTTGATTATTTTTAATCCATCAAACTCCAAACCTAAACATTTTTTTTAATTCAGGAGTTATTGTAAAGGGTTTTTTTGGGATGGGGTCGTACTATTCATTCAATCGTCATTATGCTATACACATGCAATCCCTCCGGGATTGAAAATGGCATGCTTTTTCAATTGCGGCCTCGGAGATGTCGAATGTTTATAGAAAAAAAGATATTCTTTCTCATTTCCCTGAACTTGACTAATTCTCCGCCTCAGTATTTTCATCATACAGATTTACCATGCTTTCAAATTCCTGGCTGGTAAATTCATCCGGGCTGATCCACTTTTCGGAAGTGGTTATGGAGTAATTTTGATTGCCATGGTGATGTAATTCCCAGATGATACTCCCGGCTTCATGAAAAGGTACACTGCCGTCGAGTTGTTCCCTGAACAACCGGTTGATCAGGTTGTTTTCCGAAAGCCCCTGACTGATCGCCTGCAAAACAATTTCCTTGCTGATTTCCTGCTCATCACCTGACGTCTGCTTTATACTGAATGATAATACATTCGCTTTGGTATAAGGAAATTTCCCGTTGTAGGCCTTATACAGTAATTGATTCACTTCGAACAGGCCTTTGTGTAAAGCAATATCCGAGTAATTCTCTGATACCTTTTCGCGCAGCATTTCATGCGAAATATTGTCGATTTGTCCTTCGGCCAATTCATCAGATAGTTTATAGTCCAAAATTATCTTAGCTGCTTCAGGCGGATCAAAGTCTGCTATTGCCATAAATAGATACTCCTCCAGTTCGTTGTGTTTCAGCTTTCCGGCATCCGGGTAATCAAATCTTTTCAGTAGTTCGGTATAGTCGTCCTGGTTCCATGAATCTTCCAGTTCATCTGTCGATTTGATTTCATTTATATTTAGGAGATATTTCATAATTTATAATACAAATAAACCTTTGATTTGTTTGTATTTTGGCAGCAGCGCATGAAATATCAAATTGTTGCTCAATCCCCATTTCCCTATTTTCTTACTTTCTTACTTTCTTTCTTCTCCATTTTCTAACTTCCCAAAATAAAAAACCCCCGAACAACATCCGGGGGTTTCATTTTACGTTGACCGACCAGGATTCGAACCTGGACAGACAGCTCCAAAAACTGTAGTGCTACCGTTACACCATCGGTCAATGTTTTCCGTAACGGATTGCAAAAGTAGACAAAAAAATATTTCAGGCAAAAAAAAATTGCAAAAATATTTGAATTAGCTATTTCCAGTTTTAAACCTGCTTACTTGCTGTTTTTCTTTTTATCTTCGCAGGCGAAAAACTACCATACTCAAAGAAGCTTTTTTTCAAATGATCACCAATCTTTTTTTTCCATGGACCTGAAATCATATAAACCGATCAACAACATTATCGGGTGGCTGATGTTTCTAACGGCCACTGCAGTATTCATGATGACCATTGAGCCTACCGCCAGTTTCTGGGATGCGGGAGAGCGTCTTGCCACATCCTATAAACTGCAGATTGCTCACCCCCCGGGTGCGCCTTTGTACCAATTGATGGCCCGGATGTTTTCGTTGCTTGCCCTGGGCGATGTAACCCGGGTGGCATATTGGATTAATGCCATGTCGGCAGTGGCGGGCGGACTTACCGT
>SKVR01000234.1 GCA_007129355.1 Bacteroidales bacterium | reverse complement strand
TTAAGCCTGCCAGGGCAGGTGGTACCTTACCGGGGTAATCCCCGGGCTCGGTCGCCCGATTTTATAACCCTCATCTTTACATAAAGGTGGGGGTTTTTTGTATTCTGAAAGGTAGAAGTTATTTTGGTAAAAGATAGAATACAGTAAAAAAGTGACAGATACTTCCGGCAAGAACAAAAAGATGCCAAATGCCATGTGAATATTTTAACCGTCTCCAAATATAAAATATAATTCCTACCATATATGATATTCCACCTGCCAGTAAGAAGGTAAGACTAATAGTTTCCAGGCTTTCAAGTAAGGGTTTAATGGCTATAACAATTATCCAGCCCATTATAACATAAAGACCTACAGATAGAAACTTAAGTTTATCAATCCAAAAAACTTTAAGAGTTATTCCCAGCAAAGCAATACCCCATACTACCCCAAATATACTCCATCCCCATGGGCCACGCATAGCAGTGAGCGTTACAGGAGTATAGGTGCCTGCAATTAGCAGAAAAATGGACGAATGGTCAATTACATGCAAAATGTTTTTCCATTTGCCCTTAGGGAAACTATGATAAAGTGTAGATGCCAGATAGAGTATGATCAGCGTGGTTCCGTAAACACTGAATGATACAATATGCCAGGTGTCGCCATGAATATTTGCATAAATAATCAGAACTACCAGCGCAGCGATTGATAATCCCAAACCTATTCCGTGCAATATGGCATTAACGATTTCTTCAGAAGGGCTTTGTTCCCGCAGCTTATTCATATAAGTCGGTTTTTAATTTCAGAACTGCCAAAGATACCTAAAAGATAGTTTAATTGGAGACATGTACATCTTAACATAATTAATTTTTTGAATTTTCCTGAAACTATCGTAAATTTATTAAAGTATGGCATATGAATGCCTTAATTGGTGTATAACTTAAAAAATCTATTATGTTGGTAAAAACTTACGGCAGTGCAGTCCAGGGTATTAACTCCACAACCATTACCATAGAAGTGGATGTTTCGAAAGGAATTAATTTTTTCATGGTCGGTCTGCCAGACAGTGCAGTAAAAGAAAGTCACCACCGTATTGATACTGCTTTGAAACATATCGGGTTTAAAATCCCCGGGAAAAGAATTGTTGTAAACATGGCACCTGCCGATATACGAAAGGAAGGATCAGCCTATGATTTACCCATTGCTGTAGGTATACTGGCGGCAAGTGAGCAGATCAATGCTCCGAACTTGAATGAGTATATTATTATGGGAGAGCTTTCGCTTGATGGCAGCGTACAGTCCATTAAAGGTGCATTACCCATTGCCATACAGGCAAGAAAAGAAGGTTTTAAGGGTTTTATCCTGCCGGCCGATAATGCCAGAGAAGCGGCAGTAGTAAGTAATCTGGATGTATATGGAATAGATAACATTAAACAGGTAATAGATTTTTTTAATGGAGATATTCAGCTTGAAAAAGTTGAAGTAAATACGCGCGAAGAATTTTTTTCGCGACTGAATGATTATGACTTTGATTTTTCCGATGTGAAGGGACAGGAAAATATTAAACGTGCCTTTGAAGTTGCAGCTGCGGGAGGTCATAATTTAATTATGATTGGCCCGCCCGGTGCAGGAAAGACAATGCTAGCGAAGCGTTTGCCCGGAATATTGCCCCCGCCAAGCCTTCAGGAAGCTCTGGAAACCACAAAAATTCACAGTGTAGCAGGTAAGCTGGGGAAGAATGCTTCGCTTATTCCTGTGCGACCCTTCAGAAGCCCGCACCATACAATTTCAGACGTGGCACTCGTGGGTGGGGGCTCTTTCCCGCAACCCGGTGAAATATCACTTGCTCACAACGGCGTATTATTTTTAGATGAGCTGCCAGAATTTAAAAGAACAGTGCTGGAAGTACTCAGGCAACCTCTTGAAGATCGTGTAGTAACTGTAAGCAGGGCAAGGTTTTCCATTGATTACCCGGCCAGCTTTATGCTGGTTGCTTCTATGAATCCCTGCCCTTGTGGTTTTTATAACCATCCTGACAAAGATTGTGTTTGCGGAGCAGGCATTGTGCAAAAATATCTCAATAAAATTTCGGGACCCTTACTCGATCGTATTGACATTCATATAGAAGTTACGCCAGTCCCTTTCCGGGAACTTTCGGAACTTAAACAATCTGAGAAAAGTGAAAATATACGAGAAAGGGTTATCATAGCAAGAGAAATGCAGGAAAACAGGTATAAGGATAATCAAGGGATTTACTGCAATGCCCAGATCAGCTCCAAGATTCTCCGCGAAGTTTGCCGGATCGATAACGCAGGAAGTCTTTTGCTTAAAACCGCAATGGAACGACTGGATTTATCTGCAAGAGCTTACGACCGAATTCTCAAAGTTTCGCGAACCATTGCCGATTTGGATGGTAGCGCGGATATTAAATCTGAACATCTTGCCGAAGCTATACATTACCGCAGTCTTGACAGAGAAAGCTGGGCAGCCTGACTACATCCATTATTATTTGTTATGCTTCTAAATTAGAACTGGAGAGGGGTCTTTTCATTTAAACTTCACTTTCCTTAAAGGAGTATTTCTTATATTCGCAGCAAATCAAAAAACTGCTTTATGAGAAAGATCATCTCCATCCTAAAAAGCCATAAAAATATTTGCTCTCTGCTGGCCATTGCTTTTGCAAGTGCTGTGCTTTTCGTTCATTGTTCAGAACAGACTGAACGAACTACAGAACTTACAGAGCTTCAGGAGAAAGCCCTGTCTTTTACATCACCCATGCCCGAGCACGCTTTTGAAGAGGGCATGAATAAGTCAGATGAAATTATCGAACTGGGCAGGATGCTCTTTCATGAACCCCGCATCTCTAAAAGTAGTATCATAAGTTGCAGCTCGTGTCATAATCTTACCACTTTCGGAGTAGATCAGACCCCGGTTTCTATTGGTCATGGCTGGCAGAAAGGTCCATTGAATGCACCTACAGTTCTGAATGCTGCGTTTCATAAAACCCAGTTCTGGGACGGGCGTGCCAAAGATGTTGAAGAACAGGCCGGTATGCCCATTCTCGATCCGCTCGAAATGGCTGCCACAGAGGAGCATGTACTTGAGGTACTCGCATCTATGCCCGAATATGTTGAGCGCTTTCGGGCTGTTTTTACCGATCAGGATAATCCGTTGGTGTATGAAAATGTGGGGAATGCCATCGGTGCCTTCGAAAGAATTCTGCTCACTTATTCACCCTTTGATGATTTTCTCAGGGGCGATGCCAATGCCTTAAATGAAGAGCAGAAAAAGGGACTGGAAACTTTTATAGAAGTGGGTTGTCAAACATGTCACAGCGGACAGGTAATGGGCGGTGAAATTTTTACATTCTTCCAGACGCCCAGAGAAAAGGAAACCGGAGAATTCCATAAGGGAAGATTTGATTTTACCCAACGTGAGGCAGATAAGCATTTCTTTAAGGTCCCATCACTTCTCAATATTGAAATGACCTACCCTTACCTGCATGATGGCAGTGTCTGGAGTTTAAGCGAAACTGTTAATATTGTTTCTGAGGAAATGCTAAGTCGTGAACTCACCCCTGAGCAGAACCACCTGATTGTTGAGTTTCTGAAATCCCTTACCGGGGAAATTCCGGCATATGCACTGGAGCTGCCTGTTCTGCCACCATCGACTCCGCAAACACCAAGGCCCAGATTTGATATTTAGTATTCAAATCCTGTTGATTTTCTTGTGTAGACCCAGGCTTTCAACTGGCTTCCATCCATTAGCTGAACAATGAGTTTTTTAAGCTGTATTTCAAACCGGACCACCGTAATAATCCTGCGATGGCCTTCTCTTTTTTATGTTTTCCAGCACTTCCTGTTTTTGTTCTTCAGTATAGGTTTTCCAGCCCGCCATTTCATCAAGGGTCCGGTAGCAACCTATACATACTTCGTTTCGGCTAACACATACGTCGATACAGGGAGATTTTATCTTTTTGCTTTGAAATGTCATTATGTAAGAATAATATTATGAAACAGAATAATATTACTAAACTTCAAAAATAGCAAATAAGTTCGGTCGAAGTTTTTATTTCTTCGGATTCATTTTTCAGGATTTAAAAACTGTTCCGGGTCGACACCAAATTTTCATATAAAGCATCAGGGTTTTTCCTATTTTTGTAGATTAAAATACAGAAAATAAACCCCAAAAAAATAAAACTATGAGTAAGGTATTGATTATTGGAGCCGGGGGAGTTGGCAATGTGGTTACCCGCAAGTGTGCCGCTGTACCGGAAGTGTTTTCCGACATTTTGCTTGCAAGCCGTACCCTGGAAAAATGTGAAGCCATTGCACATGATATTGGTGGCGACAGGGTAAGAACAGCACAGGTAGATGCTGATAATGTCCCTGAGCTGGTTGAACTTATCAATGATTTTAAACCCGAACTGGTCATCAATGTTGCGTTGCCTTACCAGGATCTTACCATCATGGAGGCTTGTCTGCAAACTAAAACCCATTACCTGGATACGGCCAATTACGAGCCCAAAGATGTGGCAAAGTTTGAATACAAATGGCAATGGGCTTTTCATGATCGTTTCAGGGAAGCTGGCATACTTGCTGTTCTGGGTTGCGGATTCGACCCCGGTGTTACAGGTGTTTTCACAGCTTATGCAGCCAAACATTATTTTGATGAGATGCATTATCTCGATATAGTGGATTGCAATGCCGGAGATCATGGTAAATCTTTTGCCACAAATTTCAATCCCGAGATCAATATTCGTGAGATTACACAAAATGGCCGTTACTGGAAAGATGGAAGCTGGGTGGAAACCAAGCCTCTCGAAATTCACAAACCCATTGAATATCCTGATATCGGAGCACGTGAATCCTACCTCTTGTATCATGAGGAGCTCGAGTCGCTGGTAAAAAACTTCCCAACCCTTAAAAGAGCCCGTTTCTGGATGACATTTGGCGAAAAATATATCAACTTCCTCAATGTATTGCAGGAAGTGGGTATGACAAGCATTAAACCCATCAATTTTAAGGGAATGGATATTGTTCCACTGGAATTTCTTAAGGCGGTTCTTCCGGAACCCTCTTCACTGGGTGAAGGCTACAAAGGACAAACATCCATCGGATGCCAGATAAGAGGAATCAAAGGTGGTAAGGAACGTACCTACTATGTATGGAATAACTGCTCGCATGCCGAAGCATACAGAGATGTAAAGGCCCAGGCGATTTCTTTTACAACCGGTGTACCTGCCATGATAGGTGCTATGATGATGCTTACCGGCAAGTGGGCTGGTCAGGGAGTTTTCAATGTAGAAGAATTTGATCCCGATCCGTTTATGGAAAAACTTCCCGTTTACGGACTGCCGTGGCATGAAAAGATTGACGAACCCTTACCGGTTGAAAAATGAGCGTAGATTTCAACCAAATACCGTCTCCCTGTTTTGTTCTGGATGAAAAACTCCTGAGAATCAACCTGGAGATCCTTGATCTGGTGCAGAAAGAAGCAGGAGTGGATATTATCTGTGCCCTGAAAGGATATTCCATGTGGGCAACATTTCCTATGATCAAACAGTATCTCAGCGGAGCTACTGCAAGTTCACTCAACGAAGCACGACTGGTATTTGATGAAATGGGCGTGGAGGCACACACCTATTGCCCGGTATTTTTCGAGGATGAGATGGATCAGATACTGCATTACAGCAGCCATATCTCCTTTAATTCCATGAGCCAGTACCAAAGATTTCGCGATAAGGTAAAAAGTTACCACAAACCTGTAAGCATGGGATTAAGGATCAACCCTGAATATTCGGAAGTTGAAACCGATCTGTATAATCCCGCTATTCCGGGCTCAAGGCTGGGGATAAAGAAAAACCAGTTACCGGAACGCATACCCGATGATATTGAAGGTTTGCATTTCCATGTTTTGTGCGAGAATGATTCTTTTGTGCTGGAAAGGACCCTTGAAAAAGTAGAAGAGAAGTTTGCTGAACAGATAAAACAGGTAAAATGGTTCAATATGGGTGGCGGGCATCATATTACCCGAAAAGATTATGATGTAAAGCACCTGGTGGAACTGTTGAAAGATTTCAGAAACCGTTATCCCAACCTGGAAAAAGTGATACTTGAGCCGGGTGAAGCAGTGGGCTGGCAAACAGGTTACCTGGTTTCAACTGTTCAGGATATTATTGAAAATCAAGGTATAAAAGTAGCTATGCTTGATGTAAGTTTTTCTGCACATATGCCCGATTGCCTTGAAATGCCTTATAAGCCGAAAATATTAGGGGCAACTGATGCACAGGACGGCAAAACGGTTTACCGTATGGGTGGCCTTACCTGTTTGGCAGGTGATTATATGGGTATGGGAGATTATTCTTTTGAAAAGGATTTGCAAATTGGAGATATGATTATTTTTGATGATATGATTCATTATACCATGGTAAAAACCACCTATTTCAATGGAGTGAAACACCCCGCCATTGGCATCTGGAAAGAAGACGGAACCTTTGCTCCATGCCGGTTTTTTGGATACGAAGACTATAAAGGAAAACTTTCCTGATAAAGAGTTTTGTATCCATATTTACGACATTTCAGATTACGCCTGACTGCTCTGCCACCAGTAGGAGTTTCCAGGCGTTTTCTGTTTCACCTTTCTCAAGGTATTTAAAAACTTCTTCATGCAATAGTTTTGTTTTGTCTTTTGATGTTTTATTCAGGATATCGGTGAATTTTCGTATCTCCTTTTGCCGGGCGAAATCTGATACGGAATCCGGCCCGGGAAGCCGTTTTACTCCTGCCATCATGGCCAGATAATGTCCTGAAAGTATTTTGCTGGTTTTTAAATGATCAGGCAGGTTGTCAAAGCCCAGGGCAATATCTGCCGGGGGTTGTTTTATAGCAAAAACGCTTTCACCGCTTGCCCTGCAATAGTTGAAATTGCCCAGACGTCCCACCATATCAATTTTCTGCGGATCGATGGTGTTTTCATCGGCAAAAATCATCTCATTCATATGTATCAATATAGCTTCTGCAATGATAAGATTAGCTGCGCCCGGTTTTTCGCTCATGGCTCTTGTTTCAAGCACCCTGCATTCAAATTGCACCGGTGATTCTTTTACACGAAAGGGTTTTACCATTTCAGAGACAACGGGAGTAAATCCCCCTTTCTCAAATTCATTCACCCCGGTATCGTACTCTACTCCGCAAATGGCCATCTGACGTGCCATGGGGTAATTTACCAGGTTGATAACTACTTCAGGCACATCTTTTA
>SKVR01000064.1 GCA_007129355.1 Bacteroidales bacterium | reverse complement strand
GCTTTTATCTTGTGGGCCCACCTGGGCTCGAACCAGGGACCAACTGATTATGAGTCAGCTACTCTAACCAACTGAGCTATGGGCCCGGCAAAAACGTTAGTTTGGCACCTTGTTTTTGAGTTTGCAAAGATAAACAATAATGTGATTTGCACATAAATATTTTTTAAAATTCCTAAACCCCCTCAACCCTTCAACTTCTCAACTTCTAAACCAATCAACCTATCAACCCATAAACCCATCAACTTCTCAACCTCTCAACCTCTCAACTTTTCAACTTTTCAACTTTTCAACTTTTCAACCCATAAACCTGCCGATGCACCTCCACCTCAAACCACCCGCAAAAAAGATCGTAGGTGAGTTCATCGGGCCAAAAGGCCGGCTCATGCCATTCTACCAGTTCGTTTTCAAATAGTTCTTTGAAATGATTTCTCAGGAAGTTCTCAATTTCTGGTGCGGTGCTCACATCTTTTACCAGGTAAGTACCATAATCGCCGGAAAAATCGTAATCATTTTCACTGGCGGCTTTGCTGTCGGCTTCCTTAAGCCAGTCGACGAAAGATTGTTTACGTTTGAGTACCAGTGCCGTAAATTCTTTGGGTTGTATTTTCATAGGATTTGAATGAATGTTGCCGGAATATAACCTGGCTTATCACAAAAATACAAATAACAGAATGTCATTCAAAAAACTTAAATTTGTTTTCTTCAAAAAAAACCGATTATGATCATTAAAAATATCATTTTTGACCTTGGGGGTGTGCTTCTCAACATTGATCAGCATGCCACCATCAATGCTTTCAAAGAGCTGGGGGTAAACAATTTCGATGAGTTTTTCACCTTTGCAAAGCAGAGCCACCTTTTCGACCGGCTGGATAAGGGCGAAGTGAGTCCCGAAGAATTTCGCGATGAGATCCGCCGCATCGGCGGAAAAGATTTAAACGATAAGGATATCGATGCCGCCTGGGATGCCATGCTGCTCGATTTGCCCAAAGAACGCATCACCCTGCTGGAAATGGCCCGGGTGCATTACCGCACTTTTCTTTTGAGCAATACCAACGCCATCCATTATCCATCCTACACCCGATACATGAAGGAAACTTATGGTTACAGCAGCCTTTCAAAGCTTTTTGAGAGAGATTATCTTTCGCATGAGGTGGGTATGCGCAAGCCCGATCCGGGCATTTTTCAGTTTGTTCTGAAGGAAAACAACCTGAATCCCCGCGAAACACTTTTCATCGATGATACGGAACGACATGTGGAGGGTGCCCGTAATACAGGCATTGTGGGTTACTGGCTCGATCTTTCCAAAGAAAATGTTCTCGATATTTTCGATAACAACGGGCAGGTAAGGCAGTCGGTAATTATTATGCTTGAAAATCGGTAGATATTATCTGATCAATAATATCATAAACTTCCTGTGCCGTGGGTGCAGTTACCAGTTGCATGCGAAACGGTTTGAAATTGCGGATACCCCTGAAATACGTGCAATAGTGCCTTCGCATCTCAAAAACAGCAACCCGCTCTCCTTTCCATTCTACTGACATTTGCAGATGCTTTTTGCACACCTCAGCCCTTTCGCTTATTTCAGGTTCTTTAATCAGTTCACCAGTCTGAAAATAGTGCTTGATTTGTTTGAAAATCCATGGATTGCCAATGGAAGCTCTTCCAATCATAATGCCATCTACACCCCATTTTTCCAGGGCATCCCGGGCAGATTGCGGGTCTTTGATATCTCCGTTGCCGATGATGGGGATGTGCATTTGCGGGTTGTTCTTTACTTCACCGATCAAGGTCCAGTCGGCAGTACCGCCGTAAAGTTGATTTCGTGTACGTCCGTGTATGGTAAGCGCTGCGATACCCACATCCTGCAGACGTTCGGCAGTATCCACAATAAATTTAGATTTTTCATCCCACCCCAGGCGGGTTTTTACGGTTACGGGAGTATGAACCGCTTTTACGATTTGCCGTGTCATCTCCACCATTTTGGGGATATCCTGCAACATACCTGCCCCGGCACCTTTGGTGGCCACTTTACGCACCGGGCAGCCGAAATTGATATCGATAAAATCGGGTTTAGCCTGCTCAACTATTTTTGCGGCTTCCACCATGGCATCGATATGTGCACCGAAAATCTGGATGGAAACGGGTCGCTCGCCAGGGAACACATCCATCTTTGCCAGGCTTTTGGCTGCATCGCGGATGAGCCCGTCGGCAGAGATAAACTCTGTGAAAACCCAGTCGGCGCCCATTTCACGGCAAATAACCCGGAAAGGGGGATCCGACACATCTTCCATGGGAGCCAGGATAATTGGCGGATGGGAAAAATTGATATTCCCGATTTTTATCTCACGCTTTAAAGGCATCTTTCCAAATAAAAAATCTCTTTGAAAACAAAAAAACCATTAGGTTTGTAATCTTTTGTAAAAAAGGGCTTGCTCAGCTGATGAAAGATATGTTTAAGAAACTTCCTGCAACAAGCTGCTGCCCTGCAAAATTAATATTAAAATCTCTATGGCGAATAAAGGATTTCTTGGTGGCCTGCATCCTGCAGCCAAACTGGTTTTCACCCTCATCGTTGCCCTGACCTTCAGCTTTGTTATAATTTTTGCGGGCACGATACTGATTATGCCTTTTGTACATGTTCCACTGGATGAATTTCTTGCCGGCAGGCTTGACCTTACTGCCCCTGAAAACCTGCTTTACGGAAAGTTTATGCAGATATTTTTTCACCTGGGCCTCTTCATTCTGTCATCCATTTTCCTGGCCTGGGCCTTTGGGAAAAAAGTGCCTGAATACTTGTACATGAAGCAATCTCCGGGACCAGAAATATTTTTCCTGTCGGTAATCCTGATTTTTGCTGCCGTACCGTTCATTAATTACATACTCGAGCTGAACATGCAGTTACGTTTTCCTGAGTTTATGAAACCGGTTGAAGACTGGATTTATGCATCTGAGCAGCAAGCCGAACAAGTTACCCATGCCTTTTTGCGGGCAGATACCATTTCAGTATTACTCTTTAACATTTTCATGATTGCAGTCATTCCGGCACTTGGCGAAGAGTTTATGTTCAGGGGGGTAGTTTTGCGTATCCTGAAAGACTGGAGCCACAGTGCGCATCTGGCCATCTGGCTTTCGGCCATTCTTTTCAGCTTCATACACATGCAGTTTCTCGGCTTTTTCCCGCGAATGATCCTGGGGGTTTTATTCGGATATATGGTAATCTGGTCGGGTAGTATATGGCCTGCAGTTGTGGCGCACTTTGTCAATAATGCTGCAGCAGTGATTTTCTTCTACCTTTTCCAGCATCAGATGACTGACGGAACCCTTGAAAATATTGGCAAAGGAAGCCACGGAATTTATTTTGCCCTTATTAGTATTACCATCACCCTGGTTTTGATGTTTATCTTCAGAAAAATGAGCAGAACTTCCCGGGCACAAACATGATCTTCTACTTAAAAGTCTTTCACAAGCTTGTTTTCCGGTGAATTGGATATAGCATTACTGAATGATCTGAGAGTGCGCTTAAACTCGTCCAGTTCTTCCGTTTCTTTAATTATAAGCGAACCGGTACCCTGATTTTCAAGCTTATCGACTATGGTTTTCACTGTAACCTTATTGATGTCGCTGCCCGGTTGATACGCGTTCTCTTTGTGATGCTTCGATTTGGTTTCTGCCACAAGTCCAATCTCAGACATATCATCCAGCACTTCTCTCACCAGCACGATGGGCATTTCGAGCTTTAAAGCAATCTCCGGAGGCGTGAGCGCAATATCTCCGTTGGCAAAACGCCTGGCTATAAGATTATACATATACAACGCCAGGATCTTTTTATTGAATTGGCTGATGTTCCTGGACTCATGTTCAAATTCATAATAATCCACATTCTGATTGGCAAAAGATATCTCGGCTCCGAACAAAACAATCAGCCAGCTTATGCGAATCCAGAACAGCAACAGCGGCAATGCCGCAAAGCTACCATAGATTGCATTATACCGCGAAACACCCACCTGGAAATAAATATAGGCCCACTGAACCAGAATAAATAATGTTCCGGCGATTACTGCCGCAATCAGTGCTGAAGAAAACTTGACATTGGTGTTGGGCATAACCATGTAAATAAGCAGAAAAACAGTCCATATTAACACATAAGGTATAAGATTTACCAGAAACATGAGTGCAGGACTAAGGAATGTCAGAAACTGCAGATTATCAGATATTTCGGCCACCCGGGTTGACAGAAAAACCGTAACTGCACTGGATAAAATAACAAAAAGGGGAGCCACGAACATCATGGCAAAATAATCACTCACCCTGCGGGAGAATGGTCTTGGTTTTTTGATTTGCCAGATGCCGTTGAAAGTTTCTTCCACATAAATCAGAACAATGACAATGGTATAGATCAGAATTATCAAACCTACCCCTGCAATCAATCCGCCCTGAGTTGTTTCGAGCATGGAGTAGGCAAACTCCATAATCCAGTTAAATACTTCTTCACGACCCGAGAATATTTCGCGTAGCTGGCTCTCCACAAAAGCTTCCAGACCAAATCCCTTGGCAATACCAAATGCCATGGCCACCACAGGTACCGTAGCCAGCAGTGTATAATAAGTAAGAGATGATGCCCTTATGAACAATTCATCTTCCTTAAAGCCCCGCATGGCCAAAATAAAGATACGTAGTTGCTTGATGAGAAAAGATTTACGGGGTGGAAGATCTTTAAGCGGGATTTGCCAAACCTCTCTCTGTACAAAATATACTCCCTTTTTTATCTTTTCTGTAAGCCTTATCTTTCTTATCATTTTAAACCTGTTTTATACTTAAATCACAATGACAGAATGATTTCTGTATCAATTATACGTAAAACAAGGCCAAGGGTTTGAATTATGATGGATTTATTTGAAAATAATTGAGTTAGTGATTTTATCGGGAAGTTTACTGCACCGTCATTTCACCTCTGAGGGATGTTTGCAGGTATTTTTTAATTCTTTGAGAAGAATAGTTATTGCCCAGCAGGTACATCAGTTTGGTAAGGGCCGATTCAAGGGTAATATCGTAACCGCTAACCACCCCGATTTTCTTTAGCTTAATACTGGTTTCGTATTTCCCCATATTAACGGCACCACCTCTGCACTGGGTAACGTTGTAAATGATCAATCCACGTTCAGCTGCCTTTTGCAGTTCATCCAGGAACCAGTCGTGCGTGGGCGCATTACCCGAACCAAAAGTTTGCATTACTACAGCCTTTATGCCGTTGATATTCAAAATGGATTCCACTGTTTCAAGAGTTACGCCCGGAAACAAAGTAAGCACAGCCACACTCGGATCCATGCTGGTAAAAATGCGGAATTCCTGTCCGATAGGCTTATGGATGAACTCATGATTGTATTTGATCTCAACGCCTGCCTGTGCCAGTACCGGATAATTCACCGAACGGAATGCTTCAAAATGCTCGGCATTGAACTTGTGCGTGCGGTTGCCGCGGTAAAGCTGATATTCAAAGTAAACACAAACCTCGGGCACCAGGGCCAGACCATCCTTTTTGGCTGCCGCAATTTCAAGGGAAGTGATGAAGTTTTCCTTCCCGTCGGTCCTGATCATACCAATGGGAAGCTGTGAGCCGGTAAGAATAACCGGTTTGGAGATATTTTCGAGCATAAAACTTAGTGCCGAAGCAGTGTAAGCCATGGTATCAGAACCATGCAGAATGACAAAGCCATCATATTTCTCGTAGCTTTCCTCTATGATCTTTGCCAGGCGCACCCATACGGCAGGCTGCATATTGGAAGAATCAATGATGGGATCAAAGGAAATGCTGTCGATATGAAATCCGAATTTTTTGATTTCTGGAATCTGGGCGGTAAGATGCTTAAAATCGAAAGCTTGCAGGGCACCGGTTTCCGAATCCTGTACCATTCCTATGGTTCCGCCGGTGTAAATGACAAGTATCTGGGCTTTTTCGCTCATAATTTCTGTCTCTCAGCTTAATTGAAATAATTTCTTTGCATTTTCTGTTGTAATACTGGCAATACTATCAACATCCATGGATTTCAGTTCGGCAACTTTTTGTGCAATTACCGGGATGTAGGAAGATTCATTTCTTTTTCCCCGGTAAGGCACCGGCGGCAAATAGGGAGCATCGGTTTCAAGGATGAGATATCGGGCATCCATTTCTTCAACCACCCTGGCCATCATACTTTTTTTGTAGGTAACCACCCCACCTATGCCCAGCATAAATCCAAATTCAGTAAACCATTGCGCCTGCTCAACATTTCCGGGAAAACAATGCATAACGCCTTTCAGGCCCTTACCCCGATACTCATCAAGAACTTCCATGATTTCTTCTACAGAGTTGCGTGAGTGAATCACAACAGGCAGGTCATACTCCAGTGCCCATTCTATCTGGGTTTTGAATGCCTGCACCTGCTGGTGGAAGTAGGTTTTGTCCCAGTAAAGATCGATGCCCGTTTCGCCCACAGCACACATCACACCTTTGTCAAACCAGGGTTTTATACGGGCAAGGGTTTCTTCAAAGTCATCTTTTACCGAAGTGGGATGTAGTGCCATCATGGGTTTGCAGTTTCCGGGAAACGCTGCACACAGATCCATCATGGGTTGAATGGTTTCTTCGTCAACATTGGGAAGCAGCATATACTGCACACCGGCCTTAACAGCGTTTTCCACAACACTATTGCGATCCTTGTCAAACTGTTCAAGGTAAAGATGGGTATGGGTATCGATGTATGTGAGCATAATTCTAACTGAACTTCTTATCAACTTCCCGGAGCATGACATCAGACATTTTCTTCAGGTCGAAGCTATTGGTGAGGCCCCAGTCTTTCTGCGCAACTGAATCATCGATGCTCTGAGGCCATGAATCGGCAATGGCCTGGCGGAAGTCGGGCTTGTAATTTATTTCAAAATCAGGAATTTGTTTTTTGATCTCTGCAGCCATTTCTTTGGGACTGAAGCTGATGCCTGCCACATTGTAGCTGCTTCTGACCTGAATTTTATCTGCCGGCGCTTCCATCAGGTTTATAGTGGCCTTTATGGCATCATCCATAAACTGCATGGGAAGATAAGTATCTTCCGAAAGAAAACACTCATATTTTTTTTCTCTTATGGCTTCGTAAAAGATCTCAACTGCATAATCGGTGGTACCACCACCTGCTTCAGTTTTATGGCTTATCAGTCCGGGATAGCGTATGCTGCGCCCGTCGACACCATATTTATGGAAATAATACTCAAGCCAACGCTC
>SKVR01000311.1 GCA_007129355.1 Bacteroidales bacterium | reverse complement strand
TTTTTTAAAAACAAAAACAACATAAGGGGTTATAACGGCTTATTTTGTTAGAATAATTTCGGAAGTGAATATCCTGTGATTGAACATAGAATCAATCTCCGGTTCTTCAACTTCTTTTTCGGGCTTAATAAATTCTCTGATATCAAATGATGATTGCTTTTCAATTTTATTTTCTACATTGAAAATATTTACAGTTACCCTGGTATCAAAATTTAATTCTTCTTCAAAAATTTCTTTACCGTTAAATATCAGTTCAAGCTTAAATACTTGGGAGACATTTTGCTGATCTATAACTGCCGGATATTCGGCAAATAGATGGATGAATGGCAAACTTAGCACGAGAATAAGGATGATGGGTTTAAAATTTGTTTTCATGGCACTAATATTTTGATTGATGTAATTTGGGCTATTACCCGTGAAAAATAACCTGCAGATTTTTATGATTATGACGGATTGCTATGATTAAATGTTACAGCAATTAGACCAAACAAATAGAATCTTTTTCCTAATTTTGAAAAACCATCTAAAACAAAAGATTTCCAGTAATTAATTTTTGAAGTGACAGACAAATTCATACAATTCATTCTTAAAAATAATCTCTTCCTTCCCCACGAAAAAATTCTCCTTGCTGTCAGTGGGGGTGTGGATTCTGTCGTAATGGCAGATCTTTTCAAAACTGCAGATTATAATTTTGCCATAGCTCATTGTAATTTCAAATTAAGAGGAAGTGATTCAGATGATGATGAAGTTTTTGTTGGCGAACTGGCTTCACGGCTGGGAACAAAGTTTTTTTCGGAGTCATTTGAAACAACAGCTTTTGCAAAGGGGAGAGGAATTAGTATTCAAATGGCAGCCCGTGAATTGAGGTATTCATGGCTGGAAAATATCAGAAAACAAAATGGATTTGACTGGATAGCGACTGCGCATCAAAGCGATGATAATACGGAAACCATACTATACAATCTTGCCAGGGGGACAGGCTTAAAAGGCCTTCAAGGAATTCCTCTAAAGAATGGAAATATCATCAGACCCTTACTGATCTTCAGCCGTGAAGAGATTGAATGGTATTTAAAAATCAATAACCTGGAATTTCGGGAGGATCTGTCTAATCAGGAGGATAAGTATATCAGGAATAAAATCAGGCATAAAATAATCCCAATACTCAATGAGATAAATCCATCCTTGCACAAATCTGTAAGGAGATTATCAGATATTTCAGCTAAAACAAACAGGCTTCTGGATTACTTTATCTCAAGGGATTTAAATAATCATGTATATCAAAGAGATGGGAAAACTTACATCCCTGTAAATTTAATACTTGAATATCCTGAAAGGGAAATCATCATTTACGAACTACTGAAAGACTTTGGGTTTCAATCACCCGAAATTGAAGATATTGCAATAGGTCTCGAAAAACAAGCGGGCAAGTTATTCTTTTCAAAAGATTATGTATGTCTGAAAGACAGGGAACATCTTATCATTTCCCGAAAAAAAGGTGATGTAAAGACCGAGGCTCTTATCCATCAAGAACAAAAAGAAGTCCAGTTTTCACAAGGGTTAATCAGGATGCGAGCTTTTGATATTGAAGAAAACCCGGATTTTAAAACGGACTCAAATAGGGCATATCTGGATTTTTCGTTGTTGAAATTTCCATTGAAATTGAGAAATCCTATAGATGGGGATTTCTTTTTTCCTTTTGGAATGTCAGGAAAAAAGAAGATCAGCGACTTTTTAATTGATATGAAAATTCCAAGAACAGAGAAAAAAAATATCTGGTTGCTGACATCTGATGATAAAATTGTTTGGGTTGTGGGATTTAGAACCGACAACCGATTTAGAGTAAAAAAGACTACGCAGAAGATTTTGGAAATAAAATTATTGGATCAAACCGGATGATTGTTTTAATTTTGCACCCTGAAAAGATTTCATATACTTAACTGATTACATATTTTTAAGACTACTTATTCAAACCAAACCCTTTACAAATGGTTGGGTTTAAGAAGACACGAAAAAACAGCTATGACACATTTTATAAAAAAGTTTTTTACAGCCGGTATTATAATTTTGCTGGCCGGAATTATGAGCTTGCAGGCGCAGATACTTGAGCCTGTAAAGTGGAGTTTCTCGCATGAGAAAACATCTGAAAACACCTATGACGTTAAATTTACGGCTCATATTGATGCCGGCTGGTCGATTTATGGAATGGATGTTCCTCCCGGAGGGCCTATACCTACCACCTTTGAATTTAATGAGCCCAGTGGGTTTCGCTTTGAGGGGGATATGAAAGCTCCCGCTCCCGAAGTAAAATTTGATCCGAATTTTGACATGGAAATAGCCATGCACAGCGACCGGGAAGTTACTTTCAGACGCACTGTGGAAGTTTTATCTGAAAGTCCTGTAAAGGTTACAGGTGAATTGATGTTTATGTGCTGCGATGCTACATCCTGCTTACCTCCCGATTACATTGAGTTTTCTTTTAATCTTCCCGGCAGAGAACGCCCTGCAGCACAACCCGAAGTTGCAGCTGCTGACATACAGCAAGATACAGATGAAGTTGATTTAGATGAACTGGCAGAAGAAGAAGTTTCTAGTGAAGATGAAACAGAAACACGTATTTATACCCCGGAAACAGGTGATGAAACCGGACGCTCATTCTGGGGCATGTTCATAACCGGGATACTGGGTGGTTTACTTGCCTTGCTTACTCCATGCGTATTTCCCATGATTCCGCTTACCGTAAGTTTCTTTTTGCGCAATTCTGATAATCGTGCAAGAGCTGTTCGTGATGCTTTGTTTTATGGATTCACAATTGTTTTCAGTTATGTTGTTCTGGGACTGGCTATAAGCATGATTTTTGGTGCCGATACCCTGAATGCTCTGGCTACAAGCCCCGGTTTTAATCTTTTCTTCTTTGCATTGCTTGTATTCTTTGCAGCCTCCTTCTTTGGAGCATTTGAACTTACCATGCCAGCAAGCTGGTCAACAGCTCTTGACAGCAAGGCTGACAAAACCGGCGGATTGATCGGTGTTATCCTGATGGGCTTCACTTTTGTATTGGTTTCATTCTCATGTACAGGCCCTATTGTGGGCACTCTACTGGTTGACGCTGCAACAGGTGGTAATGTTTTCGGACCTGCCATAGGAATGCTGGGTTTCAGCCTTTCTTTGGCTATTCCTTTCAGTTTATTTGCCGTTTTCCCAACTGCACTTAAATCATTGCCCAAGTCCGGCGGATGGATGAATGCTGTTAAGGTAGTACTTGGATTTGTGGTTCTGGGCTTTTCACTTAAGTTTCTTGCCACTGCCGATGCTGTTGCCCAATGGGGAATCCTTGACCGTGAAGTATTTATTGTATTATGGATTGCCATCTCACTATTATTAGGTCTCTACCTGATCGGAAAAATCAAATTTGCTCATGACAGTGAACTGAAATATTTAAGTGTACCCCGATTGGTACTTGCCGTTGTTGCTTTTGCCTTTGTGTTTTATCTTTTACCCGGACTTTGGGGAGCACCATTGAGAGCGGTAAGTTCATTCCTTCCCTCACCGGTTACCCAGGATTTTGATCTCAGCCGTGGGGTTGCTTCTGCAGCTCCTGCTGCCAGTTCAGATATTTATGTTGGTGAAAGTGTAAAAGATGGCCCCCATGGATTAATGGCTTTTACTGACTACGAGGAAGGTATGGCAGCTGCCCGTGAAGCAGGAAAACCTGTATTTCTTGATTTCACAGGTCTGGGATGTGCCAATTGCCGTAAAATGGAAGCCGGTGTATGGTCCGACCCCAGGGTTCTGCAAAGACTTGCCAATGATTTTGTGAAGATCTCTCTTTTTGTAGACGACCGCACTACTTTGCCCGAAGACCAACAATTTGTATCATCAGCTCTGGGCCGTGAACGGACTATCAGAACTGTTGGTCAGAGGTGGAGTGTTTTTCAGGCCGAACGGTATAATATGAACACCCAGCCTTATTATGTAATTTTAAATCATGATGAGGAAATGCTGGCTCCACCCAGAGGTTATGACTTAAATATAGAAAGGTATATTGAATTTCTGGAAGAAGGCAAAAGCAATTTTTAATTCTGACTAAAACTCTTAGCTGTTTTTCTACAAATTATAAGCCTTTTGCTTTTCCAAAGTGAAAGGCTTTTTTAGTTGGGTTAGCGGGGTGTTCCGCCGATGTTAACATTACGGTAATATTATATTAATAATAAGGAAACACTAAATTAAAAATATGGTAATGATTACTTAACGATCAGGAAATATGTTTTAAAAATTTGATTGCCAATTTTGTAATCAAAATAAAAACAACAATTTAATGATTGGCAAAATTTTTGGCGTAAGTTTTCTGTTTTTAATTTATATTTCCAGCCTTTTCTCAAACCCCTTAAATAATGAATCGTCAGAGCTTCTGACAATCAGGGGACTTATTTATGATAAAAGTACTTCAGAACCCTTAACCGGAGCTACTATTGTTTTAGTTGGAACCAGTTATTATGCAGTAACAGGCCTTGACGGAACCTTTGTTATCAGAAATGTTTCTTCTGGTGAGTTTGAAATGAATGTATCTTTCATTTCATATGAGCCTTTTATGCAGCAACTTAATCTTTCTGATAACGTCAATATTGAAATAGGATTGACCACTGTGTCATTTACTTTGGGAACGGTTGAAGTGGTTACTACCCGCCTGGCAAACACCGAAGCCAGTGCACGGGCTACCGAAAGAAATGCAATGAACGTAATGAATGTTATCTCATCGAGGGAAATTGAATTTTCGCCCGATGTTACTGTTGCCAATGTGGTTCAGCGTGTGTCAGGGGTTTCTCTGGAACGTAGCAGTAGTGGCGACGGACAGCATGCCATAGTAAGGGGTATGGACAAACGATACAATTATACCCTTGTTAACGGTATCAAAATACCGAGTCCTGACCCCAAAAACAGATATGTGCCCCTTGATATTTTTCCTTCGGAGTTACTCGACAGGCTCGAAGTTACCAAAGCTCTTACGCCCAATATGGAAGGTGATGCCATTGGCGGGGTAATGGACATGAAGATGAAAGATGCCCCCGATAGGTTTCTCCTGAGTTTTAATGCAGGAACCGGCTACAGCCAGCTTTTCCTTGATCGGGATTTCTTGCAATTTGATCGGAGTTTTACGGCTATTGAGTCTCCAAGAAGGATTAATGGTACTGAGTACAGGGCTTCCATAGATGATTTTGATATTGATAATCTGGATTTTGAGCGGGTGAAGGCTCCCTTGAACCAAACCTATGGGTTAGCCATTGGCGATCGCTTTCTGGGCGGAAAAATGGGCGTAATTCTGGCAGCAAGTTATCATAATACCTATCGAGGTGCCAATAGCTTGTTTTTCGAAACAGATGTTGACAGAAATACTAATAATCCGTTTTATGATGAAGTACAAATAAGAAGCATTTCTGCCCAACAGCAAAGGTCGGGAGTCCATTCTAAAATTGACTATCGCATCAATAGCAGAAATAAAATCGACTTGTACAATGCCCTGATTACCCTTACAGATATTCAGGCTCGACATCGTATGGATACAAACCTGCGTATTGGCCGGGGGCAGGGGCCGGGCACCGGGCGCATTTCCGAGAGAGAGAGGGGCCGAATGCGCACACAGCAAATATTTAATTCTACCCTGCAAGGCAACCACGAGGTGATGGAGGGTTTGGGTGCTAACTGGTCGGCCGTGTATTCAAAGGCAACCAACGAGGAGCCCGATCTGGCAGAAGTAATAAGAAGGTCCGGAACTTCACGAAATTCTCAAGGTGAAATTGTAAAAGAGATCGACCTTCTGGACCGGGACCTCAACCGCCGCTGGGTAAATAACTCCGACCAGGATATGGCAGGATATCTGAATCTGACTTACGCTCATAGCCTTGCAAATATTGATGCCGAATATTCCGCTGGGGGTATGTACAGGCATAAGGAACGAACCAACTTTTTTGACAACTATCTTTTCAGGGCATCGCCCATTTACCAGGAATGGCAGGGAGATATTTTTGACCATTCGTGGAACCTTTTTAATACCCAGGGTACGCCCACAGATCCCTTGAATTACGAATCGTATGAGAATGTATTGGCTTATTATGCACAAGCAAAACTTGATATTGCTGATTTTCAACTGTTGGGAGGTGTGCGCGTAGAAAATACGGATTTTGGCTGGACCAGTAATGCGCCCCCGCAAACAGAAGGAAGGATAGGCTCGGTAAAATACCGGGATATATTGCCCAGCATACACCTGAAATACCAGCCATGGCGTAATACAAATGTCCGCACCTCTTACTTCCGATCTCTGAGCCGGCCCAACTTTTATGAGGTTATTCCTTATGAAATCAATGAGGGTGATTATCGTGAGCGTGGAAATCCTTTCTTGCAGAGAACAACTGCTGATAATTTTGACCTGCGTTTTGAGTATTTCCCTTCTCAGCTTGATCAGGTATTGGTAGGTGCGTTTTATAAAGTCATTGATGATCCCATTGAAAGTGCATTGCAAATTTCCGGGCAGGCAATCTTCCTGCAACCCAACAATTTTGGAACGGCTAATAACATGGGTCTTGAAGTGGATGTCACCAAGTATTTCAGGAGTTTTGGAATAAAGGCTTTCTATAATTTTACTGACTCTCGTATTACAACCACCAAGATATTCCGTTTCAGGGATGACAGTGGTCAGCTCACCTCACGCGAAGAGCTTCAAACCCGTCCTTTGCAGGGACAGTCGCGCCACATCAGCAATGTATCCCTGCTTTACAAGGATCAGAAAAACAAAATTGATATTCAACTGGCCATGGTATATACAGGCCGGAGAATCATCAGCGTATCACCCTATCTGGATAATGATATCTGGCAACGCGGCTTTACGCAGCTGGACTTATCTGTAGAAAAGGGCTTTGGTACGAAATTTAAAGTATTTGTGAAAGTAAATAACCTGCTTAATACGCCCATGCGTGCCGATATTCTTTTGCCCAACACTTTTAATCCTGAACAGGTTCCTTATGTTGACCTTGGAGAAAACCTGCTGGTGAGAGAGGACTTTTACAAAATAAACGGATCCATCGGACTAAAATATAATCTTTAATTATTATTTAACCATTAAAATCAAATTAAAATGAAAACTAAAAATTTCCTGTACATTTTTGCTGTGCTTTTCGCTGTAATCTTTATTGCCTGCGAAAAAGATGAATCTGATGTTGACCTTGATCCCGGTGAAGAGGATGAAGTTGTAACTATTACTGACGACATGACTGAGCTTTCCGGCCCTATGCGTGG
>SKVR01000147.1 GCA_007129355.1 Bacteroidales bacterium | reverse complement strand
AATATTCGTGTACTCTCAAATCCCGTAAAGAAGTATTATATTTGCTATCATAAAGAAGTGTGGGAAATTTTGATGAAAAAAAAATCTTGAAGTCCCTGTAATCTGCAGGGTTTTTTTTAAATATAAATTAAGGCTTTTAAAAAAAATACTTATCAGATGGAATTTACGGCAAAACAAATTTCTGATTTTTTAAGAGGAGAGATAGAAGGAGATCCGGGAACGATAGTAAATACTATTTCAAAAATTGAAGAAGCGCAGCCTGGGAGCTTAACATTTCTGGCAAATCCCGCCTATTCGCAATATATTTATACTACCGGTGCAAGTATAGTTCTGATTAATAGGGACTTCAAGCCCGATAAGCATCTTAACAATACGCTCATAAGAGTTGATAATGCTTACCAGGCACTTGCAAGCCTTCTTGAGCTTTACCAGCAAAATATGCCACAGAAAAAAGGTGTCTCTTCCATGGTCGGAATTGCTGGTTCTGCAAAGCTGGGCAGCGATCTTTATATTGGAGATTTTGTGGTAATTGGAGAAAATGTAATTATAGAAGATCAGGTAAAAATATACCCGCAATGCCATATTGCTGATAATGTTATTATTAAGGCAGGCTCAACGCTTTATCCTGGTGTCAGAATTTATGAAAACTGTGTAATTGGAAAAAACTGCACAATTCATTCCGGTGCTGTTATAGGTGCTGATGGTTTTGGGTTTGCACCCCAGAGTGATAATAACTACATGAAAGTGGCGCAAATTGGCAATGTTATTCTCGAAGAAAATGTTGAGATAGGCGCCAATACTACCATTGACCGTGCAACCATGGGTTCAACCATAATTCGTAAAGGTGTAAAACTTGATAACCTTATTCAGATTGCACACAATGTTATAATTGGTGAAAATACAGTTATTGCTGCCCAGTCAGGTGTTGCCGGATCCAGTAAAGTCGGAAAAAACTGTATGATTGGCGGTCAGGTTGGCATAAGTGGTCATATTTCTGTTGGTGACGAAGTGAAAATTGCTGCTCAATCCGGAGTTTCTTCCCATATTAAAGATGGAAAAATTATAATGGGGTCTCCGGCCTTCGACCATGATAAATATGTAAAAGCATATATACATTTCCGAAATTTTGAGAAGCTGATCAAGAGAATAGACGACCTTGAAAAAGAGATGAAGGAATTAAAAGGATAAGTACTTTCTGTTTAAATACATAAGTCCAAACCGGACCAAGAAAAATAAAAATCATATCTTTGCCTGATTTTTCAATCGGGCGTATAATGTTTTGTGTATTGAAAAACAGCAGGTATTCTTGAATTGAAATCTGTAATCTACTTAATTATAGACAACTAGTAAAACATGATTGAGAAGCAGAAAACAATTAAGGCTCCGGTAAAACTTTCCGGAGTAGGTTTACATACAGGACAAACAGTTACTCTTACCTTCAAACCCTCAGAAGAAAATACAGGAATAAGGTTTTTACGTACTGACCTCGATGAGAAAACATTTATTCTAGCAGATGCTGACTATGTTGTTGATACGTCACGCGGAACCACAATTGAAAAAGACGGTATAAAGCTTCTGACTGTTGAACATGTGCTTGCAGCAATTACAGGTAATGATATAGATAATATAATAATTGAGGTTGACTGCCAGGAAATGCCCATTATGGATGGAAGCAGCCGGTTTTATTCTGAAGCTTTGGAAAAAATTGGTACAGTTCAGCAGGAAGCACCCCGCGAATATTTTGAAATTAATGAAACCATAAGGTTTTATGATGAGGAAAAAGATTGTGAGTTTATTGCTGTTGCAGCAGATAATTACCGTATTTCCAGTATGATTGATTTTAAATCAAAAGTGTTGGGTTCGCAATATGCAGTACTTGACCAACTGTCTGACTTCAACACACAAATAGCCCCATGTCGCACCTTTGTTTTTCTGCACGAGCTCGAATTTCTGCTCAAGCAAAACCTTATTAAGGGTGGCGATCTCAGCAATGCCATCGTTTATGTTGACAGACCTGTAGCTCAGGATGAACTTGACAGACTTGCTCAGCTTTTCAACAAACCATCCGTTGCTGTAAGAACAGAAGGTATCCTTAATAATCTTGAGCCGTATTTTGAAAATGAGGCAGCAAGACATAAACTTCTTGATATTGTTGGAGATTTAACCCTTGCGGGCAAAAGGATCAAAGGACAGATTATTGCCCGCAAACCCGGACATGAATCCAATGTTAAGTTTGCTAAGGAAATTAAAAAACACATCAAGCAACGCATTGCTGAACAAAAAATCCCGGTATACGAACCTGATAAAAAACCTGTATACGATATCAATGATATTAAAGGAATGCTTCCGCACCGTTATCCATTCCTTCTTGTTGATAAGATCATTGAGATTAGTGAGTCGCATGTGGTAGGTGTTAAAAACCTTACCATGAACGAGTCTTTTTTCATGGGGCATTTCCCCAATGAACCCGTAATGCCCGGTGTTCTTCAGGTAGAAGCCATGGCACAAACCGGTGGTATCCTTATTCTTTCTACTGTTGAAGATCCGCAAAATTACAGTACATATTTTCTTAAAATTGACAATGTTAAATTCAAACAAAAGGTTGTACCAGGCGATACTCTTATCCTTAAATGCAGCCTGATATCTCCGGTCAGAAGGGGTATCTGTCATATGAAATGTATAGGTTATGTGGGTTCAAAAGTTGTTATGGAGGCCGAATTAATGGCCCAGATAGTCAAAACAAACTAAATTATAATGAATCAACCTTTAGCATACGTACATCCACAGGCAAAAATTGCCGATAATGTAGTGATTGAACCATTTGTTACCATTCACAAAAACGTGGAAATTGGAGAGGGCACATGGATTGGATCAAATGTAACAATTATGGAAGGTGCCCGTATTGGAAAAAACTGCAGGATCTTCCCGGGTGCTGTAATATCTGCCATACCACAGGACCTGAAATTCGACGGAGAAGAAACTACCGTAGAAATAGGTAACAACACTACCATAAGAGAATTTGTTACCATAAATCGAGGAACTAAAGCCAATTACAAAACTGTTGTTGGCGATAACTGCTTGCTCATGGCTTATGTTCACGTGGCGCATGATTGTGTTATCGGAAATAACTGTATCCTTGCCAATGCAGCCAATCTTGCGGGTCATATTAATATTCATGATTTTGCAATAATTGGTGGTCTTTCTGCTATTCATCAGTTTGTAAATATAGGCCAGCATGTAATGATATCAGGTGGTTCCCTGGTGCGTAAAGATGTACCTCCATTTACAAAGGCTGCCCGCGATCCCCTTTCTTTCGTGGGGGTAAACTCCATCGGGCTGCGCCGTAGAGGTTTTTCGTCAGAAAAGATCAATGAAATTCAGGAGATTTATCGTATCATTTATCTGCGAAAGCTTAATGTAACAAAGGCTATTGCATTAATTGAAACTGAATTGCCGGCTACACCTGAACGTGATGAAATTATTTCTTTTGTTACCGGTTCAAGCCGTGGTATCATGAAGGGTTATAATTTTCATGAAAAATAAGCCTTAACTTCCTGCATTTGCGCTGCCATATGGAAATCGTTTTGGAAAATACCGGGAAAATGTATCTGTATAACTGGATTTTCAGAAATCTGAATATTGACTTCAAATCATCAACTCATTATGGCATTCTTGGCAACAATGGCAGTGGTAAAACTACATTGCTTAAAGTAATTTCAGGAATTCTTTCTCCTTCAGAAGGCAAGGTTAAATGGAGTCACAAAGAGAAGGATGTGTCAGAAAAAATTTCGAGGTACATTGGCTGGGCATCTCCACATCTTGAACTTATTGATGAATTTACTCTTGAAGAAACCCTTTCATTTCATCAAAAATTCAAACCCTGGGTCGCAAATTACTCACTACCTTCGCTTATTAAACTCTCGGGCTTAAAAAAAAGTATTGATAAACCACTAAAGTATTACTCTTCAGGAATGAAGCAAAGGGTGAAGATTCTTATGGCAGTAATGAGCGATGTACCCTTGATTATCCTTGATGAGCCATGTACCAATCTTGATGATAATTCCATTCAATGGTACCGGAATCTTATTACAGAATTTTCATCAGATCGCCTGCTTATAATTGGCTCCAACGACCCGGGAAATGAATGTTTCAGTTGCAAAGCTTTTTACACCCTGGGTAAGGAATAGTATTCTTAGTTTGCTTTTTCATAAGGGTTTACAACTTTACCCATGAAAAGTATGGAGTTGGTTTTATTCTCTCTGATGACATAAAAGAATGGTCTGTCGGCTCTGAAAATATTTGCAGGAGGATCAATAATAGCTGATTTTCGTATAATTACAACCGCCGTGGAAGCAGCTGCTTCAGTTCCCTCCTCGTTTACATCAATAAAAGCTTCATGAATAACCTTGTCGATTTTCAGGTCGTTTAATGGTGTCATATTACTGAAATCAGCCCTGTTGCTGAATGCATCGGGCATCCCCATGGCCGCAAGCAATTTCTCCAGATCAAACTTCGAACGTACCTTAAATGATGGCAGATAAACCTGGACTTCCTGTTTCTCCAGTTTTTCTAAAGTTTGAGCAAAAACTGATACATCAAAATCTTTAATAAATCCGTCAAGTTTTTTGTCTTCCGCCGGTAAGACAACAAGCATGGAAAAATCAGACCCTTCGTACTCAAGCTCAAGGGCCTGGAGATCAGCGGTTTTAACATATCTTAAATCATCTTTCATGTACATAAAGGGCACATGAACCGTTTTATCCCTGTTGATGTTAAATTTGCCGGGATTTGTGGCATTTTCATCAAAGGCTATTTTCCAGTCGGACAAAAAATATATGGCATTTACAAGCACAAGCCTTGTGTCATCAACCAGCACCCCGGGCTGAATAAGGTCTTTGATAAGATTATTGGTGTGTTTCTCAACCCAGGCATTAATTTGTTGCCTGATCTTTTCACGATCACCTTTGTAATTTACCTGATAAAAAGCTGATCCATAATAGTCTCTAATCAAACTCATAAATTCATCAAGGAAGGGATAATCTTCCTGCGGCCACAAAGAGTTGGCCACCTGTAACTGCTTTTTTGCTTCACCCTTTTCCAAAATAGTATTCATCCACTTAGAGAAATTTCTATTAAAATTTTCATGATCAGTTTCAAAATATAGAGTTCTTGCCATTTGCGTGGCAGTATTTCCTCCTGCCCCTGCATAAGTCATAGCCAGTGCAGTTGAAATACTGAAAGGCGAAATCACAAGGTTCTCGTCATGAGAAGGACTGATTGCATTGAACAGATCAAAGGCAAATTTATTGTTTCGCATTTCTATAGGAGTGTTTTTTAGAAGTTCATTGTCTTTTTGGGTTGCTTTTTTTCCGCTTCCGCAAGAAACCAGGCCCAACTGGGTTAAGATAAAAAAAACCGCAAGTGCTAGAGTTCTGTTTTTCATGTTGGGTTGATTATTAGATTTATAATTGGATTATTGCAATTGTTGTTCCAAATCCCGAAATTGAATAATAATTCTATTCTTTATTTGCATAACTGGCTTGATTTAAATTACGCCAAAAGAAGTTGGGTATATGTTAGCAAAATTACACTTTATGTAAGTAAAAAGCCTGTTATTTATTTTTTAAAAACCCCATATTCAATGAAAGCATACCAGAAATCAATTCAATTAATGATTTTAAGAACTTCATAATAGGCAAAAACCGTTATAAATTCAGTAAAATCACTCGATTGTTCATCTAAAAAAGTATTATATTTGCTGCGGTGTAAATTGTTTTGTGGGAAAACCCTGGAAATTAAATCATAAGATAATGAGATTACTTCTTGCTTTTTTTATAGCCTTCGTTTTTATTTTTAGTACCCCAATTGAAACCGAAGCCGGAGAGCTGAATTCTGGTTATATTTCTGAATTGAATTTTGAGTTAAACAGCGAGGCAAATGAAGTTTTTTCTTACAGACCCCCCAGCAGGTCAAGGCAGCCAGGTGGTACACGCCGTCCTCTGCAACTTTCACGCAGAGATATATGGTTGTTGCGTTACGGTTGGGATATTGGTTTTAATATCGGATCTTCACACTCTTTGACAGATGCAAGTGGCACATCCATTGACCAGAGGTTTTCTTTTCTCAATACTCAATGGAGTACAACCAGTATTAACGCCGGATTATTCGGCAGATATAAATTTCATGAATTTTTTGCACTACGTGGAGAAATCAATTATGGCAAAATCCATGGTGCTGATTCACTGGCTGCTGGCAGAACAAGAAATTTCTCTTTTAGCAATAACATTTTAGAGTTTGCTGTAATTGGCGAGGTGTATACACCAAAACCTTATATTGGTTTCCCACTTGAGTTTTATGCATATTTAGGTCTGGCAGGTTTTTACCATAATCCTGATCTTACCGTACCCGATCCTGAGAATTATGAGTTTGCTGATTATAGCTTGTTTCAACCCGCAATCCCGATGGGCATTGGTGGTTACTATATAATCAGCAGTGATTTTCGTATCGGTTTCGACATCGGTTGGAGAAAAACTTTCTTTGACTATCTGGATGGATTTACACGTCCGTGGAGTAGGGGTAATGACAGTTATTACTTTACGCAAATTAAAATCAGTTATTTTATTCCTGATATGGTAAGGCGTTGGTAATATTATGTGTTTTTTAATATTTAACGCCTTTGGTTTTTCTTTTAAATTAACAGGTATCATTTTTAATTTATTTTTTAATTATTCGTTCTTTTAATCAAAGTAATTATTCAGGTAAAGAATTATCTGTTGAGTTTACAGTTTGTAAATTTTTAACATCCATCAGAAAATGCACATATATTTGAAATTTATTCTGCTTTTTGCTTTTATGGTGTTCACAACCACCAAAATTTCGGCTGCTTCATATGTAAAGATGAGCTCTTACCAGGATCTGTCAATTGAAACTGATTATTCAATCCATCAGTTTTCAGAAACCACCCAGTTTCAGCTTCAGAATAATATTTTTAAACGCCTGTTTGGTTCCAGGAAGACTAAAGCTGAAAGAGTGAGCCGTTCTCAAAGGCATGCTTCAAGACCTCAACGATACACCCCACCTCCTAGTCAGAGCCAAAATCCGGAATCTCATAGTTCAAGATCGTCAGGGGTTTCGGCATCATCAAATAATCAGTCAACCCGCAATCAGGCTAAATCGCCGTTGCATACATCACTTCGGGATCAGTATTATGCTCTTGGTTTTTGGGAAATAGGCCTTTCAGTTGGTACGGCACATAGTATTACAGATATTGCAGGCAATAAGGGTTTAACCTTAAATGACTTCACCGAATATCACACCAATAATTTTAATTTCAAACTGGGCTTTTTCACCAGATATGTTATGAGTGAATGGTTTGCGTTGAGTTTGGGAATGGATTATGCAAACCTTACAGGACAAGTTCCCTTTAGAGATAACATGCCTGAAACTTTCCGTTTTACCAACGATATATTTGAATTTTATGCTAAAACTGAGCTTATGCTACCGGCATTGTCAAGAAGTCCTTTTGATTTATACGGTTTTGTTGGAATAGGATTGTTTTTTAGCGATGCCCGTGTTTTTGATGTTAGAGATCGTATTGTTGAATCAGATGTCGATTACAGCCAGGTTCAGCCGGTCATACCTATAGGGATGGGGTTTTCTTATAAGCTTCCCAATGGCCTGCGAATAGGCTATGAGTTTGGCTGGCGCAATACCATATTTCATTATCTTGATGGAGTTAAAATGACCCGCGATAATTATGATAATTACTTCTTCAATAGTCTGAAAATCAGCTATGCTTTTTGATCCTTCTATCTTAATTTTCCTGAAAAAACGATTGTGATTGCCAGATATTTATTATATTGCGCTTTAGCATGTAATAAAATCTGCTTATGAAAGATTACAAACTCACCTTCGGTTTAAAATTGTTCTTTTTATTGCTTTTTACCTCCTGTACAATTGTTTCTCAAGGAGGTAAAGATCTTGATAAATACATCAAAGACCAGGCAATACCGCTATCCGGGTTTACAGACCTTGATTTACTTTTAAATGCTGCTGCTGATAGCAGGCTTGTATTGCTGGGTGAAGCAAGTCATGGTACTCATGAATATTACTTCTGGCGCGATGCAATAAGTCGGCGGCTGATTTCTGAGAAGGGGTTTAATTTTATTGCGGTTGAAGGCGACTTTGCCAGTCTTTACGAATTAAATCGCTATGTAAAAAATATGCCGGGTGCTGCGAATTCTGCCCGCGATGTGCTTGAAAACCTTGACCGCTGGCCACAATGGATGTGGGGCAATGAAGAAGTTTTAGCACTTTCCGAATGGCTGAGGGAATATAATGATGATTTACCTGCCGACCGGAGGGTAGGCTTTTATGGCATGGATGTTTATGATGAATGGAGATCTAAGGATGCAGTTCTTGGTTTTCTTCGTGAGCATGACAGGGAAATCTTCAGACAGGTAAGGAGCTATTACAACTGCTTTCAGCCTTATGATCGCGATAGTTGGTCATATGCCAGGGGAGTTCAGCAGGGCCGTCCAGATTGTTCAGCCCAAACTCTTGCGGTTGTTGAACTTATCAGAAATTCCAGAGACAGGTTCGTCGATTTATCGGATTATGAGTTTTTTTATTTGCTGCAGAATGCTTACGTAAAACACAATGCCGAAAAGTTTTACAGAAAATCTGCTACGCGGCAGGATGCATCTTCGTGGAATTCAAGAGTACACCATATGCATGAAACGGTAAACCGGTTACTTGATCTTTACGGTGATGGTTCAAGTGGTATAGTCTGGGCGCATAATACTCATATAGGAGATGCCAGGTTTACCGATATGTATAATGTAGGAAATCAGAATATAGGGGAGTTGAGCAGAGTTCATCATGGCCCTGAGAATATTTTCAGTGTTGGATTTACTACTTATAAGGGCAGGGTAATGGCAGGTGCACAATGGGGTAGCCGGCAGCAGGAAAAAAGAATTGCATCAGCCCGCAGGAATAGTGTGGAATATATTATGAATAAAACAGGTTTGCCGGCATTTTACCTGCTTTTTGATGATGAAGATCGCACCCATGAAGAATTTATGGAACCCCGCGGACATAGAGCTGTTGGGGTTGTGTATAATCCTGTAAACGAACCCCGGCAGTATGTAAATACCATATTACCTTTGCGTTACGATGCCTTCATCTTTTTTCATGAAACCAAAGCGCTTAACCCTCTAAGGTAGTTTTCCCATTGAACTATTTTATATTATTTCTTATGCCGCTTAAGGGCTGTGCAAAAGTTTCCACATCTTCGCCGGTAATGGTTTTATCGCAAAGAATAGCCAGTCGTTCCACAACATTTCTTAACTCCCTGATGTTGCCGGTCCATGTAATTTTCTGCAGGGCTTTGTGTGCATCTTCTGTAAACTCACGTGGCGCCATGCTGTTTTCCTGAACGATCTGGTCAAGAAAGTGATTGGCCAGTAAAGGAATATCGTCAATTCTTTCATTCAGTGATGGAACAGGAATAAGAATCACACTCAGTCGATGATAAAGGTCTTCACGAAAATTTCCTTTCTGTATTTCCTGTTGGATGTCTTTATTGGTTGCTGCCACCACTCGCACATCAACATTGATTTCTTTTTCGCCACCCACACGATTGATTTTGCTTTCCTGTAATGCTCTCAAAACTTTGGCCTGGGCTGCCAGGCTCATATCACCTATTTCATCCAAAAATAGGGTGCCACCGGTGGCCAGTTCAAAATTTCCCTTTTTCTGCTTAATTGCTGACGTAAAAGATCCTTTTTCATGACCGAAAAGTTCGCTCTCAATAAGTTCAGATGGTATGGCAGCACAGTTTACTTCCACAAACGGTCCTTTAGATCTGTTGCTTAACTCGTGCAGCCACCTAGCTACCAGCTCTTTACCTGTGCCATTGGGTCCGGTAATAAATATCCTGGCATCGGTTGGAGCAACTCTCCTTATCATTTCCTTAATCTGATTAATGGCATTTGATTCGCCAATCATATCATAGGTTTTGCTTACTTTACGTTTAAGCACTTTGGTTTCTTTTACCAGCTGGCTCTTGTCCATTGCATTTCGCAAAGTGATAAGCATACGATTGATATCAGGTGGTTTGGAGATAAAGTCATAGGCACCTTTCTTAATGGCTTCAACAGCGGTTTCAACGGTACCATGACCTGAAATCATTACCACGGTATTGTCTGAGTTTTCATCCATAAGTTTTTCCAGAACTTCCAGACCATCCATGCGAGGCATCTTTATATCGCAGAGAATAACATCGTACTTATTGTTTTGAGCCATTTCAAGACCTTCTATGCCATCTTCGGCCAGGTCTACTTCAAATTTCTCGTATTCAAGAATTTCTTTGAGGGTATTTCGTATACTTCTTTCGTCGTCAATAACCAGGATTTTCGGCATAGTAACTGGATGGGATGTTTATAATTATTTTATTACAAGGCAATCTTACCGGAAAATAAATCGGCAAGTACTCCTTCTTTAAGTGCAAAGCCCGAATAGGTCATGTTTTTAATTTTGTAGCGTTTCATTACGTAACGGATAAAAATACTCGCAAAAACGATGGTATCTACCCGGTAATCCACGAGTCCGGGCATGGCCTTTCTTTCGGTTTCAGTACTTTCAATTAACCTTCGATGCAGATTTTTAAAATCTTCATTATTAAAATTGTATGTATTTCCAAGGGGCAGATTGTCATCCTTTTCTGCTTTAATCATATCGGCAAGAGATTCAAACGATCCTGAGCAGCCGATTAACGTCTCGACTTGATACTTTTTCAATTGTGTATTCAAGGGTTTCAGTACCTCCTTGAAGTATTCTTTAAGATTTTTCTCCTGCTCAGATGTCAGAGGGTCCGATGGTTCAAAGTTTTGGATTAGCCTGGCCGCACCCAGGTCAAAACTTTTTTTCCAGAGAACTTGATTTTCAGATGCTATAATAAACTCAGTACTTCCTCCACCAATATCCATAATAAGGATAGGTTGCAACAGGTTATCAAGGGCAAGACTTACTCCTTTATAAATGTATTGGGCTTCTGTATCACCATTTAGAACCTGGGTGATTATCCCGGTTTTTTCCTGGATCTTTTTCACAAATTCCGGCCCGTTTAAAGAACTTCTAACTGCAGAGGTTGCAAATGCATGTATGCTTTCCACCTTATATTTTTTGGCAATTTTGACCAGTTCAATGAAAGTCTTTATCCCTCGTTCAAATGGTTTTTTAGCAATTCTATTTCCAGTCATACCACCCTCGCCAAGTTTTACGCTTATTTTGGTGTTCAGCAGAATTTTATAACCTTCGTTGACACGTATATCAGCAACAAGAAGATTGAAGGTATTGGTACCACAGTCTATGATGGCGGCCGTCATTAGTTATTTATTGATGGATTAATATAAGATTTTACAAAGATAATAAACCTTGTACAGTCATCATACATCTTTTAATATGGGTTGTTGAAAATCAGCCTGTACGTCTGACCCATTTCCATAACTCTTTATATGAAACCTTCTTGCCATACATAAGAATACCGGTTCGGTAAATCTTTGCTGCAAGCCAGGTTGTACCCAGAAATCCAAGAATCAGTAATGTTACAGAAAGCCATAAATCAAACAAGGGAACTCCGAAAGGAATTCTTACCATCATAATTATAGGTGATGTAAAAGGTATGATGGAAAGCCAGAATGATACAGGACCTGACGGATTATTCATTACCAGCTGTGCCATTATTATGGAAAAAATCATAGGAATGGTTATGGGAAGCATAAATTGCTGTGTATCAGCTTCGTTATCCACAGCTGAGCCGATGGCGGCAAAAAGTGCAGCATAAAGCAAATACCCTCCCAGGAAGTAAAAAATGAAACTCAGAATCATTACTTTATAATTAATGGCCCGTAACGATTCCATGATTTGCCCGGCAGGAGTATTATGCTGTTGCACCTGCTGCATTTGCTTTTGCAGCTCAGTAGGATTAAGTGACTGTGATGAGTTTAAATAAATATTTTCCTGTGGGGTAAATCTGAATACTTCGGGCATTGCAGCCGAAACAGAACCAACAATAGCGAAGGTTAGTAAAATCCAAATCAAAAATTGAGTAAGACCCACCATGGCAATTCCCACAATTTTGCCCATCATGAGTTGGAAGGGCTTTACCGACGAAACAATAATCTCAACGATGCGGTTTGATTTTTCTTCCATTACGCCCCGCATTACCTGGGATCCGAAAAGGAAAACGAAAAAGTAAATAAGAATTCCGCCAAAAATTCCAAGTCCCATACTTACTTCAGGATAATCCGTTTGTTCATGTCCATCACGGAGTAATCTTATGGCCGTAATACTGATTTTGGTTTCCGTTGCTTTCAGAATCTCCGGGTCAATGCCTGCATGTGCCAGTTTCATTAACTCAAATTCGTTTCGCAGGATGCTCTCTATATAAAGTTTTGCATTCATATTGATGGCTTTCTCACTGAAAAGCCTTAAAGTTGATGGCGCCTGAAAAGCAGTGGTGGGTATGTGCAGAACGGCATCAAACTTATCAGCCTTCATTAGCTCAATGGCCGAATCAACATCTATATTCAAATCAGTGAACACCACATTGTTGGCATCAGCAAACTCTGTATAAAAAAGACGGGTATTGTCTACTACAGCAACTTCGTAAACACTGTCAGACATTCGGGCAATAAAAACCGGAACAATCAGGAGTGCCGCCATAAATAACGGTCCCAAAATTGTCATAACAATGAAGGTTCTTTTTCTTACCCGGCTCAGGTATTCACGTTTAATTATGGTGAAGGTTTTATTCATTGTATGGGCTATGAGTTTTTTTGCTTGGGTTTACTAATTAGTATCTAAGTCCATATGCAATTTCAGGTCTTCTTTTTTTAATTCCTGCGGATATTTGCCTGTTACGGTTTTAATGAAAATATCATTCATGCTGGGTAGTTCTTCCTGAAAACCATGGAAGTGGACCGATGGCAAAATATGTTTTATGAGGTCATTAGCATTATAACCTTCTTCAATTCTTACCTTGGCCTTAACCAGGCCATCCTTCCCGTTTTCGAGTCTGAGAATATTTGCCACAGGTGAAAGAATCTTTTCCATGGGTTTTTGCAGATCACCAATTTCAAGTGTGAAAATCCTGTTGGAATGGGCTTTTTTGATTTCATCAAGTTTTCCGTCAAGTATTTTTTCCGATTTATTGATTAAAGCAATATGATCGCACAATTCTTCTACCGAGCTCATGTTGTGGGTAGAAAAAATAATGCTGGTTCCCTGATCTCTCAGTTTAAGAATTTCCGATTTGAGTAAATTTACATTGATAGGGTCGAAACCGCTGAAGGGTTCATCAAAAATGAGTAATTCTGGTTTGTGAAGAATGGTTATAATAAACTGCACTTTTTGTTGCATACCCTTCGATAGTTCTTCAACTTTACGGTCCCACCAGGGCATCAGATCGAATTTTTCAAACCATTCTTTCAGACTTTTACGGGCATCTTTAATATCAACATTTTTAAGCTGGGCAAGATAAAGGGCTTGTTCGCCCACTTTCATCTTTTTATATAATCCGCGCTCCTCCGGCAGATAGCCAATCCTTGCAATATGTTTTGAATGGAGTTTCTCACCCTTGAAAAATAATTTGCCTTGATCGGGAGCAATAATCTGATTGATAATCCGAATGAGCGTGGTTTTTCCGGCACCATTGGGGCCCAGTAATCCGAAGATCCCATCTCGAGGTACCGAAACGCTCACATCAGTAAGGGCCTGATGATTTTCGTACTGTTTGTAAATATTTTCTGCCTGAAAAATATATTCCATAAGACTGACTAAGGTGAATAGCGGTCTGGATTATTCATTTATTTCAAAAACACCTGACCTGCTTGATGCAAAGGGTTATAATCTATTTAACAGTTACCTGGATTTTCGGAAAAAATCCTATAAGAAGCATTTCTTTTCCAAAAGGATTAATTGAAATAATCCTTCATCCTTTCAAAAAAGCTTTTATCGCTTTTCTGGGGTTTAGGTATGAAACTCTCGGAAACTGCCAGTTTTTCAAGAATTTGTTTTTCTTCCTTGCTGACGTTCTGGGGTGTCCATACATTTATATTAACGAGCAAGTCGCCTCTTCCGTATGCATTAACCGATGGCAGGCCTTTCCCTTTGAGTCTCAAAACTTTGCTTGATTGTGTGCCGGGATCGATTTTTATACGGGCTTTCCCTTCAAGTGTAGGAACTTCTATGGTTGTACCCAGAGCTGCTTCGGGGAAACTTATATAATGATCGTACAAAAGGTTATTACCATCGCGAATTAAACTTTCGTGCTTGATTTCTTCTATAAGAATGATAAGATCACCGGGTATCCCACCACGTGCGGCGGCATTACCTTTTCCGCTCATGGACATTTGCATACCTTCGCCTACACCTGCAGGTATGTTAATAGTGATTACCTCTTCCCCTTTTACAATGCCGTTTCCGTAGCAGGTATTACATTTTTCTGTAATGGTTTGTCCTTCGCCGCCACATGAAGGGCATGTTGATGTTGTTTGCATCTGCCCCAGGAATGTATTGGTAACACGGGTTACTCTACCAGATCCATTGCAGGTTGAGCAGGTATTGAATGAGCTTCCATCTTTGGCACCACTTCCTTTACAGGTTTGACAAGAAACATATTTGGAAACTTTTATTTTCTTCTCAGCACCTTTTAAAATTTCATCAAGGGTAAGTTTTACTTTTATACGAAGGTTAGAACCTTTATTAACCCTCCGGGTACGGGTGCTTCCGCTAAAACCTCCACCAAACCCGCCACCAAAGGCGCTACCAAATATATCTCCAAACTGGCTGAATATGTCTTCCATCGACATACCACCGCCAAAACCACCATACCCCTGGCCACCATTACCTAAACCTGCATGACCGTAACGGTCATATCTGGCTTTTTTATCAGGATTGCTCAGAACCTCATAGGCTTCTGCTGCCGCTTTGAATTTTTCCTCAGCATCTTTATTACCAGGGTTTTTGTCAGGGTGAAATTTTAACGCTTTCTGCCGGTATGCTTTTTTAATTTCTTCCGCAGTAGCATTTTTTGAAATTTCCAATATATCGTAAAAGTCTCTTTTTGCCATTATTTTTCTGTGTTATTTAGTTTGCCACAACTACCTTGGCAAATCTTAGTATTTTTCCGTTCAGTATATAACCTTTCTGAACTTCATCAATCACCTTGCCCTTATCTTTTTTATTTTCTGCCGGAATATGAGTGATTGCTTCATGAAAATCAGTATTGAATTCTTCGCCTATGCTGGGGATTTCTTCAAGTCCTTTATGCTTCAAAGTAGAGTTGAGCTTGGTTTGAATGAGATTCAGGCCTTCTGTGAGGGTTTCAAGATCGGGATTTTCAACCGCCGATTTATAGGCTCTGTTGAGATCATCCACCACAGGTAAAATGGCTTCAATTATTCCGGCAGAGGCTGTTTTGGTTAAATCCTGCTTTTCCCTGATGGTTCTCTTCCTGAAATTATCAAATTCAGAAAACAATCTGAGGAATTTATCATTTAGCTCATTATTTCTCATTTGCAGGGTCTTTATCAGCAATTCTTTTTCATCGACAGGCTCTTCATGGGCCTGTTCATTTACACCAGCATCAGCATCAGCTTTTTCCTTTTCTTCGATTTCTTCGTTTTCAGCATCAGTTGATGCTTTGTCAGTATTATTTTCAGTTTGTGACTTTTCGTCAGCTTTTTGTGTTTCTTTTTCCTTTTTCAATTCCTGTTTTTCTTTATTATGCTTAATCATAGCTCTTTCGGGATGTTTAAAATTAATAATATCATCAAGCCTCTGCTTATCAGCAAAGTTTTTGCCAGCTATTATTATGGGTCAATTTGTCAGTTAATATCAGGATGTTCTTTCAATTTGAGCTCCGAGTTTCTGAAGCCTGGTGTCAATATGTTGGTATCCACGGTCAATCTGTTCAATATTGTGAATAACGCTTTTGCCATCTGCACTTAATGCGGCAATGAGCAAGGCAACGCCTGCCCTGATATCAGGCGATGTCATTTCAAGTGCTTTCAACTGATACTGTCTGTTAAGGCCAATAACAGTAGCCCGGTGTGGATCGCAAAGGATAATTTGCGCACCCATGTCAATAAGCTTATCCACAAAAAACAATCGGCTTTCAAACATTTTCTGATGAATAAGCACACTGCCCTTTGCCTGTATGGCAGCTACCAGAACTACGCTCAGCAGGTCGGGTGTAAAACCCGGCCATGGTGCATCACTAATGGTGAGAATACTTCCGTCGATGAAAGTATCGACCACATATTCATCTTGCGAAGGTATATATAAATCGTCTCCATTAAGACTGAATTGAATTCCGAGCTTTCTGAAAACATCAGGTATGATGCCTAGTTCCTTAAATTGCACATTTTTAATGGTGATTTCACTTTGTGTAGTTGCGGCCAGGGCCATAAAACTTCCAATTTCAATCATATCGGGCAGGAGGGTATGTTGGCAGCCATAAAGTTTGTCAACACCTTCAATAGTGAGCATGTTGGAGCCCACACCATTTATTTTTGCACCCATGCGAATCAGCATTTTACATAACTGCTGAAGATAAGGCTCGCAGGCTGCATTGTAAATGGTAGTTGTTCCTTTTGCAAGCACAGCAGCCATTACAATATTTGCGGTACCGGTTACCGATGCCTCATCAAGCAGCATATACTCACCTTTAAGTTGCCCGGCTTTAATATTATAAAATCCACTATTGGGGTCGTATTTAAAATCAGCTCCCAACTTCTCAAGCCCAATAAAATGCGTATCAAGTCTTCTTCGTCCTATTTTATCGCCGCCTGGTTTAGGTATTGAAGCTTGCTTGAAGCGCGCAAGCAATGGCCCTACAATCATTACCGAGCCCCTGAGTCGTGATGCTTTCTTTTTGAAATTATCCGTTTCAAGGTATTTGATATCAACAGAGTCAGCTTTAAAAATAACGGTATCTTGCCCAGGTTTACTTACAGTTACACCAATATCGGCCAGTAAATCAATCAGATTATTAACATCTATTATATCCGGGAGATTTTTTACAATTACTTCTTCTTCGGTGAGAAGGGTTGCACAAATAATCTGTAGTGCCTCATTTTTTGCACCTTGAGGTATAATTTCTCCACTTAACCTTTTACCGCCGCTGATAACAAAAGAACTCATATGATCTGATTTTTATTTTTACAAAAAATTACAAAACCCGCTTGCCCGGATGAAAAAGCAATAGGGTTTAGTATAAATAAGCAATAATTGTGTTTCAGGAACACATCTTTATTTTTTATGTTTTTTTTGATATGAAGATTTACCCTGAATATTCTTCTTGGATTGGAACCCTTTTTTCTTCGGGATATTTCCAATACCTGATCCTGCTGTTAAAATATCTTGTGTATTACTTAACCTGATGTTGTCAAGATTAAGTTTTCCGTTTGATAATTTATTCAGATGAGTGGCTATCTCTTCATCCGTAACAGCATCGCGGTTCCAGGTGAGATAAGATTTTTTCAAATGATTGGCAACCAGCTTAACCAATGCTTCTTTTTCTTCACCTTCAGGAAAATCTTTGGCTTTTTCAATCATTCTCTCAATATGTCTGCCATAATGACGAAATGTAATGTTATTGGCTGCGTAGGAAAGTCTTTCAGGCTTTTTTTCCAAAGTTTCAGGAGAAGGAATGGGGTAAGGTGAATCAACATCAAGCTGGAAGTTTGACATGATAAATAAATGATCCCACAATTTGTGCTTGAAATCATTTACATCTCTCAGGTGCGGGTTTAACTGGCCCATAACCTGGATGGTAGCTTTGGCAAGCTGATTCCGCTTCTCGCGGTCTTCGACAGACATAATGTGTTCAATCATCTTTTGAATATTGCGGCCATACTCCGAAATATTCATTTTCGAACGTTGCGAATTGTATTCCATAAAATAAATCTACAAGTGGGTTAAATAACAATTGGTTTTCTTCCTTCTCAATATCTGAAAAACCATCAGGAAAATTGAAGGGATTTTAGTACCGGCAAATCCCCTTTTTCAAAGGCCGGTAATGGATATAAAAAAAAGATCAAATTTCAGTTTTTGAAAAATAAACAGGATTAATACAAGGCTTTAATGCTTTACTTTATCAGGGATAAAAAAATCAGTAGTAATTATATCTTGCTGAGTTTTGTATGCTATAAGGATTATCGGGTGATGACAATTTCATTATATCAGCATATAATGTCTGTTTTCAGGCACAAATATATCAATAAAATCATTAACCCCCTAAATCAGTTTAAAATTTTAAGCTTGGCAAACTTAAGCAGCAGCTGTTTTTTCCCAAAATTATTAAACACTACCGTTGCTTTTGCATTTTCGCCCTGGCCTTCAACAGCTTCAATTTTCCCCATTCCAAAGCGTTGATGCTGAACATTCAAGCCCGGTTTTAACTGATTGGCCGGTATACTCTGGAATAAACCGTCATTCTGATCTGTTGGCTGTCCGGATGCAGACTCAGAAACACCTGGTTCATCATTTTGCCCGCTGAATTTTTGCCTGCTCTGTGTAAAACTTTCTCCGGTCCATGATTGCTTTTTAAATCCGGATGGAGAAGCATAATTTATGATACACTCAGGGTTTAACTCATCAATAAATCTGCTGGGTTCACATATGGTAAACTGCCCGAAACGAAAACGGGTTTCGGCATACGATATTGTAAGCTGCTGCATAGCTCTTGTAACAGCCACATAAAAAAGCCTTCTTTCTTCTTCCAGTTCCGATCTTGTATTTAATGATAACTGCGATGGAAACAGATTTTCTTCCACACCCACCAGGAAAATAAAAGGAAACTCCAGCCCCTTTGCAGCATGTATAGTCATGAGAGTAACCTTATCGGTGTCGTTAGGATCTTCCTTTTGTGTATCTGCATCGGTCATTAATGCAATATCCTGCATAAAAACATCAAGGGTTTTTATCTGGTCTTCGCCTTCCACGTCGGCAGGCATTTCAGAAAAATCTTTGAGCGCGTTAAGCAATTCTTCAATATTTTCCTTGCGGTTCATGCCTTCCGGACTCTCATCTTCATGGTAATGTTTAAATACACCAGCCGATGAAGCAATTTTTTTCCCCATTTCAAAGGCATTGTACTGATTTAGCTGAGCCGAAAAGCTTCTGATCATGGTTACAAACTCCTGAAGGCGTTTTTTTACCCCTGAGTTCACTCCAAGTTGAAATGTATCAGGATTGGCGGCAATTTCCATCAGGGGCTTCTGATTATCATTGGCTGTAACAATAAGTTTTTCCATGCTGGTTTTGCCAATACCCCTGGCAGGGAAATTAACAATTCGCATAAAGGCATCTTCATCACTGGGATTGATAACCAGCCTGAAATAGGCCAGCATGTCTTTGATTTCTTTCCTCTGGTAAAAAGATGTGCCCCCATAGATCCGATAAGGAATATTGATTTTCCGCAGTGCCTCTTCCAGCGCCCGCGACTGGGCATTGGTGCGGTAAAGAATTGCAAAATCCTTATTGGCGAGCTGCTTGTTCATTTTTGTTTCAAAAATGTAGTTGGCCACAAGCGCACCCTCTTCGCTTTCACTGGTTGCTTTCATTATGCGGATTTTCTCACCGGCATCATTCTGGGTCCAGACAATTTTTTTTATCTGATCTTTATTATTCGCAATTACACTGTTGGCAGCATTTACGATATTCTGGGTTGAACGGTAGTTTTGCTCAAGTTTGAAGACCCTGTTATCTGGATAATCTTTTTTAAAATTCAGGATGTTTTGAATGTTTGCACCCCTGAAAGCATAAATACTCTGCGCATCATCTCCAACAACACAAATGTTTTCATTATTGGCAGCCAGCTTTTTCACGATGAGATATTGCGAAAAATTGGTATCCTGATATTCGTCAACAAGTATATAATTGAATTTAAGCTGATATTTATAAAGTACTTCGGGGAAGTCACGTAATAAAATATTGGTATTAAAAAGAAGATCATCAAAATCCATGGCTGCGGCCTTGCGCAATCGTTGCTGGTAAAGGCTGTAGATAAGTCCGATTTTGGGTTTTCGATTCTGGATGTCATAAGTTTGTATTTCGGCATCTTCGTTATAATCCATGGCCGAAATCAGATTGTTTTTGGCATTGGATATTCTGTTCAATACATAACTGGCATTATAAACCTTATCATCGAGTTGCTGCTCTTTAATAATAGCTCTCAGAAGTCTTTTGGAGTCATCAGTATCATAAATTGTAAAATTGGCCGGGAATCCCAGTTTTTCTGATTCTATACGCAGAATCTTTGCGAAGATAGAATGAAATGTCCCCATCCATAAAGATTTGGCTTTACTGGCACCAACCAATTGAGCAATTCGCTCCTTCATTTCGCGGGCAGCTTTATTAGTAAAGGTGAGTGCTAATACATTGAAAGGATCAACACCTTTACTCAAAAGGTATGCAATCCTATATGTCAGTACACGGGTTTTTCCTGAACCGGCGCCAGCAATAACCATTACAGGCCCTTCATTGTTTTCAACTGCCTGACGTTGGGGTTCATTCAAATCATTTAGAAAATCTATCATCCGTTAATTAACTAATGTTTCAGTATATGTATGTATGATTTCTGAAATGGCAAGCAAGTTACAAAGGTAGAATTTTTTGCAGAAAGTTTTGTTTGAATATCAAGTTATATGATTAGTGATTTTTGGGTTTAATCTGTTGAGAAGGCCAGTCCGTTTTTTTGGTTTTTACATTTTTCTTTTTGTATTTTTACTTCCCCAATAAAGCTATTAACCAAAAAATCAACCATGAAATCAAATAAAGCAATTTTTGTATTCTTATTATTTTTGATTTTCCTGCAAAAACCTGTTACCGGGCAGTCATCACCGCCCGTTACACAAGATGCCCTGAATGAGCATTTCAATAATCTACGACACCGATTGGATGTGTTACAGAAAAAAATTGATGATGTTTTATGGTTTGAAAGGGTAGGTGATATTGCTTATGTCGATAAGGTGTTTTTAGCTGGTGAACCACCACGAGGTCATGAAAATGCGAAAACTTTACAGGAAGCCAATCCTATCAAGTTCTGGTCGTACGTTTTTATTCCTAAAGATATTGAACCATCACGCAAATATCCATTGATTGTATTGCCTCATGGCGGAGTCCACGGAGATTTTAACACATATTATACCCACATCATCCGGGAATTGATGGCCCAGCAATACATTGTTGTGGCTCCTGAATACAGAGGAAGCACCGGATACGGCAGACTGACATACGAATTAATTGATTATGGCGGGCTTGAAAATGTCGATGTGGACATCAGCCGTCAGTATATGGTTGATAATTACAGTATAGTTGACAGGAACAGGATTGGCATAGTGGGTTGGAGCCACGGTGGCATGATCGCCTTGATGAATATTTTTGAGAATCCACGTAACTATAAATGTGCATTTGCCGGAGTGCCTGTGAGTGATCTGATAGCCCGCATGGGTTATAAAAGGCCGGGCTATGAAGATTTTTTCTCAGCAGATTATCATATGGGTAATATGGTGCATGAAAACATTGACGAATATCGTCGTCGATCACCTGTTTATCATGCGCACAAGTTGCAAACGCCACTTCTGATTCATACCAATACCAATGATGAAGATGTTCACGTGCTCGAGGTTGAAAACCTTATTAATGCTCTTAAGGCGCATGGTAAAAGTTTTGAATATGAAATCTTTAAGGATATTCCGGGAGGACACTCTTTTGACAGGATGGATCATAAGCAGGGTAGGGAAATACGTTTCAAAATCTATAAATTTCTTGAAAAACATCTGGAACCGCCTGTGAGATTCAGAAACCAGGCAGAAATGGAACGAGCAGCTTATCGTTTCAGATAATAGACTTGCTGTTTTTTTTATTGACCTGTCATTAAAAGACCTCGAACCTATAACTTGGATAATGATTTACGCGGGCAACTTTTTTAAGTTGTCTGTGTTTTTTATTTTTAAAATTTAGAATCAGAAACTTCTAGTCTTTTTTTGTTTAAAAAATCCCATTAAACATAAATCTTTACTATCTTTGTGCCCCCCAAAAATCGAAATAAATTATGCTGAATATCAATAATTTCTGTTTTTGGGAAACGAATTCTAAAATACAGCTACCACGGCAATTATTCCATAAGAGCGTGTGAAAGAGTAATTTTTTAAAAAACCATATTGGTTTTCAAAAATAACTTCTTACCTTTGCACTCCCTTAAAAGTGCTTGGTTTTGTATAACCAAATAATAAAGAAGTTTTTACATAATAATTTTTTAAACTTAGAGTATGCCAACAATACAACAATTGGTTCGTAAAGGACGCCAAAAGGTGACTTACAAGAGTAAATCACCCGCTTTGGATTCATGTCCCCAGCGTCGCGGAGTTT
>SKVR01000119.1 GCA_007129355.1 Bacteroidales bacterium | reverse complement strand
TTAGTTTTAATAGTTATTTTAATGATTTGATGGAGATAAAAACAAATATAACAATTAATCAGGTATACTAAACTTTATTAACAATTTCAACGTAAACCATGCGGTCAGAAATAGGCAAAAATAATCGCAATCCAATTACAGGTAATCTTAAATGATACTTTATTTTAATAAACTCTCTTCTAAACATTCTATTATTCTGGAATTCTATCCATTGCACCTAATTTCATACCGTCAAAAAAAGCTTAACAAACAACATCGTGTAATTTGATATTTAATCGAATAATCCCTAGCTTTGATTTATGAACAAAATGCCACTTACAGCCATTTTTCTTTTATTTCTTATGGCACTTTTTGCCTGTAAATCAGGCAAAAAACCTGATGACTTTTCCCGAATCATAGAACAAGGTACACTTACAGCTATTACAAGCTACAGCCCTGTTTCCTATTTCATATACCGTGGCCAGCCCATGGGCTACGAATATGAACTTCTGCAAATGCTGGGAGAACATCTGGATTTAAAAGTTAATATTATCATTGCACACGATCTGGAAGAAATGATCAATATGCTGGAAAGAGGTGAGGGTGATTTCATTGCCTATGGGCTTACCATAACTACCGACAGACGGGAAAAACTGGCATTTACCGATCCGCTGAACGTTACCCGGCAGGTATTGGTGCAAAGAAAACCGGAAAATTGGCGACAGATGAAATTGCATGAAATTGAGAACCATCTCATCCGCAACCCTTTTGATCTGGCTGGGAATACGGTTCATGTGCGCAAGGGCTCTGCATACGTAAGTCGGTTGCAAAATTTATCACTGGAGATAGGTGGAGAAATTGAAATCATTGAGGCTACCGGCAACCTTACCACCGAAGATCTTATTAATCTGGTAGCAAATGATTCTATCTCATTAACTGTAGCTGATGAGAATATTGCCCAATTACAATCGGCATATTACCAGGATATTGATGTTTCCACGCCTGTTAGTTTGCCCCAGCAAACCGCATGGGCTGCCAGACCATCATCAAAAACGCTGCTCGATACCATTAACAGCTGGCTCCGGGAAGCACAGGATCATGCTGATTATTATGTGATTTACAACAAATACTATAAAAACCGCCAGGCTTTTCGCTCCCGTTACGCCAGCGAATACAATCCTGTTACCGGTGGTTCCATCTCGCCCTATGATGATTTGATAAAAGAGGGTGCAGAAAAACTGGGCTGGGACTGGCGAATGCTGGCGGCATTGATTTACCGGGAGTCGCAGTTTAACCCCAATGCCCGCTCCTGGGCAGGCGCTGCCGGGTTAATGCAACTTATGCCCCGCACAGCAAATGAATTCGGTGCATCCAATCCACGTAACCCACAACAAAACATCAGGGCTGGTGTAGATTTCCTGTTGTGGCTCGATCATTACTGGCAGGAAGAAATTGAAAACCCGGAAGAAAGGCTTAAATTCATCATTGCATCATACAACGTGGGGCAGGGCCATGTGCAGGATGCCCGGAAACTGGCTGAAGCTTATGCTGCTGACCCTGATATCTGGCATGACCATGTTGAGCGGTTTATGCTCAAAAAATCAAACCCCGATTATTACAATCTTGATTATGTGAATTTTGGTTATGCATCCGGCCTTGAGCCGGTTACTTACGTGCTTACCATATATGAATTATTTGAGCACTACAAAAAATTTATTGACTAATCAATTTATAGAAGCTCGTTCTTAATTCTGAATAAACCCATAATATATTATGCTTACAAGAATTATTACTTTCCCTTTCCGATATACATTTTCAAGAATAAAAAGAAGAATCGGAAAGCTGGACACCCTCAAAGTTGAACCACTGTATGCTTTTGGTAATGAGCAAAAGATCTTTTTCAAAGGCAGAGTGGTTGAATCCTATAAACAAAGTAAACCTGCTCCGGGAAAAACCTATTCACATAACCTCCTGGCGGCCTTGCGCAGGTATGCAGGCAGCAGCGTATCAGAAGCAAAAGTAGAGGTTAGCTATCACAGACAAACGAAAACCGTGGAAAGTGACGTTGAAGGTATCATTTCCTGCTCTTTTCAAAACTCATTTGATAAAACAAATGAAAAAGACCGTATTTGTTTCAGTCTGCTGCCTGAAGAGGGTATAATCCCCGAAAGGGAAACAATCTGCATCGATGCATTTCGATATCCTTCCGATCATCCTCTGGGAATCATTTCCGATATTGATGACACAGTTCTGATCTCACATGCCACACGTGTCGGGAAAAAATTCTGGCTGTCCATCTCAAAGAATGCCTACACCCGCAGACCTTTTCCGGAAGTGAGCAATTTTTACGAAGCACTGACCCATGGTGGCGAAAATCCGGTTTTTTATGTTTCGAGCAGCGACTGGAATTTGTTTGATATGATCAGAGATTTCCTGAATTACCGGAAAATACCTGCCGGCCCCTTATTACTGAAAGACCTGCATGTCGACCTGCGAAACATCTGGAAATCCGGTGGCGGCAACCACGACCACAAACTGGAAAAAGTGGAAATGCTAATGGATCTTTATCCGGGTATGAAGTTTATCCTTATGGGCGACAGTGGTCAGCATGATCCTGAACTGTATGCCGAGGTGATAGAAAAACACCCGGGCAGGGTGAAAGCTGTATACATAAGGGAAATTAAACCGGTGAGCCGCCAGAGAAGAAGACTCCTGGAAGCCAAAGTAAAGGATCCCGAAGCTCCTGATATTATTTTTGTCGAAAACACACAACAGGCCATTTATCACGCCCAAACCCATAATTTAATCCCGCTAAACGAATGAAGGAACACATATTATACATCCTGAATCCTATATCAGGAAGCGGGGTTGACAGAGATGCAATATATAAGTCGCTGGAAAAGATAGCCGGAGATTCTCCACTGGAAGTCTTTGAAACCAATGGAAAGAATGATTCGGAACGGATAAAAGATAAGATCCAGACTGACAAACCCAAAATGATTTGGATAGGGGGTGGCGATGGCACCATCAGGATGGTTGCATCTGCAATACAAGATTTTGATATTCCCCTTGCAATCATTCCCATCGGTTCAGCAAACGGACTGGCAAAGTGCCTTATCATTGATGATTTAGAAGATGCTTTCAGGGCTATTAAATCAGGTAATATCCGGAAGCTGGATGCTCTGAACATCAATAATGAAATATGCCTGCATATGAGTGATTTCGGGTTTAATGCCGGACTTATCAAAAAATTTGAGCAAGAGGAAAGTGAAAGGGGTATGATGGCCTATTTCAGAAGTTCTTTGAAACAATTTCAGGAAATGAAACCCTATTCCTTTCAAATCCAAATTAACGGGGAGGAAATCCGGACACAGGCAAAAATGCTGATCATTGCCAACGGCGATCAATATGGTACCGGTGCCATCATTAACCCTGCGGGTAAATTAGACGATGGTAAAATGGAAATCATTGCCTTAAACCCCGACGGTATTGACCAGATGGCAGAAATATCAGTTGCCATGTTTCGCGGTAATCTGGATGAATCGGAAAGTGTAAAGATATGGTCAGGCAAGGAAGCTACCATCAGCAACCCCGATGGAGCAGATTTTCAGATTGACGGAGAAGTAATGCCTGATACTGAAAAGATTGAAGTAATATGCGAAGCCAATAAATACAGGTTTTTCAGCCTCAGGAAGTATTAACGGGTTACAATAGCTGCAGGTATCCTGTTTAAAAAAATCTGTATTGAAGGAAATTGCTGTCTTAAAAAGTCATGAAAATTCTGGACGCTGAGCCTGTCGAAGTGTATAACTGTTTAATATTCCGCTATCGTTTCGACGAGCTCAACGACCAAAAAGCAGGATTTTACAATCCCAATACATCCTTTCCCTGTTTGAAAACAATATCAATGGGTAGGCCGGTTGCATTCACTTTGTCGAGATCCTGACGAAGCTGGTCGGTCATAATACCATCAGTATCAACCCAATATTTTGCTGCAGCATAGTCACCATCGCCCTGGATGATAAGGATTTTTTCCAGCAATGATGTTACAGCAGCTTTCATTTCTTCGAGATTCACCTTATAGGTACCATCTTCCTGGTAAATAAAAGCACCATTATCTGCAAAATACTTCATATTGAGCATATTAGCCCTGCCGTGAGCACTGGAAGCACCAAAGCGGCTTGACCGAAAAATACCTGCAAAGAAGGTTACATAATTGTTCATCACTTCACCACTGGTAATTTCGCCCATCTCATAGAGCTGAGTAACGAGATAAAGACCCATTATATCAGCTTTGGCTTCTTCAATGGCCGAATAATATTCGCGCAAAGCTTCACGCACAGGCATATCGCCCCTGACGGTATTTTTGATTCCCATACCGTGTGCCACTTCATGGAATGTAGTATTTTCAAAGAAAGCATCGAAAGTTATATGCTTGCGCTGGCTTTCATCGATAAGAATTTCAGTGATGGGTACAAGGATCTTATCAAACTTTGCCTTCATGGAGTTTTTCAGCTGGAGTTTCCGGCTACCCACTTCCAGGTGAATGATAGGATCGTTGGGCAGGTTAATGGCAATGGTTTTAGCGCCCGCATTGCAGTCGCCGGCATAATAAATGGCATAGTAAACGTTCATATCGGCATCTGTTCCTGGTTCTTCAGCCTTGTATTCGGGTGCCACCGGAAGCCCTGCCTGCAGGTCAGGAAGCATGGCGTTGAACTTCTCAAGCTGTGCACTCCATTCCAGGTCTTTAACAAGAATAAATGCTTCATGGGCGGCTTTAAAGCCAAATAGGCGGTCTTCATAATTTTCGATGGGCCCAACAATGAAATCAATGTTGGATTCTTTCATCTCCATCCATGCAAAATCGCTGGGGAGATAATCATCGGTAAGCAACGCTTCTGCTCTTACTTCAAGGTAGTTTTTCAGGCCCGGATCTTCGGCCAGTTCAGCAGCTTTACGCATGAGGCGTGCAGCTTCTTCATGCTGTTCCCTGTAAGCTTCGGAGTAAGGAATGGCAACAAGATTTCCCTCATCATCACGACGAATCAGGGTATACAAACTTGATTTTGTGGGTTCATCCCAGGCTTCAAATTCTTCGCGGGTCATATCTGCCGGATAGAAGTTTGCACCCAGGGGCTTATCTTCAGTAAAGCCATTCACGAAAGCCCTGTTGGCATCAATACGATCCCAGGGACCATAATGTACTTTTGCATATTCTCTGGCGTACTCATTATCAATACGGTCAAAGAGTTCTTCCTTGTCGCCATAGGATTGCATCCAGAAAATATCATCCATAATATCAGCAGCCTGCATAAGTATGCGGATGATCTCTCTTTCATTCTCACTCAGCCAGCTCAAATCGGTGGTGAGGGTTACTTCTTCAAATTGTGCGAGTTTTTCTTTCATTTCTTCAGTTAATGGATCTGTGGGTGGTGCACATGCTGCCAGGATGAAAACAGCCATCGTAACAGCAGTTAACACTTTACTAAATTTCTTCATGGTAAATTTGTTTAGGTTTCTGTTATTCAATTGCTTTTTTTTATACTGCGAATCATCAAAATTAAGAATTCTCAGAGATTTTTAGAAGTTTGTCTGCTGGTTTTCAAAAAGCATTAAATTTGCACCAGCTAAAACCAGCTCAAACCTTAAGCTTTGCGATATGGAAATGATACTTTTGGCCTTGTTTTACGTTTTCACTCCCCTTCTTATCCTTTATTTAACCCACCGTTATCGCACAGCCCACAAAATTGGAGCGGTAATTATTGCCTATATTGTGGGGCTTTTGCTTGGCAATATAGGGCTGATACCATCACCTGGCCCTGTCCTGAATGAAATCATGCTTACACAACCGGGTATATCACTGGTTGAAGTGCAGGTTATGCAGGAACAGGATTTACTTGGCTCAAAAGACGTTACTGCGTTTCGTGTTTATAAACTTCGCGATCTGCTCATGACCATTACCATTTTGCTGGCCATCCCTCTGATGCTTTTTTCTACCAATATCAAACAATGGCGCCAGATGGCCGGTAAAACCCTTGTATCGCTCATTGTGGGTCTGGTTGCCGTTATCGTTGTAATAGTGGCAGGGTTTTACATCTTTAAAGATGCCGGAACCAAAGATATGTGGAAGGTGGCCGGTATGCTGGTGGGGGTTTATACCGGTGGTACTCCCAACCTGGCTTCCATAAAAATGGCACTTGATGTGGATCCTGAGATTTATATTCTTACCCATACCTACGACCTTGTTATAGGTGTATTTTACCTTGCTTTCCTCATTTCTATCGGGCAAAGATTCTTTCTCCGGTTTTTGCCGGGATTTCCAATCATAAAAGAGGAAATAAGCATGGCTGTTGGAAATAAAGAGCCTTTTTTCAGACCATTATACAAAGACAAGCTTATTCCTCTCTTAAAAGCATTCGGTATTGCCATACTTATTTTTGGTGTTGCAGTGGGAATAAGCGAACTTGTTCCTCAAAATGCCGTAATGGCAGTTGTAATTCTGAGCATAACTACCCTGGGAATATTGGTTTCATTGATTCCCGCAGTTAACCGTATCGACAAAACTTTTGATGCAGGCATGTACCTGATTCTGATATTCAGTATTGTTGTGGCATCCATGGCCGATATAAGGAATTTTGCAGGTATTACTCCAGGGTTATTTGGCTATGTGACATTTGCCGTTTTCGGGTCTTTGTTCATTCATATGTTACTGAGCAAAATTTTCAAGGTGGATGCCGATACTACCATGATTACATCCACTGCGTTTATCTGCTCGCCGGCATTCGTACCGGTAGTGGCAGGTGCCATAGGAAACCGGCAAATCGTTGTTTCAGGTATGACCATTGGGATTATAGGATATGCAATTGGCAATTACCTGGGCGTTACACTGGCTTATCTGCTCAGATAAAAACAAAGCATCTGACTTTTTGAAATCTCAAAAAAAACATGTAGGTTTGAATAATGTTTTAGCGAAAAACTTTTCACATTAAACTATACACCTATGGAAGAAAAGAAAAAGCCCCTGATTTTCTGGATAATAGCCGGATTGATTGTTTTGGTTAGCGTTTTGTTAGCCATAATGAATTGGACCGAAACCACCATTAACTTTATTTTCTTTGAAGTACGTGGAAGGTTAATTTTTATCCTTGCCATATTTTTCTTCCTGGGATTTTTCCTGGGTAAACTAACCAGTTTCTTTAATACACGGAAAAAGAAAAAGAAAGACGAAGAGGCACATGTAACCTTCATTGAAAGTGGAAAAGAATAACTTTACCCGAAACTTTTATCTACAGAGTTAAATTTCCGGATGCTTAAAATTGCCATTTTCATTTTCCCTGATGTGGAAACCCTTGATTTCTGCGGGCCGCTTGAGGTATTTACTGCAGCAAATATC
>SKVR01000229.1 GCA_007129355.1 Bacteroidales bacterium | reverse complement strand
TTTACGGGTGGTAAAGTAATTAGTTACAAAACTAAGTAAAATTAATTTAATTTTGTCAGTGATTTTACCAAAAAAAATAATAAAACTTTCAAAAAAACATCTCATTTTCAATGAACTCCAGTCAGATTCGACAAGCTTTTTTTAATTTCTTTGAAACGAAAAACCATTTTATAGAAAAATCTGCCCCGATGGTCGTCAAAAACGACCCGACTCTTATGTTTACCAATGCGGGGATGAACCAGTTTAAAGATATTTTCCTGGGAAATTCACCAGCAAAGGATTTAAGGGTTGCCAATACACAAAAATGTTTGAGGGTTTCCGGCAAACATAATGACCTTGAAGAAGTGGGACACGATACCTACCATCACACCATGTTTGAGATGCTGGGAAACTGGAGTTTCGGCGATTATTTCAAAAAAGAAGCCATTGTCTGGGCTTGGGAACTTCTTACAGAAATATATAAAATTGACAAGAATAGCCTTTACGTTACCGTATTTGAAGGTGCGCAGGATGACAACCTGGAACCCGATAATGAAGCCAAAGAATTCTGGAAACAATACGTACCCGAAGATCGCATTCTTTACGGCTCGAAAAAAGATAATTTCTGGGAAATGGGCGACACAGGCCCCTGCGGACCTTGTTCAGAAATTCATGTGGATATCCGCAATGAAGATGAAAAGAAAAAAATCTCCGGAAGGGAACTCGTAAATAAGGACCACCCTCAGGTAATTGAAATCTGGAACCTTGTTTTTATCCAGTTTAACCGTCTGTCGAATGGCTCATTACAACCCCTGAAAGCCAAGCATGTGGATACCGGTTTGGGGTTTGAACGGCTTTGCATGGTTCTGCAAGGTAAACAGTCAAATTACGACACCGACGTTTTCCAGCCCTATATCCAGAAACTGGCTACACTGGCAAATAAAAACTATGGCAAAAAAGAAGAATCCGATATTGCCATGCGCGTAATCAGCGATCACCTTCGTGCAGTTGCTTTTGCCATTGCCGACGGTGAACTCCCATCAAACAACAAAGCAGGATACGTAATACGCCGAATACTTAGGAGAGCCGTAAGATACGGTTATACCTTCCTTGGTTTTCGTGAACCATTTATTCATCAGCTTGTACCTGTTTTGGTGGAAAACATGGGAAACTATTTCCCCGAATTACCCGGCCAGCAGGACCTTATCATGCGTGTAATTGCTGAAGAAGAAAGCACATTTCTTAAAACTCTTGCTGTGGGCATTACCAAATTTGAAAATTATATTCAGGGTAATCCTGACAAGAAAATTGTTGACGGAAATTTTGCATTCGAACTTTTTGACACCTATGGTTTCCCAATCGATCTTACCCAGCTTATGGCCCGGGAAAAAGGTTTTGATGTTGATATGAAAGGTTTTGAAAGCGGCATGAAACAACAGAAAGAGAGGAGCCGTGCTGCTGCAACTGTTGAAACTCAGGACTGGATAGTCCTTAACCCCAGCAATGAGGAAACTGTATTTCTGGGTTATGAAAGTCTTCAGGCAGAAGTAAAGCCCGTAAAGTATCGCAAAGTAACATCCAAAGGAAAATCACTCTTCCAGCTTGTTCTGGATAAAACTCCTTTTTATGCCGAATCTGGTGGACAGGTAGGTGACAGAGGCACACTGAAAGCGGGTGAAATTGCACTTCACATACTTGACACCCAGAAAGAGAATAACCTCTCCGTACATATCCTGGATAAAATACCTGAACAATGGCCCGATACTTTTATTGCCACTGTAGATGAAAAGAAACGCAGGCTCACAGAAAACAACCACAGTGCCACACACCTTATGCACTCGGCATTAAGAAAAGTGCTGGGAACACATGTGCAACAGAAAGGCTCGCTGGTTGATGAAAAACGTCTTCGGTTTGACTTCTCTCATTTCGCAAAAGTAACTCCTGAAGAAATTGAAAAAATTGAGCAGCTTGTTAATGAGCGCATCCGGAAAAATATTCAGCGTGAAGAACATCGCGAAGTAGCCATGGAAGAAGCACAGCAGATGGGCGCCATTGCTCTTTTTGGTGAAAAATACGGCGATAAGGTTAGAGTTATAGCCTTTGACAAAGACTACTCTGCCGAACTTTGTGGAGGCACACACGTTCACTCAACCGGACAGATCGGTCTTTTCAAAATTGTTTCTGAAGGTGCCATTGCAGCAGGTATCAGAAGAATTGAAGCAGTAACGGGCAAACTTGCTGAAGATTATGTTAATGAGAAAATCAACACCCTCAACCAGGCCAAGGAAGTATTGAAAAATCCAAAGGATGTTCTTAAAGCAATCGAACAGCTTCAGCAGGAAAATGACAAACTCAGCAAGCAGATCCAGCAATTACAAAAAGCTCAGGCCGGAAATATGATTGATGAGTTAAAACAAAAGGCTCAAAAGGTTGGTGATATTAATTTCATTTCAGTAAAACTGGCCATAGATGCACAAATGGCAAAAGACCTGGCCTTTGAAATGAAAAAGCAAATAGAAAGCCTTTTTATGACTATCGGACATCTTGCCGACGGGAAGGCCGGCATTACCATAATCATATCAGATAATCTTGTTACAGAAAAACAATTGCATGCCGGCAACATTGTAAGAGAGCTTGCAAAAGAAATTCAGGGTGGCGGTGGCGGACAACCGCATTTTGCCACGGCCGGCGGTAAAAAACCCGATGGGCTGGATAAGGCCGTATCAAGGGCTATTGAATTTATAAAGAAATGATTTTTCAACTATAGAAGGCGCGCTCCAATAAAACGGAAAGCGTCTTTCTTTTTCAGATATCAAACAATTTCAAACCAAAACAAAACAAATGAGCGCTAAAAGATTACTTACGGAAATTCCTGCAGCACGCTGGGGAGTGTTGGTTCTGGCTAGTTTTATTATGGCCACAAACTATTATTTTTACGATCTGCTGGCTCCTATCCAGGACTTGGTTCGTTTAAACCTGGGTTTTTCGGCATCTGATTACGGACTGGTAATGTCAGCTTATGCATTTCCCAATGTATTTCTTGCCATGGCTATCCTGGGTGGTATTATCCTTGACCGCATCGGCATCCGTATCACAGGCTTCTCATTCATTTTCCTGATGAGCATTGGTGGTGCAATTACTGCTTATGCTGCATCTGCGACTTTCCTGGGTGGCGGTTTCGGATACAACTTTTTGAATTCATTTCTTACATCATATTCTCCACAGTTAAAACTGATGATTTTTGGGTTTTTCCTGTTTGGACTGGGAGCTGAAACAAGCATTGTTGTTCTGTCAAAAATTATTGTAAAATGGTTTAAAGGAAGAGAAATTGCTCTTGCCCTGGGACTCAATCTGGCAATCGGACGGTTAGGTGCTGCCCTTGCCTTTACTTTGTCTCCGCGTCTGGTTCATCCCGAATGGACAACTGCCATTTATTTTGGTGTATTATTGCTTTGGATCGGTTTGCTGGGCTTTATCATTTACATGCTTATCGATACCAAAGTTGACCGCCAGGTAACTATTGATCTTAAAGATCCTGAAGAAGAGTTTAAACTCAGCGACCTGAAAGACCTTGTAACTAACCGTTCAGTCATTCTTATTACCCTGCTTTGTGTTACCTTTTACTCTGCCGTTTTTCCATTCCTGAAATTTGCACCTGACCTGCTTATGAACAAGTTCTCCATGGCGCGACAAATGGCAGGCGATGTTACTTCCTACCTTATGTATGGAACCATATTACTCACTCCCCTTTTCGGTTGGTATGCCGACAATAAGGGTAAAAGTGCTACACTGATGTATCTGGGCTCAGGACTGCTCATCATTGCGCACCTTATGTTTGCGCTTACTTACCTGGAGCCAAGGGTTCCCATAGTTTTGCTGGGTATCGCCTTCTCGCTTGTTCCGGCTGCCATGTGGCCTGCAGTTACCAAAATTGTTCCCACCGCAAAATTGGGAACTGCTTATGGGTTTATGTTTTCGGTACAGAATATCGGGCTCTTTATTTTCCCCATGCTCATAGGATGGGTTGTGGATGCATCCAACCCCAACTATCGCACTGCATTGAGCAACCAGCAATATGAAACGGTACAGCAAGGGAACATGGCCTATACAGGCAATTATCTTGACAGAAAGGATGAACCCATTGCCAATAAGGACATTTACGTTACCGCAGTAGTTTTTGCAGATAGTATCGGAGGGAATATAGTTTGGACTGAAAGTCACAAAACAGCCACAAACGAAATGGGTCAATTTGATATTGAGATTGGAAGTCCTGAAGTAATTCTGAGTGCTAACTTCTCAAATCTAAGAGAACCCCGTGAAAACGAAAGATACAGGGCAGAATTGATAAAAATCAAGAATGATGTGGAGACTACCATATATGATGGCTACTTCGAAGTGGATGAAAACAATATTTTTGTTTCAGAAACTGATTTATCCGGAACGGATTTGCGTGATAAATCTCACCGTGGAGTAATCAAAATCTTCTCAGTAATGGATTATATTTATGAAGATGGTGAGCAAACTCAGGAGCAGATTACTGAAAGAGTATGGGAAGAAACAACCCGTTTTTATGTTGATGAAGCCGGCCAGTTTGAAATTATTATGGGCCAGGGCAGATTGCTTCATGCATCAAGAGAACATTTTGGTTTAACATCAGATTCCTACTATCTGGAAATCATTAAGCCTCTTGACTATACCAACCCAATGCTGGTTTTCTCATTACTGGGCTTTTTGGGATTCCTGTTCGCTTACCTGCTGAAACGCGAAGATAAAGTATCAGGTTACGGACTTGAACTTCCCAATAAAGTTAAAAAGGAAGATATTGAATAGCATTGAAATACAATGACATTCGACATCTGAAATGAGGATGAAGGAGAGATCAACCGGCACCCTGTGATCCTGAAAAATTACAGGGTGTCTTTTTATAGTTCTGCCTGTTTTAGCAGATAAACCATTCCAAACATTTTTCGTTTTTAAATGTTTTTTTAGCAGATTTAATAAACATTACAAAAGAATTAAGGTATAATTTTAAGGAATAACTTAATAAATCAACTTTGTTAATTCAGCTAATGGCATTAAAAAATTGTAATTTTGTTTATGCAAACCACTACTTCCTATATGACACTAACACAGGAACTGAACGAATTCTGCAGGAATACCCTGATAGACCATCTTGGAATTGAATTTACCGAAGCCGGCGAAGATTACCTGAAAGCCCGCATGCCAGTAGACAAACGAACCATACAGCCTATGGGTATTCTTCATGGTGGCGCCGGGCTTGCCCTTGCAGAAACCTTGGGCAGTGCCGGTTCATATGCTATGGTTGACAAAAAAATATATAATGTAGTTGGTATGCAGATGAATGCCAACCATGTGGGAACCACTTCCGAAGGTTATGTATATGCGCATGCAAAACTGCTCCACAAAGGTACCCGTACACATGTCTGGGACATAATCATCACCGCAGAAGATGGCCGGAAAATATCAGTTTGCAGATTAACAAACATGCTTGTTGAAAAAAGTTAAGCCGGATGGAGACAATCATTACAGATAAAAATATGATAGAAAAAGTCCACCGGCTTGCACTGGATAATCAGATAGCCTTTGCATCCTATAAATTGCCGGATGAACCCGAGGTAATAACCATAATTCAATGGAAAAACCAACCGGCATTGATTTCAGACATTTCATCACTTGAAGGAAAATCTGGTTTTGTGTTTGCTCCCTTCGATCTTGGTTCCGAAAACCCCATAAGACTTATTCAGCCTGATGTTGTTATGAGAGGAGATAAATTTGATGATATTGATTTTCGTTTTGACTCCTTGTTTACTGAGAATCCATTACAGGAAATGAATTCTCATCATCCACACTTTCCTGAACCTCATGAAATTAACATGAAAGAGTACATGCAACAGGTTGATGAATTGCGAAAAATGATTGGAGAAAGTGTGCTTGACAAAGTAGTATTGTCGCGAATAAGTGTTGAAAAAAAACCTGATGATTTTAATCCGACCTTACTATTCGAAAAACTTCAGAAAGCTTATCCTGAAGTATTCGTCTTTATGATATACATTGCTGATGCCGGTTTGTGGTTTGGTGCAAGTCCTGAACCTCTTATGATCATGAAAGAACAGGAGATTACCACAGTTTCACTGGCCGGAACGCGTGTATTCGAATCAGACGAAGCCAACAAACCCTGGGGCGAAAAAGAATTGCGCGAACAGGAGATCGTAACCGAATATATCGATAATATCCTGAAAAAATCAGGCGTGAAAAAATATTCAAAAGAAGGTCCGGTGTCACACAGGGCAGGCAATGTTGAACATCTGAAAACCAGTTTCGGATTTGAAAGCAAGGAGCTGAACGGAAACCCGCTTCCTTTTGTTAAAAAACTCCATCCTACCCCGTCTGTGTGCGGTTTGCCAAAAGAAATGGCACTGGATGTAATCAAGCGAATTGAAAAACATAAACGCGAATATTACACCGGATTTTTAGGCCCGGTAAATTTTGAAAACAAATGGCGTCTTTATGTAAACCTCAGAAGTATGAAAGTTGATGATAATCAGTTTTACTATTATCTGGGCGCTGGCATTACCTCCGGTTCCGACCCTTACAAGGAATGGGATGAAACCCAAAATAAGAAAAACACCTTGCAAAACATAGTGCAATCATTAAACAGGGAATAAGCATGCCTTCAAAGCGACAGGGAGTAAGCGAAATACCATATATTTGCGAAGCACACGGAATCAGGCATGCAGTTATCTCACCAGGCTCCCGTAATGCACCTCTGATTCTTGCATTTGTTTCTCACCCCGGAATCAACTGTGTCAGCATAACAGATGAAAGAAGCGCCGGTTATTATGCTCTGGGCATGGCTCAGCAAATAAAAAAGCCGGTTGCATTGATTTGTACTTCAGGAACCGCAATGGCTAACTACGCTCCTGCACTTACCGAGGCTTTCTACCTGAAAATCCCTTTGCTCGTTATATCCGCTGACCGGCCACCCGAATGGATTGACCAGAATGACGGACAAACCATAAGGCAAAATAATTTTTTCCCAAATGTGGTGAAAAAAACTTTTATAACGCCTGTAGAAACTGGAAAAGAAGAAGATCTTTGGTATTTCAGAAGAATTATTAACGAAGCCATAGGCATCAGCATGACCGGCAGCCAGGGGCCGGTTCATATCAACGTTCCACTTCGTGAGCCTTTGTATGAAGCACTCCCGGAGATTTCGGATGTTCCTGAAACAATTACAGTTCTAACCGGTAATTCTGAATTGAAAGACGAACAATGGCAAGAGATAAAACAAAAATGGAACTCGTTTTCCAAAAGACTTGTAGTTTGTGGTTTTTCATCGGAAAGAAATCCTGAACTGGAAAATTCCCTGGCAAAGATGGCCGGAAATAATG
>SKVR01000258.1 GCA_007129355.1 Bacteroidales bacterium | reverse complement strand
TTCCTGAAATATCAGTCCATATCTCCATGGCCAGCGTATTCGCAACTGACATTGGGGTTGAACGGGAAGTACATTCCCAGGGGATTGTTCTTCCAAACCCATACGTGGAGACTATAATGAGGGTCCGGAATCGGTGTTCCATCAACATCAAACGGATGATTGCCGAAATGGGGAAGCCCCTGTCCCACATCTATGACGATATATTCAACACCGACGAGTTTAAATTTGCCATTTTTATCTTTTTCGTAGAGCAGCGCTTCAGGCCGTAATGGGTCGGAAATGGGACCCAACAGGTCAAAATTAACGAAATGATAACCCATGCCCGCTTCCAATCCTTCATTATACACACAGTGGGAAGCTTCTGAGTAACCATCTGCGATAGCCACTTCAACCCGCTGGTATTTTGCAGTTGCCCTTCTTACTTGGGCCAGGAGCTGATTTTGTGCTGCATGGCCCCGTTTCAGGTCAAACTCATCATTAAGTTCCCTGGTTTCTCTCTTTAACTGAACATTTGCTTCCAAATCATCCATCTTTTCGGTGGAACATGCTGCGATGATGAAAACAGATATAATTACCCAAAAAGGCATAAACATCAAATTTTTGTTATTCGTCTTCATAATTTTAATATTTAATGAACATTTGATTTATTTCATCACAAATTTCAGCAATAAAATGAAGTTTTTACCTGCAAAAAAGGAATGTAAAGATGTAAAAAAGGGATGGGGTGTTAAGGTTAAGGTTATATGTCTTATATGGTTAATTGCCACGGATGCACGGATAATTTTGAAAGCCACAACCGAAGCAAAGCTGAGCTCGACGAAGTCAACGCACGAATGTTTTTTCTCTCGCAAAGACGCAGAGACGCAGTTTTCAAAATCACGGTGTGTTTTTCCGGAAGCTTCACACAACGGCAGCAGCAACTAAGTTTTCTTAATTTCTTAATTTCTCATTTTCTTACTTTCCTACTTTCTAAATTGCTTATTTGCATTATATGGTTATAGAACTGTCCTCCGGTCTCCCTACCTTGTCCTTCTGAACTGCTTTACATAAGCCCGCCTCATAAACCTTAACGATCGGTTTCGGTGGGTGTATTCCCTTACTTTCTGGCGGGGTTTCCAGTCGGGATTTTCGGCTGCATCGGCACGGGCCAGTGCACGTCCGGTTACTTCCTGTGCATTGCGCATCTGACGCGGAGCAAAGCCCATAGATTCAAGATGATAAATCAGATAGAGAGAAGTATGAGCTTCGCCCATATTGGCAAACATATTGGCCACATGAAGCACAAAATCAGGATGATATGCCTTGCTGAATTCTTCAAGTGGCTTGTGTTCCAAACGAAACTTCTGAACTCCGTTGTGTTCAAAATACCTTCCCGCATCATTGTAATGATCAACAGCCTCTGCAAAGCGTCTTGCCCGAATATGATCATCCACAGCTGTAAATCTTTGCTTGTAGGTAATGGCCGGCAATACTTCGGCCCTGCGGCGCTCCATGGAAATCAAACTCAATCCGCAATCTCTGTTCTCATTACTGAGACGGATGATCTCTTCAAAACGCTCATCGGCAGCCAGGAACTTACCTTCCATAATGTGCTGATCGACCCTGCGCATAATTGCATCCATCTGCGCCTGAATATTGGCACAATGCTGCCCCTGCAGTTGTTCGCGGTATTCTTCCATGAGCGATACTATCTCCTGGTCGGCCCTGAAATCATATGCACGAATATCGTCATCAACTGTATTCATAATACTGCGGGCCTGCTGCAGTTCATTGCGTTGCAGGGCTCCATTGAGCCTGTCAAGTTCGGCCATAAGCAGGGGGCGTTTGGATTGTTTGATCAGATCGGGTAATTCCCTTTCGCGAAATACCGGATAATCCCTTTCAATGACAAGGGCATCTTCAAAGGATTTCAGTGCCATTCCCAAGCTTTGCCGTTCCAGGTGTGCCTCACCCTCCTCTATCAGTTGCCGGTGTTGTCTTATTTTGATTTGCTGCAAAATAGCATCTGCCTCGTGTGCATAACGAATATGCTGAGCGTAATGCCTCTGGTAACCTATGGCTCGCTGTATCTCTCTTTCGGCCTGCTGCAACTCCCCCCGGGAAAGCATTTGGGTTGCCTTACGGATGAAATCTTTGTAAAAACCTCTGTGTGCACGCGAAATGCCTTCTTCCGCAAGGTTACTGCAGTTTGCAATTCGCATCGATGAACAGAAATCCAGTAGCAGCGACCAGGTTTCGAGGGCCGACATAAAATCATCTGCATTTTCATAATCGTTTGCAAGTTCCTGTATTTCAACAGATAGAAGTTGCGAAAACTCCTGCAGCCCCTGCCGGGTTTGTGGGTCAATGTTGCGAAGTTGTAAGGTTTGCTTTACCAGATTCATGGAACTGTGATATTCAAACTCAGTATAAAATAATAGTTTAGCCAGCTCCAATATGGAAGGTGCAAACTCCGGCATGATACGCAGCGATTCCTGAAAACTGTTTATGGCAGCATACGGAGCTGCGGGTATCTGCTCCAGACCTCTCTCATAGTAAAGCAAAAAAAGGTTTTCAGTTACCCAGTTCAGCTCCTGAGTAACATCCTGGTGCAATGCCATGATGTTGTTCATTTTAGGAACCATGGCAATGGGGTCATAATCCAGCAATTGCAGATGACCGAAAAAATCGCGCGAGTGGAACCGGTTAAGGCCCATCTGAACATCGCGAAGTTGCTGTCGGTTAACGTTGATATAATCCAGCTGATAGACATCGATGGATTGTAACCGGGCATACAAATCCTGCAGCAGGGCATCGGTATTGAAATAATCGCTGATGAGTGCTATTTTGGCATCAAAACCCCTGCGGTTGATATGGGTAATATTTAGATTGAGTTCGCTGAAGGCCATTCTCAGATGGTTGTCGCTGGGGAGCGAATCCACAAATTCGAAGCTGAAGCGGTTGTTTTTCTTCTCCAGGGCTTTTGCCTTTTGTTCAAAAGTGGTAACGAGCATTCCCCTCTGGCGGAGTTCCAGTTTGAAATCCACGTAAGGCAGCAACACATCCGACATATCAAAACCCATATAGCGGAAATCACCTCTGAACCGGAAATTATCCATATCCACGCGCGTTACCAGCCTGCTGCCTCGTCTTGTAAGCTGTACATCCACATCGAAGGCGAAGGAATACTCGGTACGGTCGGGTCGTTTGTTGCTGATGCGTGCCAGCTCGCGGATAATGGTATTGGATGCCTGATGGGCCGGATCGTTACCCGGCTGGAGATGCACCACAAAACTTTGCTGCTCACTCGAACTGAACAGCACCGGAGTCTGCGCCCCGGCAGCAACGATTATCTGAAAAAAGACTACAAAAAGCGGAAGGTAAAGTTTCGGTTTCATAACTTACAGTATTGATGTATTTACAAGCATGGCAAAAATAAAACCAAAAGTGGAATTTCGGGAAAATTATTGAGGATTGAAGTGGAGATGTTGAAAAGTTAAGTGTTAAGGCCTGTTTTGTGCGCGACGTCGACGCCCCAAAAATTCAGTATTGAAAATCAGTATTTTATGAATATTTTTTCGCGATTTTGGGTGACCCGCCTTATTTTTGCATCATGTTTATACGCAAAAAAAGGAATAAGAGCGGGAGTGTAAGTATTCAGATTCTAACCAAGATTGGAAGGAAAAATGAACTTCTAAAGGCGGTAGGTTGTGCTAAAACCTATCGAGAAGAAGAGCTCCTTGTTATGCTTGCAAAGACAGAAATGGAGCGACTTAGCGGAGCATCTTTTTTGTTTACGGAGCCTGATGATTTAGTAGTTGAGAATTTCGAGTATGGCTATCCGATAGGATATGAAATTTTTGAAGGCAACACTTCTGAAACAAAAACATTAATTCCTGTACTTGAGTCTTTCCAGGAGAAGTTTAAAATTGGCAAACCAATTATAGTTGCTGATGCAGCCTTACTTTCTCAAAAAAACATTAATGCATTGCTCAGCAATAAGTACGAGTATATTCCAGGAGGAAGAATCAAGAACGAGACAAATGAAGTAAAAACAAAGATAGCAGTACTAAAAATTGAACAGGGCAAACCTGTGGAACTGAAAACAAACAAGGGAAGGTTGGTTGTGAGTTACTCACATAAAAGAGCTCACAACGACAAAAAGAACCGTCAAAAAGGCTTGAAAAGGCTTGAAAAAAAGGTTCAAAGCGGCAAGCTATCAAAAGAGCATATCAACAATCGGGGCTATAATAAATATCTGAAAATCACAGGTGAAGCTAATATTAGTATTGATTATGATAAATATGAGGCAGATGCGAAATGGGATGGGTTGAAAGGATTTGTTACTAACACAAAACTAGCCCGAGACAAGGTAATTGAAAATTATAGTCAGCTTTGGCAGGTAGAAAAAGCCTTTCGAATCTCTAAAACAGATTTAAGGATACGACCGGTTTATCACAGACTTAAAAACAGAATTGAGGCTCACATTTGCATATGCTTCGCAGCTTATACCTTGTACAAGGAGTTAGAACGTTTGTTGAGACAATATAAGATTGGTATTTCAGCAGAGAAGGCTATAGAAGAAATTAAGGAAATAAGGCAGTTAAAATATGTTCTGCCTAAGTCCAGACAACTTAAAACAAAGATTCTTAAACCAACAGAGAAACAAAAATTACTCCTAAGCCTTAAAGTTTAAAAAACTGGGTGACCCATTGCACAAAACAGGAAATGCCAGAGCGCATAAAAATACCCCCCCTTTATACCATTTCGCGTCGAAAGCGAGAGGGGCAAGGGGAGGTATTTTATTGCTCACAATGGGGAATCAATAATTGTAATTTAAAGCGTTTAAGGCAAATCCATAAGCACCCAGGGCAATGGCTTTACTGGCTCCGAGTCTCGACAAACCCACACCTGTTCTTTTTAGCGGGTCGTAGTTTAGCTGTTTGCCAGAAAAAGGGACCTTTACCTGTTTGTTCTGTCCATGAATGAAAGAATCCATGGTGGATTTATTCTCCAGATCCCAGACATTCATCACCAGACGCGACATTTTGTTGCCTTTCAGATCAGAAATACTGCCGTTTAAATAACTCAGCATCTCTGGTGCGAATAGTTGCCAGGCCTGTGAAAGCCCTCCACCTACAACTACCAGTCCATCAACAATGGTTATTATATCCGCAAGACATACGCCCAGTGCATAACCAAACTTTTTAAAAGATGCCAGGGCTGCATGCTTATCGCCTGGTTTGTCGCCCAATGCAATCTGGTAAACATCATAGGGGGTCATGTCTACAGGGTCTTTACCGCTTTCTCCAAAATATTCCCTGGTAATGGCCCTGGCGCTGATACTTTCTTCTGCAAAAGCATCTGTGGCGAATGCGTTTCTTAGCAACCATATCTCACCAGCAGCTCCGTTATCACCCCAAAAGAGCTCATTGTTTTTTACCACTCCGCCTCCAAATCCTGTTCCCAGGGTCACACCGATAAGATTGTTATATTGTTTTTCCAGGCCGGCATCCCGAAACTGTTTATTTATCTCAGGCAGCAATCCAAATAAAGCTTCTCCGTAGGCAAACAGGTCTCCATCATTATTGATAAATACAGGAAGCTGGAAATGATCTTCGAGCATAGGCCCTAGTGCAACGCCACCGCGGAAACCCGGCAGGTTGCCCAGATCACCAATGATACCGTTCACATAATCTGCAGGCCCGGGGAAGGCAAAACTGATAGCTTGTGGTTTTTCAGCCAGCTGGTCTTTTACCTGTTCAAAGCCCTTGATGATGTTTTTCAGGCATAATTCCAGCTCACTGCCATGGGATGGCAGTTGAACTGGTTTTACAATCTCCTCTCCTGCTTTGATGGCAGAAAAGACAAAGTTGGTTCCCCCTGCATCCAGGGTCAATACTATAGGGTGTTCGTTAGCATTTGTCATGATTTGGCAGGTTTAAAATTTGCAACGTAAATAGCCAGGTAACATACATAAACCACCGCAGCCAAAGGTACAACAAAGCCAAAAGAAACGCTGGTAAAGTCGGCTACAAGTCCCATGATGGGGGGTAGTATGGCACCTCCAACGATTGCTGTTACCATCAGGCCTGAAATTTCATTGCTTCTTTCGGGCATGGAATCGATAGTGATAGAGAAGACCAGCGGAAATACATTAGCAAAGCCAAGACCCGCAATAAAGATGCCTGCAATGACGATCGCCTGGATGTTGGTAAACATCAGTAACAATCCGGCAATGGATAAAAAGGCGGTCAGCAAAAAGAATTTTCGGGCATCCATCCAGTTCAGTACGATGGAACCTCCAAAACGACCAGCGATAATGGCAATAAAGAAAAACGCATTGCCAAGGAGTCCAAAGGTTGCCAGGTCAATGCCGAACTTATTGCTTAGCAGGATGGGAACACCTGAACTAACAGATACTTCGGCCCCTACGTAAAGGAATATTCCCAGCACCATCATAGCGATGAAAGGATGTTTCAACAAAGAAAAGCAGGATTTCAGGTTTGCCGTACTTTTATAATCCATATCCCGCTCTTCAATGCGGGTGAATCCGATAATTACCAAGGTAATGAGCAGAAACGAGGAGTATATCGGGAAGAGGAGCATCCAATCCATCCCAAGCCATTTTGCGGCAGCAAAAGGGATAAGAGAACCGGATATAGAGCCAATGGCTTTGATAAACTGACCGATGGTCAGGTTGCGTGCATATTTTCCGGGAGGGGACACGTCGCGCATGATGGGATTACCAGCTACCTGCAGTATACTTGCACCCGCCCCCAGCAAAAAGATGGTTAACAAAAACAAGCCGTAGCTGGACAAGCCAAACAATGGAATCACCAGACCGGCCAGGGCGATGGCAAGGCCCATCATAAGTACGATCTTTTTACCTTTTCTGTCCTGAAACAATCCTATGGGAACAGAGAGCACCCCAAACATAATGAACCCCATGAATGCGATGATTTGCGCTTCAAAGTTGGTTAAATCAAACTGTTGCTTGGCCAGACCAACGAAAGGTCCTACCGCATCACCAAAACCCATGGCCAGAAAAGCCAGAAAAATCGGAAAACTCTTGTTTTTTGACATAATTATTTGAATTAAAATTTAAAGTTTAAAGTTTAATGATTTTATTTACAATTATTATTTACTGCTAAGAAATATATTATTCTCTTACAGGCATTACAAATTCTAACGGTATCTCTTTTCTGAGCATCTTAGCCGCTAAGCCGCTTAACCAGAGGTAATGATCGGAAGGCATTCCATCGTTATCAACAAACTGAGCATTTTCGTTAGTTGGAGGATTATCTGAGACTTTCATAATGGCTGTCCCCTCGTCAATCTCGTCAAACATGGCTAAATAAATCATTTCGGCTCCTGCATTGATATGAGTCACCAACTGATCCCAGTAAAACCTGCCGCCAAGACGCGGGATTGCTCCATAGGTAGCATAGCGGGCAACACCTTTTTCATGGATGAACAAGTTACGCCAACTAAATCCGGGATATGCAATAGAAACAT
>SKVR01000243.1 GCA_007129355.1 Bacteroidales bacterium | reverse complement strand
GAATTATAAAAAAAACGACTATGGAAAAGAACAAAAAATCAAGACGCGATTTTCTTAAGACCACAGCCATCGGAGCGGCCGGATTAATGATGCCTATGGGCATGAGCGCCAAAAGCTACGGCAGCATCATGGGTGCCAACGATCGTATCAATTTGGCCATTGTTGGTCTCGGGCGTCGCGTGGGAGCATATATTGGCCCCATTGCTGATCCCAAAAGCAATGTTAAACTGCTTTACCTTTGCGATGTAATGCAAAGCCAAATGGAGAATGCAAAAGAACGCTTTATGCATCCAAACAATAATATCGATTATTCGATAAAACTGGAAGAAAACTTTTTTAAAGTAATTGAAGACCCCAGGGTGGATGCCATTATTAATGCCACCCCCGACCACTGGCATGCTCCAGGTACCTGGATGGCCAATGCAGCCGGTAAACACGTTTATCTTGAAAAACCGGGTAGCCACAACCCTTATGAAGGAGAAATGCTCTTAAAGTCACGTGAAAAATACGGAAAAGTGATCCAATTGGGGAACCAGCAACGTTCCTCATTGGAATCCATGGATATAATCAACCAAATACACAATGGCGTTATAGGTACCCCTTATACGGCAACGGCATTCTATACTGCCAGCCGCGGACGGGTCATTAATCCCGAAAAAGCAGCCATTCCGGACGGACTGAACTGGGACCTGTGGCAGGGCCCTGCTCCACGCAAGGCTTATGAGCACAATACATGGGACTATAACTGGCACTGGTACGGCTGGGATTATGGAACTGCTGAAGCAGGCAATAACGCGCTTCATGAACTGGACGTGGCCAGATGGGCACTTCAGGTGAAATATCCTGAGCAGGTACTTGCTAATTCTGGCAAATACCACTTCCCGGACGATGGCTGGACCATGTATGATTCCATGGATGCAACCTTTAAATTTCCAGGCAATAAAGTCATTAAATGGGATGGCAAAAGCCGAAACGGTCATAGAACCTATGGGGCAGGACGCGGTACAATCATATACGGTACCGAAGGTTCTGTATGGATGGACCGGGATGGTTTCAAGCTTTATGACCGGCGCGGCGACCTTGTTCAATCATCCGAATCAGAAGATGGTGAAGGTGGTACGCAGCTGGGAGGCGGTGGCAATATGACTTCCAGACATGTCCGTAATTTCTTCGAAGCCATTCGCGGTAAAGAAGAATTGCGCTCTCCCATCGAAGAAGGAGTTGCCAGTACATTGCTTTGCCATTTGGCAAATATTTCATCCCGGGTTGGCGACCAAATGCTGAAATGTGATACTAGAAACGGACGCATCACCAACAGCGAAAAGGCCATGGGATTATGGAAACGTGAGTATGAAAAAGGATGGGAACCAAATTTCTAATACAGTTTTTCATCGAACATACATGCCAATGAATACACGCCCCGATAGTATTATCTGGGGCGTGTATAAATATGGTTCTGAAAAGGCAGTAGAAACGATTTCTGTAGATATGCCCAGACGGAAGTTAAACCAACTCAAATGTTTTTAAGAATTTACCCCGGGGAGTCAGCATAATTGCACATTGGGATATTGCCCCTTGCGGGCAGGCTGATGGCTCAGCCAGTTTGTTGCAACAATTGAAGCTCTTTTCAAGTCAGCCGGGGTTCCCCCGAAAGGGAAAAAAACAAAAAAGCCAGGAGTAAAAAAAGTACCGGTTTTTTCATATACAACCCTCCTGTTTTGGTTTGGTAAAGCATACAACCCGTAAATGACCACCCGGGTTATCTGCGGGTTGAAAAATTGAACCGAAAAGAACAACGGTAGTAAGAAATGTTCTGCGTTCTGCGTATTGCGCCCCTTGCGGTTTCCGGTTTCCTTATTTTCTCACTTTCTTACTTCCTCACTTTCCCATTCCCAACCATCACTCCTTCCCAACCACCAGTTTCTGAACTTTCATATTACCATTGCTGTATATGCCCAGCAGGTAAATGCCGGGATGCAAACCCTGAACTTCAATTTTATCTGTAATTTGGCCTTTAGCTGAATAAAAACGCTCTTCGTGCAACTGACCGGTAATGCTGTAAAGGGCAACCCTGGTTTCTGCCGCTTTAGGGTTGAAAAAGCTTATGTGTACATGACCATATGCCGGATTGGGATAAACCCTCAGAATGAAATCTTCGGCATATTCAACAGCACTTATAAGTTCAAAATCTGCCCTGATGGTAATATCAAAAGCAGGCATGATAACAAAAGTTTGAGGATGGTCTTCATCATCCAGATGATCCGTATCGCCTGTCCAACCGAGAAAAATATAGTTATCCGCAGGAGTTGCTGAAATATTCACCTGGTGACCGGCTTCATAACTTCCTGCACCGGTAACTGTTCCGGACCCCTGGGGTGACACTTCCAGTATCAGCTCAAAATACTCAGTTTCTGTTTGTACGGGAAGGAATGGGTAACCTTCATTGATTTCATAATCTTCATCGTCCAGCCAGATATTTTCAAAATCCCAATCCCCAAAAGTTGTTTCATGATAGGGGTAGGTCATTTCATCTGTGGTTCTGCCTGAGGCACCATCGCTTGCTTCCTGACCTGATGTTTCCGTATCCCAATAGGAAGAACTGATACTTCCATTATTATTACCGCAAAAACCGCCATAATTTTCTGTTCCAATCACAAAACCTGTGGAATAAGAGTACCCTATTATCCCGACATTTTCACCAACAAATCCACCAACATCTTCCTGACCTGTAACATTACCCCTTGCAAAAGAATTTTCAATCTCGCCCTGGGCATGGTTATATCCTACCAAACCACCGGTTCCATGGCTGTATTGCCATACTCCTTGTACATCTCCCGTGGCAAAAGATTTTTCAATGAATGCGTCGTTTCTGCCGGCCAGTCCACCAGTATACCCATCACCCGACACATCTCCGGAAGCCGAACTGCTAATGACATGGGCGAAGTTCTGACCGATAAGTCCCCCTACATTCCAACTATAATTTACTGTTCCTGTAACATTGCCTGTTGCATGACAATTAATCATTGTTCCGCCACCTGCACCAATCAATCCGCCTAAGTATGCTCCGCCGAAAACATCTACACCTGCTGAACTATCCTGAATGATGATATCAAGGGTTTCACCCATTAATCCACCCAAGTACCATGAAGAAGAATTTGCTGTTATGCTGCCGGATGCAGAAGATCTGAGAACATTATCACTGGCCCGACCCATCAGCCCTCCTATCCACAATCCATTACCTGTGATTACAATGTCGGCAGATGAATCGGTAACAGGATCATAGCTTTCGCCCGCCAGTCCGCCCAGCAAATCATTTCCTGTTATGCTTCCCGAAACATGGCAATTTACAATGCTACCTGAATTTTCGCCAACCATGCTTCCCAAAACTCCCACAAGTCCACCCAACAGGCTGCTTCCATAGATTTCAACATTTGTAAGCCTTACATTTTGTAATTCTGCACTTTTTGCATACCCGAACAAACCCACATAGTCAGTATCGGGCCGGTTAATATACAATCCATTAATAGTGTAATTCTGCCCGTTAAAAGAACCGGTAAAACGGGTATCGCTATCTCCTGCGGGTAACCATCCCTGTCCGTCGAACCATTCAGCAGTTGGAGTAGCATCAATATCCGCAACCTGCACATAATGGTATTCCCACCGGGATGGATCTTCGGCCATCCAGTAAAGATTTTCCAGCGAAGATATTTCGTAGGGAGACTCATCAGAACCATCGCCCTCTGATGGCATTACAGCAGTTTGGGCATAAATGAAATAAGCTGGTAAAAAGAAAATCAGAAGAAAGTAAATACGTTTCATAGCAACCTCCTTTGTTGTCCGGTTTCCCAGGGTTTATACTGCGTTTTTTTTTCTGTTGGGCAGATATGTTTTCCTTTGTATAAGCAACAAACTCATTTACTGATTTAAAAACCAGGTTGCAGCGTAAAGTGTTGGGTGTTGATTTGAGAAGTCACTAAGCAGTATGAGAATTAAACTGCAAACCCGTGTGGTACATTTTTGTTTTCCTGCATCAAATATAAAACTTTTTATCTAACAAAAAAGCCTTTTTATTTAAATTATGCAATTCGGATGCATAAACACCAGCCGATGGATGTGGTTAAGCCGGGATGGTAATTAAGGTTAAGGTTAAGATTAAAATAAAATTTTTCCAGCCCTTACAACTTTTTTTATCAACTTTACGTCCCATAATTGTTTAGTTATGAAATGGTTTGTTTTATAACTTTGTTAATCCGGAAATAAATAGCTTATGCACAAATATACTTTTGGTTTAACTGGCTGGTTACTGTTATTGCTGCTTCTCAACGGGTGTATGGCCGACGATGAGCTCAGCGCACCCGTAAATGTGAATCTTCACCTGGAAATGGGCACAAACACACCCGGGATCAGTTACGTTGATTTTCATAATATCACTATTGCTGTAAAGCAGACCAAATTTTACGGCATACGGGAAGAGGGAAGTGATATTTTCTTCAACTCTGAACCCAATGTACCCTTTGGTATTTATGCCATAAGAAGAAATGAGCAGGCACCAACAATCGATGCTTTTGATATCCCCCAGGGTGTTTATAACCAAATGCGCTGGGAAATACAAACCAGGGAGATAGATGATGATTATTTTGAAGATTATTTTGATGAAGAGCTGGATGAATATATTGATGTTGATGACTTCGGAATTATCATTGAAGGAAAATATACAAGGCTCAACGGCAGCGAAATATTGCTCTTTATTGCCATCGATCCCACAGAAAAACTTTTGATGGAAACATACGATACAGGTGGCAATAACCAGTTATCGATCTTATCGGGTAATACTTACAATATAAGGCTTGAGATAAATCCATACGTAGCCATTGGAAACATTGAAAGGTCTTTGCTTGAGAATGCCGAAACCGACGAAGAAGATGATATATATTTTATAGAAATATCTTCCGATGAAAATGAAGATCTGTATGAAAGAATATTATTCAGGTTGAAGAATACCGTAAAAGCTATTATTGAGGAACAGTAGGTTCATGACAAAGTATTTTGATCTTTCGGAGCAGGAATTGATCCGGGGCTGCCTCAATAATGACAGGAAAGCCCAGGAACAACTCTACCGTAAATTTGCTGATGATATGTTTGTGGTTTGCCTGGCATACGAATCGGACCTTGATGAAGCCAAAGATATTTTGCAAAACGGATTTATCAAAGTTTTCAGAAGCCTGGATCAATACGGAAACCAGGGCTCACTGAAAGGATGGATACGAAGGATCATAGTAAATACGGCCATAGACCATTACAGGAAAAAAAAGAAAAAAGATGACTTTGTTGATATAGAAAAGATTGGGGATGAGGGTCAGGGTTATGATGTTACCCAAAGTAATGAAAACGTTAATGAAATACTGAGCCTGGTAGAACGGTTGCCTGACAGGGCCCGGCTCATTTTTAATCTTTTTGCACTGGAAGGATACTCGCACAAGGAGATTGCGCTGCAGCTCAATATCGCCGAAGGCACTTCCAAATCGATGTACAGCAGGGCAAAGTTACTTTTACAGCAATGGCTTGAAGCATCTTAATTAAACAACGACATGACGGAAAAAGAACTCATAGAACTCTATCGCAGGCAAATGGCTGAAAAAAAAGCATCTGCCCCGGAAGGGCTATGGACTGATATTTCCAGAAAGCTCGTGGTAGAAGAAGCCTGGGATAGCATTGCAGCCACACTGGAAAAAGATACCCGAAAGAAAGGTTTCTGGTACTTCGGACTGCGTGCTGCTGCCGTTGCTGCCATCATAAGCTTTGGCGTGCTGAGTATATGGTTGCTTAACCCCGGTGAATCAGAACCCCGCCTGGCGGAAGAAACCCGGATTACCACCCCACCGCTTTCTGATACAGAATCAACCGCACCGGCAGAAGACCAGCAAACATTTACCGGCGAATCCCTCAGCCGGGCAACAGAACTGGCAGAATTACCGGGGGCTGCAATATCAGAATCTGAAGATATACTACCCATAACAGAAACAGAAGATCTCATCACACCGCAACAGATTTCTTCTGCCGAAGATCATTTTGCACCGGCTCTGGCAAACATACCAGAAATACTTCTCCCCCAACCTGTTCAAACCGGTATGTTCGGTGATGCCTATTCCGCGCTTCAACCTGTATGGAAAATACCCATACAAATTGATTTGGATGACCTGAATTTATCAGATGGTATCGTAACCTATCCCTTCATAAATAACAATACCCCGCCCGGCTCTTTTTCCCTGGGTATTACAACCGCCATAAAAAACACATGGCTTATCAATAATGAGACTTTCGAAGGATTTGACCGACTGAACCATAACCGCACCGATCTGAAGTTTTATCCCGATATCGGCATCAACCTGAATTACCAGCACAACCGGCGCTGGGGACTGGAAACCGGACTGTTTCTCTCATCAGCTACCGGACAAACCTACCGGCAGTACATTCATGGCAAATATACCCACAGAAGTATCTCACTCAACTATCTGCAATGGGAAATTATGGCCAGTCATACAACCGGTAACCGTATATTTGAAAACCATGGCTCAGTCAGATTAAAAAGCATGCTGGGCTTTTATACTTCTGTAATGAATTCCGCCACCGAAATCATTGAAGATAACCGGTTTGATGTAAAAACCCTTTATTCAGGTTTTGATTATGGCATTGTGCTGGGTCAGTATGTGCAATGGCAACCGGTACAAAGAATTGTTTTTTCACCCGGTATACACGTAAAATGGGGCTTAACAGATATTTACCAGGGCGGCACCAACCTACCCATAAACTTCGGCAATACCTACAACCGAAGCATTGAATTCAGACTAAACGTCTATTACACCTTTGGCAGATAATAATTGCCAAACCCTTCCCATTGGCCACTTACAACACCCCCAAACATCTTCATATTTATATTTTTGCAAAAAATCATCGCCCGTTGCAACCTCCGGTATCAGATTTTCGTCCCTAAGGAAATCGTTTGTGAAAAACAGAATCACAAATAATTCATTAAACTAAAATTTGAAATTATGAAAAAAATGATCTTTGCAACCCTCGCTTTAGTGGCAGTATTTTTCATCACTTCCTGTAATGATGATTCTGCTATGGATAAGGAAAAAACCGGTGTTCAGCTTATTATCCGCACCTTTACAGATGATTTCAAAAGCCAAAGCAACTCGCAGCTTGTTATCGATAAATTTCTGATGAACATTGATAAGATTGAATTTGAACTGGATGATGACTGGGAAGGTTTTGATGACCCGAACAACTTTTACGATGATGATGAAATTATCATTTACGGACCTTTCCTGGTCGACCTGATGTCGCCTGAAGCATATGCCGGCATCAACCTGGGTAATGTGTTTATTCCCAATGCTGTATATGAAGAAATAGAAGTGGATATTGATATCAGTAAGGACCAGAGCGTGCCCGAAGTTTACAACAAATCGGTTTACATTACAGGTACCATTGACGGAACTCCATTTATTTTCTGGTATGATGATGACTTTGATTTCGAGATTGAATTTGATGACG
>SKVR01000284.1 GCA_007129355.1 Bacteroidales bacterium | reverse complement strand
TCCTATAACAGCCATAATTTTTATTGATTCTTTATCTGTATTTTACTTGTTTTAAATCGAACTGCAAATGTATAACAAATTTTAAAACCTTTGATTGCCAGTTTAAATAATTTATAAGTATGACAAAATGTAATGATTTTTATGGATTCAGATGGTTGTTTTAATCTTCCAGAATTCTTAACTGAACTTGCTCAATTCGCTTATCGCTGACCTGGACAATCTTAAAACTGTAATTTTTAACAATAATTTCCTGATTTTTTGAGGGTATACTCTCGTGATAATTTATGATGAGCCCGCCCAGGGTTTCATATTCATCCGAATCAGGAAGGCGGAGATTATATTTTTCATTCAGATAGTCTATTTCAAGGCGTGCAGAAAAGATATATTCGGAATCGTTTATCTTTCTTTCAATAAAATCATCAGTGTCATATTCATCATCAATTTCACCAAAAATTTCTTCCATGATGTCTTCGATGGTAATAAGACCTGCGGTACCGCCAAATTCATCAACTACAACAGCAATGCTTTTTCTTTGCTGAATAAAGCTTTGCATGAGTTTATTGATGTGCATGGTTTCAGGCACCAGCAAAATAGGACGGATTATGCTTTGGATGTCTTTTGGTTTTTTAAAAAAATCAAAAGCATGAACGTACCCCACTATATTGTCAATGTTTTTGTGGTAAATTAAAATTTTAGAAAGACCCTTTTCCGAAAATTTCTTGCGGAATGTATCCAGGTTTTCATTTTCATCCAGGGCAATAATCTCTGTGCGGGGAATCATACTTTCACGGAGTTTGATCTCAGGAAACTCGATAGCATTTCTAAAAATCTGCATTTCTATACTTTCGCGGTTGTCGTGAATATCACTTTCACCAAATTCCTGCAGGAAGTCGTTTATATCAACGCTATCAAAAGATTTGGGTTTATCGGGTAATTTTTGTTTAAAGATTTTTTCCAGGATAAACTCAGAAATTCCCAGCGTAATGAAAACAAGGGGATAAAGAAGATAATATATAATGATAAGTGGAAAGGCAAAAAATTTGAGTACAGAATTGGCATTGATGCGGAATAAGGTTTTTGGAATAAATTCTGCAAAAAATAAAATAACCAAAGAAGAAATAACTGTTTGGGTAAGAAGAATTGTAAAATCATTCTGAAACCCGGGAGGGAAAGTTTGCAATAAAAATCTTTCCAGAACCACAGCGATAGCAATACCATATATTACAAGGGCAATATTGTTTCCCACCAACATGGTTGAAATAAAACCTGAATCCGAATTGGTAAACCGGGAAAGAATGCGTGCTGAAAACCCGCCGCTTTTTCTATCTACTTCAACTTTTAGTTTGTTGGCTGTAATGTAAGCAATTTCCATGCCTGAGAAAAAGGCAGAAAATAAAAGGCTTAGTACAATAATACTCCAGATATCCACTCAGTTAAGTTGTTGATTTCTATGCAAAGTTAACACAAAAAGCGGAAAGGAAATTTAATTAAAATTTAGTGCAATCAACCTGGCTTTAACCAGATTTTTTATATCATCTTTTCTACCTTCTTGATCTTACCCTTGTGACTTCGTTTATCCAACACTCTACCCGGTAAACATCATCTTCGCTAAGGCCATACATAAATGTAGTTTCAACATTTGGGAAGTATTGTCTGTATGTATCGATTAGTTGGGTAGCTCTTTCCTGTACTACAGGTTCCTGATCCACATTACGGGCTTGTATGAATTTATCCACAGCTGCCCAGTAGGCAACATTTTTGGTAAGTTCATTATCACCGCAGTCGCTGGCTGTAGCAGCATACATTTCGCCTATAAGGATATATGGTCGGCCATTCTCCGGTTCAAGGGATGATGCCTGAAGGGCATAATTTCTGGCTTGGCTGAACTGGCTTAGGTTGCGGAAGGATATATCAGCAATGAGCATTAAAGCCCTGAATTTATCCCGATCACTTTCGTAAAGTTTTACAGACTGTTTGAAATACTCCAGGGCATTTTCGTGCCTTTGTGCATTGTTCTCAAGCCGGCCCAAAAGGAAAGCGGATTCAGCACCTGGGTTTAAGCGGTGCAGATTATGGGTTGCATCGTAAAATAAAGTTTCTTCGGTACATCCTGAATTACTCAACATGGACGTTATTCTTTCCAGGAGGTCAATATCTTCGGGATTGTTCTGAAAGCGGGGTGTAAAAAGACTTACAATATTTTCGCAACTGGCAAAAGGTTCAAACATATTATCGATACGGGCTTTTGCGGGCTCATAATAATCTTTGTCCTGAACATTATGCTCAAGGTTATGATCAATAATATCCATGATTTCATCATAGACCAGTAAAACATCTTCTGAACTTTTCAATCCGGCATCAACCAGTCTTAGCAGGCTTTGCATATGCACCAGCAATACGTCTGACTGTGTTTCTTTATTTTCCAGCTCAACGGCCCTGCTGGTCATATTATAAATCTCCTGAATGCTGTTAGGTCTTAGTTGAGATAATTCTACCGCCTTACGGCCTGTTATAAGACCTTCTCTTGAAGGTGGAGTGTGCCCCCAATATTTGATGCGTTTGTCATAAACCATCATTAGGGTATCAATCCATGCTTCGCGTCTCAGGGGATCAGTTTCCTCATATAACTTCATCCTGACAAGCACAAGTCCCCGGATAAATGTATTTTGTCGTGCACCCGGGCAATTCAGAAAAACCTCCATCCAGGGTTCGTATGCCATCTGGAAATTCCGGTGTCCGTAATGCTCGGAATACAGGGAAATTTTATCACGGCATCTCAGACTATCCTCAGGGGTTTTTCCAAAGGGAAAAGGTGGTGGTGATTGTTTCAGGTGGTTATCCAGATCATAAACATTCAGGTATGCCAACTCAAACTGATTGTTCTGCAAAATATCATTGCTGTCGAATGTTTCTGCAGAATTAGAATATGCCCATAATAAAAGAGCGGTAACAGCGGTTATTGATATGATATTTCCTGTTTTCATTATGATAGTTTTGAATGCCTTCATATTAATTTCCGGGTTGTTTTATATTCCATTAATCTAAGACCCCCAAACGCCTCTCACACCCTATTGTTTTTCAAATAATAGGGGCTTATACGATTACCGGCAAATTTAATTGAAAAAAACAAAAAGGGAAATAATTTCTTTTTACCTGAAGTTTCTGATGTAGAATCCATTATTGTTCTGATTCTGTTTGGTTCAGTATTTCCTCCTGCTCCTCATCGGGGCCAAGGTCAACAGAGAAGGAACCCCATATATCATTAATTACCCATGAGGTAAACCTTTCATCCGATTCGAACCCCTGCCCGTAAAGGACATCTTCTTCTGAAGTAACTTTCACAAACTTTTCGCTGTAAATCAATTCATTTTTTCTGTCCCAGATAAGCTGCTCGGTATTAAGTTTTTCCAGTGTTTCCATATTTTCTACCACCACATCATTCCGGGCATCAATCAGGTCGTCTTTTTCATATTGAATGGCATAATTTGCAGAAATCCTGGAAGTTTCGTTCATGAGTTCATCGTAAAAAGTCATCACAAATCCTTCGGGAAGCTCCATGTAGGGTTCTTCACCCTCATAGCGTTCCATTCGGGGAGCTTCCATTAACATTTGAATACGTGCATGAGAGCTGTATAAAATCCTGAGGTTTTCTGCTTGTTCAACAGGAAGCTCATCTTTTCTGGTTATGGCTTCTATTTTTTCCAGGTCGGGACTACAGGAAAAAAACATTGCCAGCCCAAGAAGGATGGCAATGTTTTTTAAGGTAATATTTGATGAAATTTTGATCATGGTCTTGGTCTGACCCTTGTTGTTTCATTTATCCAGCATTGAACCCTGTAGGTGGTTCCTTCATCAAGCCCGTGGAAGAACAGGAGTTCTCTGTCGGGGAAGTATTGGGTGAAGGTATTAATCAGGCTGGTGGCTCTTTCCTGAACAGCTGGATCCTGATCTACATTGCGTGCCTGGATGAATTTGTCAACGGCAGCCCAGTATGCTACTGTTTTTGTAAGATCGGTTTCTCCACATGCACTGGCACTGGCGGCATACATTTCACCAATCAGAATGTAAGGTCTGCCGTTTTCAGGATCAAAAGCTGATGCCTGGAGGGCATAACTTCTGGCCTGGCTGAACTGGCGCAGATTACGATAGTTTATATCGGCAAGCAGCATCAAAGCTCTGAATTTATCGCTGTCGTCTTCATAGAGACTTGCAGCTTGTTCAAAATAATCTACGGCCTGATTATACTGCTGTGCATTGTTTTCAAGACGACCCATGAGAAATGCAGACTCGGCATTGGGTTGCAGCCTGTGAAGGTTGCGGGTTGCCCTGTAGAACAATGCTTCTTCGGTGCAGTTTGAATTGCTTAGCATACTCGTGATATTTTCCAGCAGTTCAACATCTTCCGGGTTGGCTTCAAAGCGTGGTTTGAATAATGTGATGATGTTTTCGCAGGATGCAAAGGGTTCAAACATATTATCAATTTGGCCTTTCGCAGGTTCAAAAAATCTTTTGTCATCAGGATTGTGCTCAAGATTAAAATCTATTATGTCCATGATCTTATCATAGGCAAGAAGAACATCTCCTACATCCTTAAGACCGGCGTCGGCAAGCCTTACGATTGTTTGCATATTGATCAGCAGCACATCGGCTTGTGAGCTGTTTCCCTCAATTTCAATAGACTTCGATGTAGTTTCATTTATCTCCTGGATATTATTCGGACGAAGTTGGTATAAGTCAACTGCTTTGCGCCCAAGAACAAATCCTTCTCTTCCAAAAAATTCAATCCTTTTATCATGAACCATCATGAGGGTATCAACCCATGCATCGCGTTTGATAGGGTCGGTTTCCTCATTGTATTTCATTTTCACGAGTACTACCCCCCTGATAAAAATGTTCTGGCTTGATTGCGGACAGAGGAGAAAAGCTTCTCTCCAGGGCTCATAGGCCAGGTTAAAATTTCTCTGGTTATAATACTCCTGGTATAATGATAGGTTTCTTACACATCTGATGCTGTCTTCAGGGGTTTCACCAAACCTGGGTGGACTTTGCATGGTATATCCGGCAATTATTTCATTAACATCACTTATCTCAAAATAATCCATGTGACCTAAATCCAATGCATCTGATGCTTTTTCAAATGCGAAAGTTGTTGAAGCAAACAACACAATCAGCGCAAAAACTGATATGATCTTTTTTGTTTTCATTTGTGCTTTGGTTTTTTAGCTTAATTGCAAATAAATAATTACTAATAAAATCTTCTTCTTACAAACCAGCGTTCATAAATATTTACCCCCAGATTCAGGCGGAAAAAGTTTTCGCTGATCAGATCATCGCGGCCGGAACTGCGGTTTGAATATTCAAATCCAATGTTTAATGCCGACAAAGATCTTCTAACGGGTAATCCTACTCCAAAACTTATGCCAAGTTCCGAAAAGTCTTCATTGGCATAATTAATAAGGGATTGGCCGAACCTTATACCTGCGCGGTATTCAAGTCGGCTAAGGAAAGTTGAATAGGTTTCAATTTGTGGGTTATGTATCATTCCCATTCTCAACTGCCAGGCATCATTGAGTGAAGGCTGTGAACCGAAAGCACTGAAATTGCTCCAGTTTTGCGCCTGGTAGTCGATTCCTCCGCTCCAATTGTTATTCAACTTAACAAACATCCCTACTCCAAAACTTTGTGGAATTTCCATTGTTCCGGTTCCGCCGGAAATAACATTTATGGTGTCGGGGATGTTTGAAAAACCTGGTAAATCTCTTAGTATATGACGGTTTCGGGAAATATTTAGGCTGGCCTGATTGCTATATGTAGCCCCAAAGGTAATATTGCTGTTTTGTCTTAAATTAAGATTATACTGCAATCCAAATGTTAATAACAAACCATCAATATCATCGGCAGATGACCAGATGGTACGAAAAAAGCCGACGCTGTCTGAATAAGCTATCATGATATCTTCAGACTTTCCAAATAAATAGGAAAGATTGATACCTGCTGAAAGCCCATTAAAAACTTTAAAACCATGCCCCATATATACCTGATTGATACCACCATTACCCTCGTATTGATAATTGACCCAACCATCTCCCTGTCCGATATCAGAAATCCGGTAACCGACCTGTGAATAAGGTAAAATACCTGTAGAAATGCTCCACCAACGGGTTAAGGGGAAGGCAAAATTAAAATTTCCCAGTGTAGAATAACTGGTTAATTGCTCCTGGTTGGCTTGTTTTTGCTGGTAAAGATGCGAAAAAACAGTTGCATCGAAAACAAAAGACAGTGAGTCCAAAGCAGTATATGATGCAGGATTGATGTAATTTACAGTAGTGTTGCTTCTGAACCCTTGTGCAATACCTCCCAGTCCCATGTTACGAAAATATTCATTCCCTTTAAGTTCTCCGGGGCCGAACATAGAGTAAGGAGAGTTGATTTTTGCCTGGCTGAAAGCAGATTCTGCTGCAAAAGATGCAAAAAACAATACCACAATAAATGTTGTGATTGCCAATAAATAACTTTTTCTACTTTTCAAAATTGATAATATTAAAATTTAAAATTTCATTTAATCCCCTGAGAACTAAATTTTCGGTTGCAAATATCCTATTTTTTAGCTTTTTATCAAAAAAAATTATGTCGCCACCGCCTGCAATTATGTTTAAATCCGGATATTTTTCGCGATACTTGTCGATTATCCCATCAATTTCGGCAATGCATCCGTTAATTACACCCGACAAAATAGAATCTTTGGTTGAATTTCCGGTGAGGTAGTCAATTTCTTTTTTTTTAACTAACGGTAATTTAGCTGTGAAAGTATGCATGGCTTTAAACCTCATATCGATACCTGGTGAAATAGCACCACCAAGGTATTCTTTGGATGGAGTTAAAAATTCATAAGTTATGCAGGTGCCTGCCTGTATAACCAGCACATAACTTTCAGGAAATATTTTGTTTCCGTAAACTGCTGCCGCAATTCTATCGGTGCCAAGGGTTTCGGGTGTTGAATATACAACGTTTAATGGATTAGGTGTAAAACCAGTCATATTGATTACCTTGACGAATTTCTCCAATTCTTTTATCAATGGCTGTGCTGTTTTTGAAACATCTGAGATGATAACAAAATCAGGTTTTTTCTCACCCATCAATTCAAACACAAACGACCAGTTATCGATAGACGACCAGGCGGAAGCAATTATTTCATCATCCTGAAATAATGCTGCTTTAGCCAGTGTGTTGCCGGAGTCTATAACCAGGTTCATTAGTGTATTTTTTTGATAATGGGGGCACGAAGTTACCATAAAAAATGATGTGCTCCCAAGGATTTTCAGTTTTTATGGTAAATCTATTGTATTACATCATGTGGCTGATTATCTGTAATATAAACATCTGTTTTGACTTAAAAGTTTGAAATTATTGATAACACCCGGTTTAGTGCTCACTCTTTTAAAAAGAAATTTTTAAGCAAAAGAATAAAAACAACTTGTCAGTTAAAAATGTTTGCGTAAATTTGCAACGTCAAAACGACGGGGTACCATAGCTCAGTTGGTAGAGCAACGGACTGAAAATCCGTGTGTCCCTGGTTCGATTCC
>SKVR01000133.1 GCA_007129355.1 Bacteroidales bacterium | reverse complement strand
TTTCTATATTTGCACTCCCAAACGGTGGATGTAGCTCAGCAGGTTAGAGCATCAGATTGTGGTTCTGAGGGTCGTGGGTTCGAGTCCCATCTTCCACCCCAGAAAATAACTCAGTAAAGAGGCTGTCTCAAAAGTGCTATCTGGTCGTTGAGCTTGTCGAAACAATATCTGATTACCAGTCAGATACCCGCTTCGAAAAGCTCAGCGTCCAAATAAAATCTGGCTTTTGAGACAGCCTCTTTTTTTGCCTTATCGTTTTAAATTCACACTCCGGTTTTTTATCATAATCGCGGTATTTTCGGGTATAAAATTCAGTGATTAACCTAGAAATCTCATCCTAAAGCTGTTGTATTTTTACCTTGTTAACTGCAGGTAGTTTTCTGCAAGTTTTCATCATTTAATTCATAATAGCAGAAACATTAAATAACATAAACATGAAGGCATTCATACAACTTTCATTAATACCCTTTCTAATTATATTTTTATTCGATTATTCAGGCTTTGCACAATATTCTCCTGAGCCTTACAGCCCGGGACCAGAAGAACGGGGAAAAGCTGAATTGCACATGAAAAGCGACGAAGACATCATCTGGTATGAAGACTTTAACGGTGGTCTTCCCGGTGATTGGGAAAATATGGATTCCTCTGGTCTGGTTTCATTTGAGCATACTTTTGATGGACCGCAGGGCCCGTATTCCATTGGTATGTTGCCTTTGAATTCGGCAACGGCCCAAAACGGGTTTATGATTCTGGATTCCGATCTTGCCACTTCACTGAACCCTGATGGACTTGTTACCGATGCATGGATTCAGAGTCCGCCCATCGACCTGAGCGACTATGAAAGGGTACAATTGCGCTTTCAGCACAATTTCAGGTATTGTTGCTCTCCCGGGCAGGTTGAAATTGTTGCCGAAGTAAGTACAGATGGCGAAAACTGGACAACCTGGGATGTGCGCAATGGCTATGCACCCAATAACACCAGTCCCAACCCCATCCATAAAGTCATTAATATTTCTGAAGTGGCTGCCGGCCATGAGCAGGTGTGGATACGTTTTCGCAAAACCGGTGCAACACACTACTGGTGGATGATTGATGATGTAATGCTGGTTTCTTACGTGGATAATGATATGGAAATTCAAAGTATTTCCTACAACAACGGTTACATTCAGGTACCTGCCGGTCATCAGCAGCCCTTTCAGTTTGAAGCACAGGTTCGCAATGCAGGTGGTTTTCCTCAGAACAATGTTGTGCTTTCAACCAGTGTCAATCAGTTATTATTCAACTCAGCTACCGATACTTTACCGGTAGTGGATCCAGCCCAGCAACTCACAATGGTTATTCCAGGCGAGTTTACGGCTCCATCAAGGGGTGTTTATAACGCTGAGTTTGTTCTTACCCAGCAGCAGGAAGATGAGGTGCCCCAGAATAACCTGGCTACAGCCATATTTCATGTAACGGATACCGTTTACTCGCGAAGCCTTGATGAGTATGATCCTGAGGTTTACCTTGCTCCAACCGATCCAGGTAACGCTTTTGCTGCCGGTAACCGTTTCAGCTTCTTCAGTGAAATGGAGGCAACTTCTGTGTCATTGGTATTGCATGAAAATACCTTGCCGGGTACCCAGGTATATGTCAAAATTTTTGAATGGGCTGATGGAAGTCTTTCAGAAGTATTTTCAACCAATGCGCCTTATATTATAGGTGCCAACGATATTACTCCTAGCGGCGCTCTGACACCTGTTTATGTTGTGATACCCTTTGAATCGGCTGTAGAATTAAATCCCGGGGAGTATGTGGCAGTTATTTATGCAGATGCAGGCGAAAATGTGGCTTTGTCGGCTCAGAATACTGTAAAACAGCCGGCCATGGCAAGTTTTGTATGGACAAATGACCAGTTTTCGGAATCAGACGCAACACCGGTTATTAACCTGCATTTTGGCAATCATGTTGTTGATTGTGATCCTTTATACGATTTTATAGTTTATGATGCAGTTTGCGGAATGGAAACCGGATTTATAGAAGTTGTGCCATTAACCGGTATCGGCCCCTGGAGTTTTGTCTGGACAGATGATCCTGAAAATGATTCACCTTTTAGGGAAAACCTTGCTGCCGGCGAATATGAAGTTAAAGTTACCGATGGATATGGATGCGTTACTGAACATACAGTTACAATTGCTGATGTTGATATCAGCATGGATTATGAAGTTTCTGATGCTGTTTGTAATACCCAGGGCACCATTACTATGATACCGTTAAATGGTCAGGAACCATTTGCATATGAGTGGTCGCATGACGATAGTTTTAATGGCGAAACTGCTACAGACCTGGTTCCCGGTACATACACCGTTATTGTAACCGATGCCAGCGGTTGCGAAACCCAAAAAACTATCGAAGTAGGTAATATTGATGAAATGCCTGTCCAGATTTTCTCTTACGCAGCTTATTGCAGTAATGAGAATGGTAGTATTGAACTTACACCTGGCGCCGGAGTGGCACCCTTCACTTACCATTGGGATGGTTTTGATGATGCCGGGCAGGAGGTACTCGACAATTTGCCTGCCGGGAATTATAGTTTTTCTGTTACAGATGCCAACGGCTGTTTCTTTGAAGGAAATGCCATTATCGAAGAAGAGAATTATGAGCTGGAGATTGATTACACTGCTTTAGATGCCAGTTGCGGACTCAATAACGGTGAGATTATGATTGAAGTTATAAATGGAACCGGACCCTTTGAATACGGGTGGTCAAACAGTCTTAATCAGCCAACAATACAGAACCTGACCCCCGGAACCTATCATCTGATGGTTACCGACAAAATGGGTTGCAATACTCAGGAAAGTTTCACTATTAACAGTGTGGGCGCCATGCCAGATGTAAACTGGGGAGTTACTGATTCAGAAGACTGTGGTGGTAGTAGCGGTGCAATAATTATTTACTCTCAAAACCCTGAGGCAAATTACCTTTATGAACTTTTTAACAATGAAAACAGAGTAGTAACTAAAAATATCAATGGCAATGGTGATGCTCCTGATTTCATGGTAGATGGACTGTCTGCAGGTCAATATTATGTAAGTGTTATAAGTGAAGATGGCTGTGAAAAAAATCTTACACTAGAGGTAAGCGATGCAGGTGCGCCTGACATAAGTGCAACCATAACCAAAATTAGTTGCTATGGCGAAAGCGATGGTGCCATTTTTGCTGCAGTTTCCGGTGCAACCAATCCTGAGTTTTTATGGAATGACGAAAATGAAAGCACTACATCTGAAATTACAAATCTGCCGTCTGGTTTGTATACTCTTCAGGTGATTGATGAAGGTTGCTTAGCCATTGAATCCTTTGAGATCATTGAACCATTGCCGCTGCTTGCAAACGTAAGTATTGATCATATTGAGTGTGCCAACGACCAGTTGGGCAATATTTTTCTTCAAACTTACGGTGGCACAGCTCCTTTTACATATATATGGAGTAACGGAGTTTCCAACAGAAACCTTCTGGATGCATCTGGTGGCAATTACACAGTAACCATAACAGATTTTCATAATTGTGTTTTTCAGAACAACTATACCGTAAATTCTGCTGATTCGCTCATTGTTAGTGCTGAGATAAATTACAGTGATGATGGAGCTGCAAACGGAAGCATTATTGTAACAGTAACAGGAGGTACCGGAGACTATACCTTTTTGTGGGATGACGGACATTATACCCCTGTTCATACAGACCTTGCACCCGGGGCATATACAATTACAGTTACCGACGAAGCAGGTTGTGTGGTTAATAAAACGTTTATGATAGGTACACTCAATGTGGATCTTAATGTTGGAGAAAGTGAATTAATCGTTTATCCTAACCCTGCCATCACAAATATTTATATTGACTTTACAGATGTATGTCTGAGTACAATTATTGAAGTGGATATTTTAAATATCATAGGCAAAAATGTAAAAAGAAGGATGTATGATGATCTTCATGGCCATACTTTGAATATGAGCGTTGCTGACCTATCTCCTGGTATTTACATCATAATGATCAAATGCGGACAGCAGGTATGGCAGTCCAAATTTGTAAAGAAATAAAACACCCGGGCAACGATTCTCTTTATACTTTGATTTCTTATAAATGCAGGGCTATCTCATTAGTCATGTTTTAGTCGTACGCTGAGCCTGTCGCAGCGTATAGTAGCCTTATATAATGATGCCGTTTCAACAAGTGTTACAGTGAGTTGAACGAACTGCTCAACGACCAGATAGCCCTTATGATACAGCCTCTTTTCTTTGATGCCCGTTAAAAATTTGGCAAATTGGTGTATCTTTGCCGGAATTGCTGACATTTATGGTGATAAAAGAGATCATATACCTGATGCAGAAGGAGTTCCTGTTGGAATGGCGGCAAAAGCATGCATTGGGTGGAATCATGTTGTACCTGGTTTCTACCATCTTCATCTGCTACCTTTCCTTTGCAGGAATCATGTCAGTACAAACATGGAATGCCCTGTTTTGGATCATCATTGCCTTTGCTTCACTTAACCTGGTTTTGAAAAGTTTTGGTGATGAAACCTCCGGTCGTAAATTATACCTTTACACATTAGCTTCACCCACCGCAATCATTTTTTCCAAAATTCTGATCAATAGCTTGGTTATGGTGGCTTTGGGTTTGATCGGATTTTTATTGTTTAACCTGTTTATGGGAAATATAGCTGGCAGTAATTTGACTTACTGGATGGTTTTAATTATCGGAGTACTCGGATTTTCTTCCATTCTTACCATGGTTTCAGCCATAGCCAGCCAGGCCCGCAATAATTTCACTCTCATGGCAATACTGGGCTTTCCTCTCATTCTTCCCCTGCTTTTGCTGCTCATAAGAGCATCTTTGGGGGCCATTGAAGGTGCATCTCTCAGGAGCATTTCCCCGGATTTGGTAGTGATCCTGCTGCTGGTTATGATTTCTTTAACATTGTCGAATATTTTGTTTCCGTATCTTTGGAAAGACTAAAAAAACAAATCTGAAATGCCAATTAAAACCTGGAATTACACCTGGAAGATATTTACCCTTATTTTGATGCTCTATGTTATTTTGGGTGGATTGTTATTTGAAGTTCCGGCCCTACCTGTTATTCATCAAACCATCAGGAATATTTATTTCCACGTGGGTATGTGGTTTTCCATGATTTTCATCCTTTTTGTTGGATTCCTTTTTAGTCTGGCATATTTGCGAAGTTTTAACCTGAAATATGACCGCATGGCTTATGCAACTGTTAAGACAGGCCTTTTATTTGGAATTCTTGGTATCATTACAGGCATGATATGGGCACAGAACACCTGGGGAACTTACTGGGTTAACGATCCCAAACTCAATGGTGCTGCAGTGGGTATAATGGTATATCTTGCCTATCTCATACTTCGTGCATCGCTCGATGATCCTGAAAAGAGAGCCCGGCTGGCGGCCGTATATAAGATATTCGCTTTTGTGATTATGTTTGTTTTCATCATGATATTGCCGCGCATATCAGGCTCGTCTATTCATCCGGGTGTTGACGGAAATCCCGCACTGGCCACCGGCGATCTGGATCCCATAATGCGCAAAGTATTTTTCCCGGCCATACTAGGGTGGATATTATTCTCCTACTGGATTTATAAAGTGGTAGAAAGAAAAGATAAAATTTCTCAAAAGATAAATCAACTTAATGCTGATCAGTTATGACAGAAATTCATGGTAAAATATATGTTGTGGCAATTGTTCTTGCGGTTATCTTTGCAGGACTGGCCATTTTTCTCTTTTATATTGAACGGAAACTTGATAGGATGGAAAAGAAAATTGCTGAAATGGAGGTAGAGAGAGAAAGTGAGGATGGGAAAGTGAGAAAGTAGGAAAGTAGGAAAGTAGGAAAGTAGGGATGAGATGTTAATTTAATTCAGAAATAAAAATGAAGAAAACTCATATAGCTGCACTAATCTTTGTTGTTATTGCCATGGCGGCCATCATTACCACGGTTTATGATGCCGATACCTATTCCAGCTTTGCTGAAGCCCGTGAACACCCGGGACGGCAGTTTCATATCATAGGAGAGTTAAATCCTGAAAAACCCATTGAAGAGAGGATAGAGCAAAACACGCTCACTTTTAATTTCTATATGCTTGACAGGGATGGCGAAGAAAGCAAAGTAATTTACTTTGGTGGCAAACCCCAGGATTTCGAAAAGCTTGATCAGATTGTTTTGGTTGGTTCTTACAATCACGATAATTTTGTGGCTTCGCAATTATTGCTCAAATGTCCGTCGAAATACAATGCGGATGAGTTTGCCGAAACTGCTGAATACTAAAATTTAATTCATAAAAATAATAGGCTGTCTCAAAAGCCAGATTTTATTTGGACGCTGAGCTTGTCGAAGCGGGTAACTGGCTCGTAATCAGATGTCGTTTCGACAAGTGTTACAGTGAGTTAATAGAACTGCTCAACGACCAGGTAGCCCTTTTTCAGAGTTTTCCCAAAATTTCGGGAAGTTTTTTTACCAGTGCCAGTTCTTTCATTTTTTCCCTGGCTTCCTGCACAGGTGAGCCAAAATAGGTTTTTCCGCCTTCAATACTTTTGGCAATTCCCGATTGACCAAGCACAACGGCCCCCTTGCCAATGGTAAGATCTTTCTGCACACCTACCTGTCCCCAAAGAATCACATCATCTTCCACAATTACACAACCTGCAACACCTACATGCGATGCAAAGAGACAGTTTTTGCCAATAACAGTATCATGACCAATCTGGATAAGATTGTCAAGCTTGGTGCCTTTGCCGATAACGGTATCACCACTTACACCCTTATCAATTGTGCATGATGCGCCTATTTCTACATGGTCTTCAATGACCACCCTGCCACATGATTCCATTTTATCCCAGTATTCAGTGCGGCGTTTGAAGTAAAAAGCATCAGCTCCAATGATTGTTCCTGAATGGATAATTACATCATCGCCAATAACACTATGATCATAAATACTAACGTTGGGATGTATGATGCAATTTTTCCCAATTATTACATGATTTCCCACAAAAACATTGGGCTGCAAAACTGTACCTTCGCCAATAATGGCAGTAGAACTAATCATGCTTTGTGAGGGTTCAAAAGGCCTGAAGTGTTTGGTGAGATAAACATAATCCCGAAAAGGATCATCAGAAAAGATCAATGCTTTTCCTGGGGGGCAGTCCACTTCCTTGTTGATGATGATCGTGGTTGCTTTCGATTTCAGCGCCTTGTCATAATACTTGGGATGGTCTACAAAGGTAAGATCACCGGGTTCTACCTTATGGATTTCATTGATACCGGTGATTTCAAAATCAGGACTGCCCGCATATGCAGCATCTATGATGCCCGAAAGCTGCTTCAGGGTTTGAGATGGTTGTAATCTCATTATAAAAAGTTTGGATTAATGATTACTTAACACGCTCAGAATAAGAACCGTCGCGGGTATCTACCTTGATTTTTTCGCCTGGTTCTATGAAAAGGGGCACGTTAACCGTGGCACCGGTTTCAACAGTTGCAGGTTTTAGCGTGTTGGTGGCAGTATCGCCTCTTACTCCGGGCTCAGCATAGGTAACCTCCAGTTCTACGAATGCAGGCAGTTCACAACTCAGGGGAGTTTCTGTATCTACATGGAAAACAATCTCAGCAATCTGTCCTTCTTTCATAAGGGCAGGTGCATTGATGATCTCTTCAGTAATGGGAATCTGCTCGTAGGTCTCGGTGTGCATAAAGTTGTATCCCATATCGTCCTTGTAAAGGAATTGATACGGCCTTCTTTCCACCCTCTGAACATTTATTTTTACTCCCGCGTTAAATGTATGTGGAATAACCTTACCGGTTCTCATATTTTTCAGCTTGGTACGAACAAAAGCACCGCCTTTTCCCGGTTTTACATGAAGAAATTCTACCACTGCGAACAATTCATTGTTCATTTCAATGCAAAGCCCGTTCTTAATATCTGAAGTTGTTGCCATAAAAGTATTTTAGTCAATGATTTAAAATTTTGGTTGCAAAAATACGGATTTTATTCTTTGGGGGCAATTTTTATCATTGCAGTTGAGGATGAGAATGAGTTTTACATGCACCTTTGATAAGCTGTTAAAGCAGAAAAACAAATTAGCGGCATTTTGTTTAGGAAAAAATTGGGTTAGCGCAACTTTCATCTTGTTTTATTGTTAAAGAATCCTTTTGCAGTACTTTTACACGCTCAAATTACAAAATCCAAAACTCTTTTTATGAAAAAAATAAGTCCTTTCTTTTCATTGATTTTACTACAGGTAATGGTGGTATTTGCATCCCCTCCTGTTTATACCGGCGGAGAAACCATTTTCCCACCCACCCTTTCAACAAAACTTGATGCGGGAATGCTGGAAACTCTTTATCTGACACATTCCAAAGCCGATATTGCTGCCAACAGAAACTCGGCACACGGTTTGCCAGATTGGGCAGGTTTTTCCCTTACAACCTATATTACTCCTGATATTTCAGGAAGTTTATTGCGTTGGCCCGAGGGTGGCAAATCCTGGATACTTAGAGCCACTTCTCCAGGTGCACCAACTCTTTCTCTTGTGATTGAAGATGCCAATCTTGCCCCCAATTCCATTTTATACGTTTATTCTGAAGATAATCCCACACAATATTTTGCCATCAAGGCAGAAGAAATTGTAAGTGGATATATTTCAACACCACCCGCCATAGGCGATGCCTTAATTATCGAATATTATGAACCCAATGCAACACATAATTTACAAGGAACATTTGCTATAACAGACCTGGTAATAATCGTGAATGGTTACGAAGCATTCCAGACTGATGCCAAAAGTTTGGGTAATGCTGACGAGTGTTTAATCAATATAAATTGCGAGGAAGGCGATAACTGGCAGAATGAAAAGAGAGGTATTGCCCGTTTGTTGCTTAGGGCAGGAACACAATGGGGATGGTGCTCTGGCTCACTGGTAAATAATACGGCCCAGGATGGAACCCCATACTTTCTAACTGCCGATCACTGCGGTGCCAATGCATCAGAAGAGGACCGTAATGTGTGGCGATTCTTTTTCAATTTTGAACGGCCCGGATGTGACAATGTTGGCATACCCCCGGAAAACCTTTTAATAGGTTGTCAGCTCAGGGCAAGGGGCCCAATTGCCGGTGGTTCCGACTTTCAGCTGGTAGAAATCAATTCAAGCATTCCCGAGAGCTGGAACCCCTTCTTCAATGGGTGGGATCGTAATAACACAGCTTCTCCCAGTGGTGTAGGGATTCATCACCCGGCCGGCGATGCCAAGAAAATTTCTACTTATACCACATCAACAGTATCATCAACACCAACAATCAGTGGACAAACTATGGCCCGGCAAGCGGCCTGGAGAGTGAATTGGACACCTACTGTTAACGACCATAGCGTAACCCAGGGCGGTTCCTCCGGATCGCCCCTTTTTAATCCCTCTGGATTGATAATTGGAAAATTATCAGGCGGATCATCAACATGTGATACTCCTGATAATCCCGATTTTTACGGTAAGTTCTCCGTTAGTTGGGAATCTAATGGAACAGAAGCAGATGACCAGCTTAAGCCATGGCTTGATCCCATTAATAGCGATGTTATGACACTCACCGGACTTGACCCATATGCTGATATTACCCCTGATTTTTTGGCCGATAAGTTTATTGTAAATATTGAGGAGGAAGTAGTTTTTGTAAATAAGACTTATGGCGGTGTGCCAGAAACCTTTGAATGGACTTTTGGCGAAGACGCTATGCCGCTAACAGCTTCGGGTATAGGTCCACACACCGTTTATTACACATCTTCCGGTTATAAGGATGTTACACTCACCATCAACGACACAATTCTCTTTACAAAGGAAAGTTACATTTATGTGCGCGGTATCCAAACCGCCACTTTCCATGTTACTGATCAGCAGGGTGATCCTGTTGAGAATGCCATGATCGCCGTTTCACCAACCATTCAAAGTAAACATTCTGTATTGGAAGAGAAAAGCATAGGAAAGGAACTTTTGGAAAAACAATCATCTGTCGGAGAAAATTTCATCAATCAGGGTAATTTGTCAGCCAGGACTTTTGAACCGGTAAAGGCAGAAACCAATGATTACAAGGAAAAAACCGAAACCGGCCAATGGATACACTGGGATAATGGATCCAATCGCTTCGGCATAGGTACTGATTCTGTAGCCAACTTCGATGTTGCCAGCCGTTGGGAACCTGGCGATCTTGCTGAATTTGATGAGTATGTGATAACCAGAATAAGGTTTTTCCCAATGGAAGCCGATTGTGTTTATACCCTCAAAATATGGTCAGGAGAAGAAGCCAATGAAGTATACTCACAACCCGTAATAAACCCAGCTATTAATACGTGGAATACCATAGAACTTATTACACCGCATTATATTGACATTACCCGGGAACTTTGGTTTGGCTATAATGTAAATACCCAGACCGGTTTTCCTGCCGGAGTAGATTCTGGCCCTCAGGTTGCAGGCAAAGGTAATATGATATCCTTTAACGGGGAATGGGTTGAACTCAGCGATCTTAATGAAGACCTGACATATAACTGGAATTTACAAGCGTATATACAATATGTACCCACTAGAGTAATATTTACTGACGCCAATGGAATGGCTGAATTTGAAGATATGGATGGTGATTATGACTTTATTGTAGAAAAAGAAAATTACCAGACATACTCAAACCAGTTTACTATGATGGGCTCTGGTGTTGATATTCCTGTTACACTTTATCAAGATGATGGAAAATATACCATCACCTTCAATGTAAATATGTTTAATGTGGAGGGGTTTGATGCTGATACCGATAACGTTTTTCTCACCGGTACATTTACTGATTGGGCTGAACCCGGTACTGAAAACTCTATTCTTATGGAAAGGCTGGCAAATAAATCAGGTGATGATGTGGTTTTTCACGAAGACTTCTCAATTTTTCCACCTTTAGGCTGGCAGCTGGAATCTACATCATCCAATACCTGGCAACAGGCCCAGAGCCTTACCATCGGTCAAAACTATGTAACACCGGTAAAAGGCACCTATTTTACCTACTGCAACTGGCATGAAACAGATGCCCAGGATGAGAAGCTTATTACGCGTAGCATCGATCTGTCCATCATGGAGAGTGCAGAGCTGTCTTTTCATTTCTTTGGAAACTATAGTTGGTCTGTTGCTCCTAATGATAATTGCGACCTGTTTGTAAAAGTTTCAGTTGATGGTGGCGATTGGGTTGAGATCTTTACTGAAACTGATCATCCGCTTTATATCAGTAATGAAATAAGCTATATATGGCTGCACACGGTTCTCGACCTGAATGATTACATCGGAAGCGAAGATGTAAGGTTCATGTTCCAATATGTTGGTACCGACGGAGCCCAGTTTGGTATTGATGACGTTAAAGTATCAGGTGCGGTTGCTGAAGATTATTTTACTGCTACACTTCGTCTTGAAGAAGGAAACTATCATTACAAGTATTTTTCCGATGCCTTTGGAGAAGGCTGGGATGGAAGCGAATGGGATGGACCACCCAACAGGGAACTTGTTGTGGATGACCATATGACCATCATAGACAGATGGGGTGTATATGCTCAAAAGCGTGAACTTACACTTTTGGTTAATCCCATTGAAGCAGGTGTGGTAACAGGTGCCGGCATGTACCCGGAAGGTAATGCAGTTACTGTAAATGCAATACCAGGAGATGGCTTTGTTTTTATCAACTGGACAGATGGCGATACCCTGGTAAGCACAAATGCTGAATACAACTTCCTAATGCCCGAAAATGATATTACCCTGACAGCCAATTTTGAAGCTAAACCCTATTATGAACTTACACTGCTTGCTAATCCTGAAACCGTCGGCACCGTTGACGGTGAAGGGTCATACCAGGTTGATGCCGATGTAACCGTTACAGCCTCTGCTAACCAGGGATACATATTCGTGAACTGGACCAACGAAGAAAATAGCGTTGAAAGTACGGATGAGGTTTACACTTTTACCATGCCGGCTCAAGATTTTACTCTTACGGCCAATTTTGATCTTGCAAATACGGTGGCCGATATTCTTGCTGATGAAATAGTTATTTACCCCAATCCATTCAACAGCCATATCACTATTGCCAATGCCACAAAGTTGAGCAATATTAAAATAACTAATCTTACAGGACAAACGGTTAGGTATATTGAACATAACCAATCTGATATCATACAGATCAATACCGGTGAGCTACCTGCGGGTATTTACCTGATTCATTTTACTACCCTTGATGGTATCAAAACAGTAAAGAAGATAATTAAAAGGTAAAAAGCTAAACTATATAGCTGATTTATAAAAAGAGGCCGTCTCAAAATTTTTTTTGGTACGGTCTCTTTTAAATTTTTGATTTCCCTAGAGGTCTCGAGCGGATTCGAACCGCTGTACGAGGTTTTGCAGACCTCTGCCTAGCCACTCGGCCACGAGACCTTGTTTTGTAATCCGCTACAAAAGTAATTACCTGTCCGGAAATTATCTTGAAAAATACCAGCGTTCAAGTGATTTTCCTCCCGTATATGTGTCAGTAATACTGAAAACAAAATGAGAAGTGTAAAAAGATTCAATATCAAAAACAGTGGTTGTCTGTCCCTGGGTCAATATCAGCGCCTCGTCTGTATTTGTATAAGTAAAAACGCTGCCCATAAAATTGCCACCAATATCTTCTCCTGTTCCGTCTTCTCTGAATACAATTTTACCTTGATCGGTACTTTCACTCTCACTTGTCAGGTTACCGTCTTCAAAATCCTGCTGAACGTATTTGTCAACATTCCATGTACCTATGATCCAATCTCTGATTTTTGCTTCATCATCTTTTTTACAGCCTGAGAAAATAGTCAATGCTGTAAGTAAGAATAAAGTTGCAAATATTTTAACCTGCTTCATAGTTTATTGTTTTTAATGTTTTTAATTACTGTCGCCAAACCATTGTTACGACGTTTCATTTTGAAAAATTTAATTGTTAGTAATGATTTTAATTAATTGTTTTTGTTCAATAATAATAGCTTGTAGAGTCTTGCTCCAATGAACGCCAACGGCCGAGTGTAAGTGCTGTAAGGGCTTGCTGAGTAATTTCCTGTCCACCGACACAAAAGTTTGAGTGGGCTACAACACTTGAATAACGACTGAAACCCTTATGGCATATACACTTTATTGGCCTTTCGTTGGTTTTTAAATATCGTTTTCATTATAAGCTTTAAAAATATGCCCTACCAGATGAATATTGTTTCATATTTATACACTGCCTTTAATTGATGCAGACTAAAGCTGCATAAGTATCAAAACTAACTGCTGCTGGATATTCAGCAACATTTAGATGCAAGGTTTTGATCAGGTTGAAACAAAGATATTTATTCCGAAAATAGCGTCATCTTACGACTTGTAAATATTATAAAATGCGCCAACTTTTAATATTTTATAATAAAGTTTAATACTATATAAGGTTGCAGGTTGTTGTGGGAGATGCCTCCTCCGCTTTCACCAATTGATACAGTGTGTTCATGACTTCCGTCGGCAGCTATAATATGACTGTGATTAGCAACAGAAGCAATTGAGAGAGTGTGCGTATGGCCTCCTGCAGTAGATGTTGTAAAAGAGTGACTGTGGTTACCGGAAGTTGATGTATTGACTGTCGTAAGTCCGCCTGCCTCATAAAAATTCGGTAAGCCTCCCGCACTCTTTAATGTTCTGGCACGTCTGGAGTATGCGTGGGTGTGAGCTCCTGTTGTGTTTGTTGTTCCCGAATGGCTATGTGCCCCTGATGTGGAAGTTGACCCCGTATGAGAATGCCCTCCGGAACTGCTTGTATTTCCCTCATGATCATGCCCTCCGGCTTCGCCGGTTGAGCCGTCATGTGAATGGACAGGCATTTCATCAACTGTAAGCGCATGATCCTTTGCTCCACCGGTCTTGCCAAGTTCGTCAAATTCAGGTTCGGTAGATATGCCTACAGGTATCCTGCTTTGGAGATCCGGCAGGTTAAACGTGGTGCTGCCATCTCCCTCGCCGTAAGCCGTACCGATTACCGCAAACAGATCTGCGTATTCGGTCCGGCTCACTTCGCGTCCGTCACAGATCAGGTATCCGTCAGGAGCAATGCTTCCGGCAAATATGTTTATAACTCCGGCAGGCATTATGACTGAATTGGGAACCCCGGTCAGGCTGCTGAACTCACCGTCAAATTCACTTTTTGCATCCCAGCTTTCTACGTTCTCTTGTGTTATATCACTGGCAACAGATGAAGCAAACAGGGGGTCGGTCTCCTCTGCAGACCCGGCATGTAAAGCATAAGGCACACTCAACAGCTGAGTAGACCCCATAGAGGTTTCGTCAACACTTACCTTTATAAAATAATCATCAGCAGTCCAGTCAACTGCATCCAGTGATTGCACTGAACCAATTTGCAGGTTTATTAATCCAAATTCGTTAGTTTCGGTACTGTGTGTTTCAGTGAAAACAACACTGCCTGTTGCACTGCCCTGTAAAATTTCTATGTTTACCGTTACAGCATTAGATGCAATCGGTTCTCCTGCATTATTCCTAAGAACTGCCTGGTAGTTAAACATTTGTGGCGCTTGTGCTAAAACGCTTATGCTTAAAATACTTAATACTAATGTGTGAAAAAACTTTTTCATTTCAATATTGTTTTGGTTGGTAAATTTTTAATCCTTAATAATTTTAATCGTAGTCAGATTCTTATTGGCCTCAATGATCCTGATAAAATATACCGCAGGCTTTAGCCCTTCAAAAGATACGTCAGTGTTTTTGTCGTAAATACGGCCTTGTTTTATAAGGTTGCCATTCACATCGTAGAGCATGAAACTCATGTTTTCATACTTCTGGGCTTCAACATTTAGCGTAACATATCTTTTTGCAGGATTAGGAAATGCCGTAATGTTGTATCCGGGTAAATCAATCTCGTCAATTGATACCACGGTTATTACAGGCTGGTGAAATCCTTGTGTATGGATATTTTCATCTGCCTTAAAAGTTTCAATAACCGTTTCTCCAAGAGTCCAGCTAATAGACTTATCATCTGATTCATGATGATTGCCGGCAGCAGAAATAACTTCTTGTCCTTGGGCAGCTGAAAGTGATAAGAAAAAAGTTAAAAATACGGATGCAAACAAATTATTTGCTTTGCACAGTGAACATTTTACTGTCTTTTGTTTCATTGTACCTCCATTTTGATGGGTATATATTTAGTTTATTAGTGTGTTTTTATCAATGTTTCATTCTGCTGTTGGGGCTTGCTTCAAAGAATGCCAACTCGTTTATATCAACAAACATATATTACTTTCTGAAAATCTAATTTCTTTTAATAGCATACACATGGCAAACATACTAAGAAGTTTAATGCTAAACTTTAAGAGAAATACTGATTAGTGTATGCAGGAAACTTGTGTATTATTGAAGAAGAAGAGAGTTTTTAAAAAAAAAATCCCCACAGCAATAATACTGTAGGGATTTTTTTTGGATTGGAAGCTGTGTTTCCAATCCTTTAAATTTACCTGAGGTTTCGAGCGGATTCGAACCGCTGTAGGAGGTTTTGCAGACCTCTGCCTAGCCACTCGGCCACGAAACCCTGTTTTTATAATATACTGCGAAATTAATGGTTTTTGCACTACCTGCCAAATATTATTTCCAAACCTATACCATTTGTTAAAATCTTTTCCCCAAATCCCTGCATCTAAACCTATCAACCTCTAAACCTTAATCTCAACCCTGCCTGACGGCAGGCAGGGTTAACCTTAACCTTCCTCCATCTTCTCCACCATATCCTTCAAAGTCTTCTCCAGGGGTGTATAAGTGATTTCCAGTTTTTCCAGGCTTTTCGTTGTATTGTAACTGATAGGGTAACCTACATTTCTTTTTACAAAACGCGGTGTAACATTAAATAAACCACCAATAATCATCAAAAGTGCTTTTGGTGCTTTCATGATGGGAAGCAGGTATTTTCGGCCATAGAGTTTTTTCAGGATCCGGGTCATTTCAAATAAACTCATGGTTCGTTCGGCCAGAATATGCCGCCCTTCTAGACCTTCCTTCTCCAGGGCAATCACGTGAGCATCGGCCACATCTCTCACATCAACAAAACCAAAGTGAAGGTCGGGGGCGCCCATGAAAAATTTTCCCTTCAGGATGTCTTTCATCAGATTCAGGCTTTCTGAGTCGGAGCTGCCGGAAAGGGGAGGACCTAATACAAAAGATGGGTTAATGACCACCAGGTTCCATTTGTCTTGCTGTTCCGCTAGTTTCCAGGCTTCTTTTTCTGCAATTACTTTGGAGTAGGAGTAGGGCTGGTGCGAAACCGAACTGGTGGTATTGAAGTGCTCTTCTGTAAATTCTTCCAGTCCTGCTTCCTGCATATCAATACTATCGCCATTCACGGCGGCTACACTGGATGTGAGCACCACCCTTTTCACTGTACCTGAGCGGGTGGCAGCATTCAAAACATTACGGGTTCCGATCAGCGCAGGGTCTATAAGGTCCTTTTGTGCATCTTTAAAGCGCAGTGTAAATGGAGAAGCTACATGAATGACGGCATCGGTTCCTTTTGCGGGCTCATCGAAACTATTTTCTTTTGTCAGGTTGGCTTCAAAAATTTCCAGCTTACCTTGTCCCGATTCAGCTATACTTTGCAGATATTGGTACTTGTGGGTTTGATTTTTATCGCGTACCGTCATTCTGACAATATAATTTTTTTCAAGCAGCTTTTTTACCACCCATGCACCAATATAGCCGGTGCCGCCGGTAACGAGAATAGTTTTCATGTTTTCTTTTTTTTAATTTTTTTTTCCAATACTACATGTTAAAACATAACAATGTTTTCGGATGGTTGTTTGTAAGCCAACTCTGAGAACCAAAATAAATACTGAAATTTTATTTTCAATTCAGGATGTATTAACTTTAACCTGTCCTTAAAAGTATTGTATGCATCAGGCAGTATTTTACAGCAAGGGCAACGATGATACAGTAATTTGTGAACTTTGCCCGCATCAATGCACCGTAAAACATGGTAGTTATGGTACCTGTGGGGCAAGGATAAATCAGAACGGGAAACTGATGGCAGATAGTTACGGAAAAATTACTGCACTCCATTCCGATCCCATCGAAAAAAAACCTCTTTATCATTTTTCTCCAGGGAGTAAGATACTGTCTGTGGGTTCCTATGGTTGCAATCTGAAATGTACTTTCTGCCAGAATTATCATATTTCGCAGCCTGATTATCATACCAGACTACCTTACAAGCATTATGATCCGCAGGAGATTGTGGATATGGCCATAGATGTCGAAAACAATACGGGTATTGCTTTTACCTACAACGAACCGATTATCAGTTTCGAATTTGTAAGAGATACAGCAAGGCTTGCTAAGGAAAAAGGTCTGAAAAATGTTATGGTTTCCAATGGTTTTATCAATCCCGAACCGCTTGATCAGCTTCTGGAAGTTATTGATGCCTTCAATGTTGATTTGAAAGCTTTTGATGATGATTTCTACAAAAACATTACCCGGAGCAGTCTGCAACCGGTTTTGAAAACATTGCAGACCATTGCAGCGGGGAATACACATCTTGAAATAACCTATTTGGTAATTCCGGGCCTGAATGATGATCGCAAGCAGTTCAGGGAAATGATTAAATGGATTGCCGGAGAACTGGGAAAATACATTCCTTTGCATATTAGCAGGTATTTTCCGCAGCATAATCTGAAAACTGATCCCACCCCGACGGAGACCATCTTTGAATTTTATGAGACGGCAAAAAAACACCTGGCCTATGTTTTCCCAGGAAATATTCATACTTATGGTGGAATTTCTGATACTCATTGTCCTGGCTGCAGCATAACTGCAATTGAGAGGGGAGGATACTCTGCCGGTATTAAAAATCTGACGCCCGATGGTAAATGCAGCAAATGCAATTTTCAAATTATCAAACATCTGAAATCATGGAACTGAAAACGAGAGAACCTGTCGTAAGCGGGAAATTCTACCCCGGAGATAAGGAAGATTTAAAAGCTATGATCAGCAAACTCGCTGAAAGAATGATGCCCGTTTCGGCGGAAATATCAGGAAAATCAATTTTGGGAGGTATTATACCCCATGCAGGTTATATCTATTCGGCACGTCATGCAACGCCCTTTTTTCAAATCCTTTCAGAGCATGAACCTGCACCGGATACGGTTTTGGTCCTTTGTCCCAATCATTATGGCTATGGACCTTCGCTGGCGCTTGATTCAAACAAAAGTTGGAAAACTCCACTGGGTCAGGTTAAACTGGATCTTGATTTTTATCCGCATCTTAATCTGGATATTGCTCCTGAGGCACATCAGCTTGAGCATTCGGCAGAAGTGATGCTGCCGTTGCTTCAGTTTTTTCTGAAGAAACCTTTTGCCATACTTCCCATAAGCATGCGCGATCAAACTCCCCAGACGGCTCAGTTGCTGGCAAGAAAAATTCTCAAAGCCAATAAAAAGTTAAAAAAGAAAATTGCTGTTATTGCATCATCCGATTTTTCACACTACATATCACCTGATGAAGGTAAGGTTCTTGACGACAAAGTGCTGGAGAAAATCAGGGAGTGGGATACGAAAGGGGTGTTTACTGCCATCTGCCAGGATGATATTTCGGTTTGTGGTTTCGGACCTATCATGACGCTCATGGAAATGGCAAAGATGTCAATGAAAAATCCTACCCTGGAAATATTGAGCCGCGGACATTCAGGCGAAACCTACCCATCGCCGGAAGTGGTGCATTATATTTCTGCTGTAGTTTACGAAAAGAGCTGATTTTAATTACTTTTGGTCCTTAGGCGTGCTCAGCGAAGCTAATCCGAAGCACGAAAACAATTAACAATTAACAATTGCATTATTAAATCAAATCACTATAGCTTATGTCAAAAATTCTTTTAGAAAATATGGAGTTCTTCGCCTATCATGGCTGTTTTAAGGAAGAACAGATCATCGGAAACCAGTTTTTGGTAAATATGGAAATTGAGACCGATACCCAAAAAGCCGAATTGTCTGATCATTTAAAGGATACGGTAAACTACCAGGAAGTTTATAATACCATTCGGGAGCAAATTGATGTGAAAAGTCATTTGCTTGAGCATGTGGGCCGTCGAATACTGGATGCAGTAATGGAAAAGTTTGATGGTATTAAACATCTTAAAGTGAAAGTAAGCAAGATGCATCCACCTATGGGAGGCAAGATGAAGTGTGTAAGTCTGGAGATGGAAAGATCAGCGGATGTATAGTCAAGACTCAATGCATGACATATTTTTCTTACTTTTGCACCTTTGAAAATAAACTTCTTATTATACGATGAACAAGCCTGAAAATAACGCTGCAGAGAATAAACCTTCTCTGAATTTCCTGGAACAAATCATTGAAAACGACATAAAAACCGGCAAACATCAGGGCAGGGTGCTTACCCGTTTTCCTCCTGAGCCTAATGGTTATCTTCACATTGGACATGCCAAATCCATCTGCCTGAATTTTGGTCTGGCTCAAAAGTACAATGGAAAAACAAACCTCCGTTTTGATGATACCAATCCCACCAAAGAAAGCACCGAGTATGTAGATGCCATTATGGAGGATGTGAAATGGCTGGGTTTTCAGTGGGAAGAACCCGTATGGTATGCCAGTGATTATTTTGAGCAGCTTTACGAATATGCCGTTTATCTCATCAAAAAAGGGAAAGCTTTCGTATGCGACATGAGTGCTGAGGATATGAGCAAGGGTCGAGGTACACCACAGATTCCCGGTGTGGAAAGTCCATGGCGTAATCGCACCGTGGAAGAGAATCTGGATTTGCTGGATCGTATGCGTAAGGGAGAATTTCAGAATGGCGATAGAGTACTTCGTGCGAAAATTGATATGGCTTCGCCCAATATGCACATGCGCGATCCGGTAATGTATCGGATTATGCATGCTCATCACCATCGCACGGGTGATGAATGGTGCATTTATCCTACGTATGACTGGGCACATGGACAAAGTGATTTTATTGAAAAAATAACACACTCAATTTGTACCCTTGAGTTTGAAGTTCACCGTCCGCTTTATGAATGGTTTTTAGATAATCTTGATATAACCGGAGAAAGGCCCAGACAGTATGAATTTGCACGGCTCAACCTTTCCTACACTGTTATGAGTAAAAGAAAACTTCTGCAACTTGTTGAAGAAAAATATGTGAATGGCTGGGATGACCCGCGTATGCCCACAGTCAGTGGTTTGCGCCGCAGGGGTTTTACTCCGGCATCCATTCGTACTTTTGCCGATAGAGTAGGGGTGGCCAAACGCGAAAATATCATTGATGTGGCTCTACTGGAATATTGCATCCGCGAAGACCTTAACAAAAAGGCACCACGCACTATGACCGTTCTTAATCCTGTGAAACTGGTTATTGACAATTATCCTGAAGGACAGTCGGAAGAATTGCCTGCATTGATCAACCCTGAAGATCCTGAGTCAGGAAATCGCACGGTACCTTTCAGTCGTGAGTTGTATATTGAAAGAGAAGATTTTATGGAAAATCCATCTAAAAAATTCTTTCGCCTCGCTCCCGGACAAGAAGTACGCCTGAAATACGCATACGTTATCCACTGCAATTCTGTGGTTAAAGATGAAAATGGAGAAATTACCGAAATCCATTGCACCTATTTCCCCGATACCAAAAGCGGTATGGAAACTACCCGCAAGGTGAAAGGTACTTTGCACTGGGTCAGTATCCCGCACGCTGTCGAAGTTGATGTAAGGCTGTACGATCGCTTGTTTACTGTTTCTGAACCAGAAGCTGTGGAAGAAGGCCAGGATTTTAAAGACTTCATCAATCCCGACTCTCTCAAAGTAGTTACAGGCTGGTGCGAACCTTCCATAAAAAGTGCAGTTGCAGGCCAGGCCTTTCAGTTTGAACGGCTGGGATACTTCAACACCGATAAGGATAGCACAGAAGAGAAACTGGTGTTTAACCGCACGGTTACCCTGCGCGATTCATGGGCCAAAATTGAAAAGAACCAGAATAAATAGTTTGCCGGAATATCATGAATTGTTTCAACCTTGAACAATTTGACCCTTTTGCAGGTTATTGAAGCAAAACAATAACAATGCAAAAAATCATTATCCTAATTATGGCTATTAATATTCCGCTACTTGGACTGCTGGGTTGTAATTCCCGTACCATTCCTTCAGGTGCAAAAAGCAAAAATTCATTTCATGAACTGTCAACCGTATCACTGGAAGGTAAAGAGATAAACTTCTCCGAATTTAAAGGCAAGAAAGTGTTGCTGGTTAATGTGGCTTCCAAATGCGGGTTTACTCCCCAGTATGGTGACCTTCAGGAGTTGTACGACAAGTATAACGACCAGCTTGTGATCATTGGTTTTCCGGCCAATAATTTTATGAAGCAGGAACCCGGTACTAACGAAGACATCGCCGAATTCTGTGAGCGCAACTATGGCGTTAGCTTCCTGATGAGTGAGAAGATTTCAGTAAGGGGCAATGACATGCACCCTGTTTACCAGTGGCTTACCGACAAAAACCAGAATGGCTGGAACAGGAAGGCACCTTCATGGAATTTCTTTAAATACCTGGTAAATGAAAACGGCGAACTTCAGGCCGTATTCTCCTCCCGCACCAACCCACTGAGTAAAAAAATGGTCAGCAAAATAAACCCCTAATAATCTCTCAACCTTAACCTCAACCTTATCCATGCATCACCTCCACCGCCGCCAAACCCTTGCCACAAACATCGACAATGCCTGGGAGTTTTTTACCCAACCCGAAAATCTGAAAAAAATAACCCCCGGGTTTATGGGATTTGACATCCAGTCCTTTAGCGGTCCCAGAGAGTTGCATGCAGGTCAGATCATTACATACAAGGTGAAACCCTTTCTGGGTATACCATTTAATTGGGTAACAGAGATCACCCATGCGTATGCGCCCTATTTTTTTGTGGATGAGCAGCGGCTGGGTCCTTTCCTGTTCTGGCATCACAAGCATTACCTGGAAGAAACACCCGATGGTAATGTGGTGATGATTGATTCAGTTCATTACAAAGTTTTTTACGGCTTTTTGGGTAGAATAATAAACCGCCTGATTGTTACCAGGCGGTTGAAATATATCTTTGATTATCGCACGCGGGTTATTGGTGAGATGTTTGGTGTAGTAGGCGATGATGATACCGGAAAAAATCAGCCAATATAACTTTCCACAATTTTACACTTTCCTTGCGGGGTCAGGCTGATGCTTTTCAAATCGGCAGGAATAAGGACTATATTACCGGCCTGAATGATTTCAACTCCGCCCGGATAATTGATCATGCAATTACCTTCCAGGCAACTGTAAATCACAAATGAATCCAGGAAACCATAATCAATTTCACGCTCCATGTCAAATTCCATCATGCGTGTTGTGAAAAAGGGTGTTTTTACCAGTTCTGTGAACTGATTTTTTTCGAGCTGATAATCGGTTTTATACGAATCGTACTTTTTGAAATCCAGAACTTCCAGTGCCTGTTCGGTGTGTAATTCCCGGTAATTGCCGTTTTCATCCCTCCTGTCCCAGTCGTAAACCCGGTAAGTAACATCTGATGTCTGCTGTATTTCCAACAATGTGATACCAGAGCCAATGGCGTGTATGCGGCCTGTGGGGATGAAATACACATCACCTTTGCGGGCTTTTTCTACATTAAGAATCTCCTTCAGTTTATTATTATTGAGATATTTAAGGTAGGTTTCCTTATCTACGTCGCGGTTAAAACCTGTTATGATCTCAGAGTCTTCTTCAGCATCAATCACAATCCACATTTCTGTTTTGCCGGATGAGTTGTGATGTTTCATGGCGTATGTATCATCAGGATGCACCTGTATGGAAAGGAAGCTGCTGGTATCCAGTAATTTTATCAGTAAGGGAAACTCATTGCCATACTTTTCAAAAACCTTGTCGCCCACCAGGTCACCCATGTATATTTCAATGAGCTCACTAATGTTATTACCGGCAAGGAAGCCGTTATCTACCAGCGAAAGGTTTTCATTAACGCCTGAAAGTTCCCAGGATTCGCCACAATTGGGCAGGGGAGAAAAGTCCTTGTTGAAAAGTTCTTTCAGACGTGTGCCGCCCCAGATTCTATG
>SKVR01000203.1 GCA_007129355.1 Bacteroidales bacterium | reverse complement strand
CTGGTGTGAACTTCATATTCACATCCTGAAACAAAACACGCTTGCCGAATTGTATACCCAGCTCAGAAACAGTAATCATAAAAAATCAATAGGATTGTTTGATAAAAAATAAATTTGAGAAGAGGCGCAAAGGTACACATTATTATCAGGTTTTGAGATGATTAAAATATCTTTCCCAGTGGTCGCATCGTAATTTATTCCCTGTATCTCCTTTGTATAATGATTATCCGTAAAAAGTTTAAAAAAACGAAATGTTTTGCCTACAGATCTTAACCACTCTATTGATTGCTTGGGGAAATGTGAAGAATTGAAATCTAAATAACAATCAATTCATCTGCTCCATAAGCCTCCCTTTCGGGAAGGTTGATGGAGCTTAAAACAAATTCTAAAAGAGAGGCTCAAAGATTAGCGGAAACTATTTCCAAATCAATATGCAGGTAAAGCTCTTCCTTGGGGTATTAATCTGTGAGCCAAGATGTAAATATTAATCCAGGCAACATCAATATAATTAATAGTAGCGAATGTTTCTCCTTTAATTAGCAGCGGCCCTCTTGTTTAAGCTTATCAGGACAATGCCAATCACAAAAACTATTGAACTTACTATTACTGGAGTCCAGTTAGCGCTCGATACGCCTATGCTGATACCTAAAAAACTGAAGGACTCAGTGTCCTGCATGGCCTGGATTCCAAAAACTAAAATTCCTGCAATTCCTAAAATCAATAATACTATTCCTGCTATTCGCATAACGATGATTTTTAATGGCTAAAAAAATTGATACAGTTAAAAGTAAGCACATTACCGGCGGGAAATGTTATAAAATTAATTGAAAAGTTTATATTATTCCCACACTTGAATGTTCAATTTAGAAATCGGTTTTAATGGTAATTCTTTTCTTGTCCATTACAAGCTCATCAATCGGGCTTTAACACTTTAACACAGAACATCATCGCATCATAAGACATATTTATTTTTTCTTCAAGTTCAAAGAGAAATGTGTGAATCATGTAACATTTTTCTACAATTATGTAATACTTCACTTGGATAACAGCAATATTTTTGACTTGATCAGTTTATAAATAATAAGTTGAAGCCAAATCAATCAGGAGCAAAAACGACAAATAAAATGGCTTGAAAATGAATTCTCAGAACTTAACTAAAAATAATGGATTCGGGTATTATTATAGTTTTGATCATCCTAAGTATAACAGCAATAATGCTGGTAATCGATGTGGTTCGCATTGACATTGTTGCCATTGGCTGTATGCTGGCCCTGGGCTGGACAGGTATTTTAGATTCTCAGGAGATGTTTTCCGGGTTCTCGAGCAATGCCGTCATTGCTATGCTGAGTGTGATGATACTGGGGCGCGGTATTGCCCGTACGGGTATTATGGATGAATTTTCAAATTTTATTATCAGCAAGGCAGGCACCCGCAAACGAAACATAGTAGGCCTGCTTTCTCTTTCAACAGGTATTCTATCAGGGTTGATTCAAAACATTGGCTCAGCTGCTCTTTTTCTGCCCGGAATCCTGCAGGTTTCACGCCGCACGAAGATTCCCGCATCATTGCTTATAATGCCCATAGGGTTTGCAGCCATACTTGGCGGGACCCTTACCATGGTTGGCTCGGGTCCGCTCATCATGGTAAACGACCTGTTAAGAAATGAAGGGCATGAAGCCTACAACTTATTTGGCGTAACCCCTGTTGGCATTGTGCTTCTGTTGTCGGGCATAGGTTATTTTTTGCTGTTCGGAAGTAAAGTTTTACCAAAGGAGAAAGCGGGGGAAACAGGAAAAACAGCGCAGGAAAAGTTGGTGGAGAAGCTTAATTTACCACACAACATCAAGTTGCTAACCTTAACTAGTGAAAGCTCACTGGCTGGAAAAACAACAGAAGAGGCCGGCTTATGGAAAACATACCATGTCAACCTGTTAGGTATCGGAAAGGGGGATGATGTGGTTTACGCCCCCTGGCGAAAAACCAAATTTGAGGAGGGGCAAACCCTTGCCGTCTTGGGTTCTGCTGAGAACATTGAGCAGTTTTCAAAAGACTTTCAGCTTGATGACCTGTCTGCGTCACGCTATTTCTCTGATGACTTTAATCCCAGTGTTAGCGGTTTTGCCGAGATAATTATTCCGCCGGCTTCAGAACTTACCGGGAAATGTATAAGAGAATATTCTTTGAGAAAACGCTACGCTGTTGAACCGGTAATACTGTTCAACAAAGGAGAAAGAGTAGATGGAGACTTTTCTGATGTGGAAATACGCCCGGGTGACACCCTGATTGTTTACGGAAGGTGGGGCAAAATAAGGGATTTGAAAGAAAGCGCTGATTTTGTTGTGCTCACCAGCTTTGATGTGGATAAAAAAGATAAGTCAAAATCGTGGCCGGCAATCGGCTGCTTTGTATTTGCCATTACCCTGGCAATGGTCGGTTTTCCCATTTCCATGGCTTTTCTAACCGGAGCCCTTTGCATGGTTCTTACCCGTGTATTGAATATCGGAGAAGCTTATGAGGCCATTGAATGGAAAGTGGTTTTTCTGCTGGCGGGATTGATTCCATTGGGTTTGGCCATGCAAAAAACAGGCGCCGCCATGTTTCTGGCTGAATCCATCATGAACATAGTTATTGATTTTCACCCTGTTTTCATCTTACTGATGGTTGGGATATTGTCAACGGTTTTTTCACTGTTTATTTCCAATGTGGGAGCAATTGTAGTACTGGCCCCCCTGGTAATGAGTATGGCAGGTATTGCCGGCATTGACCCCCGTCCGCTGGTGCTTATGGCTGCTGTTTGTGCAGCAAATTCCTTTATTCTTCCTACCCACCAGGTGAATGCCTTCCTGATGTCGTCGGGTGGGTATCGCAATGCTGACTATATAAAAGCCGGGAGTGGAATGACCATCCTTTTTCTCACAATTACAGTTTTTATATTCTATTTTTTCATTATATAATCAAACGAATTCAAACGAACTAAAAGCCCTTTATTATGCTAATCAAACATTTTTTTATCAATAAGATTGCGCACAGTTCATACATTTTGGCTGGATCAGATATTTGTGCCGTTATTGACCCGCAGCGCGATACCGATATTTATATTAAAGAGGCACGTGCGCTGGGAGTAGAAATTACGCATATCTTGCAAACCCACCTGCATGCCGATTTTGTATCAGGGCATATGGACCTTGCAGAGAAAACCGGAGCCAAAATCTACGTTGCCAAATCAGCCGAATGCACATTTGACCATGTAGCATTAAGTGAAGGCGATACCATAGAGATTGAAAATATTGTTATCAAAGTGCTGGAAACTCCCGGCCACACCCCTGAGCATCTGTGTTTTGTGGTGGTGGATACAACGCGCGGCAAAGATCCTGTATCTGCCTTTGTGGGCGATACCTTGTTTGTTGGCGATGTGGGGCGTCCCGACCTTTTCCCCGATATGGCTGAAGAGCTTGCAGGAAAATTATACCACAGTCTGTTCGATAAGATTTTAAAACTACCCGATTTTTGCGAAGTACTTCCTGCACATGGTGCCGGTTCACTATGCGGACGGGCCATGGGTGCCAAATGGCGGTCTACCATCGGCTACGAAAGAAAATACAACGCAGCACTGCAAATCAAAGAAAAGGATGAGTTTATCAAATCGCTTACCGAAGATATGCCCCCTGCACCCGACCACTTTAGCCGTTGCAGCGACATCAACCGCAAAGGGCCTGCCCTTGTTTCACAGCTACCCCGCATGAAGGAGCTGAACGCGGAAGCCTTCAAAGAAATGATTGAAAAAGAGAATGTTGCTGTTGTTGATACCCGCAGTTACCTTGCATTTGGCAGTCAGCATATTCCGGGAGCGTGGAGCCTTGACTTCAACGGAAACCTTCCCACCTTTGCCGGATGGGTGTTACCACTTGACAAAGACCTACTGGTGGTATCCGACAGTTTCAGAGAAGCAGAAAAAACCAATGTCTGGCTCAGACGCGTCGGGCAGGACCGTATTGTGGGTTATCTGGATGGCGGCATGGCCGGCTGGGCAGTAAAAGGATACAGAACCAATTATATCACCCAGATTTCCGCTGAAGATTTACATGATAAAATCAAGGGGTCTGAAAAATTCGTTTTGCTCGATGTGAGAGCCACACAGGAGCATGAAGACGGCCATATTGAGGGCGCCATCAATATTCCTGTGGCCGAATTACGTGAAAGGCATACAGAACTCAACAAGGAAAATGCCATTATCATGATTTGCAGCTCAGGCAACCGCAGCAGCCTGGGCGTAAGCATTCTGAGACAGCACGGCTTTAAAAATCTGCATAATGTTGCAGGAGGGATGACCGGATATAGCGCTGCCGGATACACCAAGCGATGCACTGTTTGTCAGGTTCCCCACGGTTCAAGGTTTTATTCAAAGGTTGATGAAGTGAAAACACATTTTAAACAGTAAACTATGGATACCATTGCTTCAATTTTTACAGATACCTACTGGTCGCCCTATATAGTAGGCATAGGCATAGGGGTATTGAGCTGGCTGAGTTTTTTGATATCAGGCAAACCCATTGCTACATCTACATCATTTGCCCAGACCGGGGGAATAATTGAAAATTTTATTACGGGAGGAAAAGCAGATGAAAGGCCCTATTATAAAAAGATTAAACTTAAAATAAACTGGCAGTGGATGCTGGTTGTGGGTGTTGTGTTAGGGTCATTCCTGTCCGCCATTATATCGGGCGATTTTAAGGTTGGTGTGTGGGTGCCATCACTCTGGGCTTCAGCTTTTGGCGATAGCGCAGTACTTAGGGTCCTTGTTGCTTTGGCAGGGGGTGTTATACTGGGCTTTGGCGCACGCTTTGCCGGTGGTTGCACCAGCGGGCACGGCATCAGCGGTACGCTGCAACTCGCCGTTTCAAGCTGGGTTTCGGCTATCTTCTTTTTTGTGGGAGGGATTATTACTGCCCATTTCATTTATCTTGTTATTGCATAAATCAAACATAATGGAAACAAAAAAACAAGTTTCAGAAACAACGCAAGATGCAAAGGATATAGCAGCAGTGGAAGATAGAAGACCCTTATTCTTTGGCTTAGGTTTTGGCATCCTGTTCGGCTTTCTGCTGCATAAGGGCGGAGCAACCAAATACGATGTGATTGTAGGGCAGTTGCTTCTTACCGACTTTACGGTTTTGAAAATTATGCTTTCAGCAGTGGTCACCGGTATGATTGGCATTTATTTTATGAAATCATTGGGCTGGATAAAGCTTTCGCTCAAGAGCGGCTCGGTGGGCAAAAATGTGATTGGTGCCCTTATTTTTGGCGTTGGCTTTGCCGTGCTGGGCTATTGCCCCGGTACCATTGCCGGTGCCATTGGCAACGGATATCTGGATGCAATAGTGGGTGGGCTGGCCGGCATACTTTTAGGCACCTGGATTTTTGCTGTAATGTATCCAAAACTAAAGGATGGCATCCTGAAAATGGGTGATTTTGGCGATATTACCATACCCCGCCTGTTAAAGGTAAACGACTGGGTGGTGGTTGTGCCTGCAGTTGCCCTGATAGTTCTGTTGCTGTTTTGGATTGAGAGGGCTGGTTTTTAAAAAACAACTTATCATGGAAACCCATCTGACAAATGTTTTTAATATCCTGTATATTACCATTGGCACTTTTGGTGTCGCCATTATTGTCTGGGGAGTGGTATTAACCGTTTACAGGTTGTTGAGACTGGAATTCAGAAGGTTAAAACAAAAATCAATATACCGTGAGCGTGAAAAGGTGCGTCATCAGTTTGCTTCCTACCTGTTGCTGGCGCTGGAGTTTCTGATTGCGGCTGATATCATTGCCACGGTAATACATCCAACATTTGAGGAGATTGCCATCCTGGCCAGCATTGTGCTCATCAGAACGGTGATCAGCTACTTTCTGGAAAAAGAGATAAGTAGGTTCAATGCTAATGCATAAGAATAAATTTATATCAATAAATCTTCTTTGAGTCAATAATTATTTTTAACAAAAAAAAGTACTACTATGAGCAACAAAAATCAAATTATGCAACCTGCTCTGCCATTTGCAGAGAATGCACTGGAGCCGGTAATTTCGGCAAAAACCATTGGCTTTCACTACGGCAAACACCACAAAGCCTATGTGGATAACCTGAACAAATTGACTGCAGGAACCGAATTTGAAGGTCTGCCGCTGGAAGAGATTATTAAGAAAACGGCCGACAAACAGGAACATACTGGCATTTTCAACAATGCTGCCCAAGTATGGAACCATACATTTTTCTGGAATAGCCTAAGATCCAATGGCGGTGGAAAACCCTCAGAGGTTTTGATGAAAAAGATAGAGGAATCATTTGGTTCGTTCGACGACTTTCTGAAAGAGCTCACCGAAGCAGCAAAGACTCAGTTTGGAAGTGGATGGGCATGGCTGGTGCTGGATGGGAACGATTTAAAGGTGATGAAAACCCCCAATGCCGAAACTCCGCTTACCATGGGTGTAACACCACTGCTAACCATAGATGTATGGGAACACGCTTATTATCTCGACTATCAGAACAAGCGCCCCGATTATGTAACCACCGTGTTGGATAAGCTAATTAATTGGGAGTTTGCTGCCAATAACCTGAAATAGGATTTTGCTGATTTCTAACAAAGAGCCGGCTTTTTAGGGTTAAAAGAAGCCAGCTCTTTGTTATGACTTCTGCCATTTTAATTCAGCCCTTCGACAAGCCGGGTTAACCTGAAAAATTAACTCCAAAATCGAAATAATAAGTTTAATAAACACTGATTTAAGATGCACCTGTCTTTTCAAAAAGTATATTATGCCATAGCCACAGTTGTAGGCTTATTTGCTATTTTAATTCTGGGAAAAGCAATACTTATTCCTATCGCATTTGCCTTTTTAATAGCGTTTATACTCTTGCCTGTAGCGCAAAAATTTGAATCCAGGGGTGCAAGTGTAACAGTGTCGGCTTTGCTATCCATTCTGGGCATAATCCTGATAATTGGGGGAGGCATTTTTCTTTTCTCAAATCAAATCATCCAACTCTCAGAAAACTTAACTGATTTTAAAGTTAAAATTCTTGAGGTTTTTGCAGACGCCACATTCTACATAAATAAAAACGTTGGGTTTTTACCAGAACTGGAAAGAGGAGAGTTATTAGATAAGATCAAAAACTGGTTAAGTGAGTCGGGTGGAACATTGTTAAGCAAAACCTTCAGTGGTACAGCTAATGCCCTTGTCGGTGTATTAACTGCATTGGTATTTGCCTTCCTGATACTACTTTACAGAAAAGGGCTGGTCCGCGCTTTTGTTGGTTTTTATCCCCCGGAAAATAGAGAAAAGGCCATCAAAATGTTTAAATCTATTCAGCAGGTTGGAAAGCAATACCTTTTTGGAATGATGGTAATTATTCTGATACTTGGATTTGTGAACAGTATCGGGCTTTGGATTATTGGCATTGATAACCCTTTCCTTTTTGGATTTTTGGCCTGCCCCCTATAAACCTCGGGGATAGCACTTACAGGATCCGGTGCAAGACGCGACTCTATCTTATTTTTTGCGATTCTTTCATGCGTCCGAACATCGCGTGCTTGCCATTGAAGGATTTGATCAAGCTCATCGGCCTGAGAAATGTAGGATTT
>SKVR01000227.1 GCA_007129355.1 Bacteroidales bacterium | reverse complement strand
TTTCCTCCCTCCGCCCGTGCCAGCCTTGTCATCCTGGAAGGATCCCGTGGCCATACTGCTGCAGAAAAAGAGCACAGTTAATTCAGCGACCAAGGCACGAATAAAAAAGAGAAAGACAACCATCAGCAGCCCGTAACACCCATCCCTTGTAGGGCGGGGCAGGGGGGTGGGTCCTTGAGTTAGCCAAGGATGCACGGATGATAAAGGGTTGTTTGGCGTTCATGGTCCCTGAGCCTGTCGAAGGGCCCGCGAATGGTTTTTTTCTCGCAAAGACACAAGAGACGCAGTTTTTGAAAATCACGGGGTGATTTTTTGGGTACGACTAGAGCTCGTGCCTGGAATCCAGCAGATGAAATGGTTTTTTCCAGATGTTTTTTGATGCCTTTTTTAATCGGGCTGCAACGGCTAGGGGATCCTTCACTCGTGCCTCGTTCAGGATGACAGGTGGTTTAATGCCTTGTCATCCTGGAAGGATCCCGTGGCCATACTGCTGCAGAAAAAGAGCACGGTTAATTCAGCAACCAAGGCACGAATGCGTCCACTTCCGGGAACGACTATAGCTCGTGCCCGGAATTTGAATAACGGTTGTTCATCTTCAGTTTGAGGATATAGTTCATTGTTTTGAGACTTTGAAGATTAAATTTTTGGCAGATGATCGGACTTTCATCAGGTAAGTGGCTGCAGGTAAATGTGATAAATCTAAAGCAAAGCTTGTGCTGTTTGGTTGATGAATGAATACCGGCACCCCCAGCAGATTAAAAATAATTATTTCCTGTATCTCTTTTTGTGAACTGACATGTAGCTTTCCAGTGGTTGGATTCGGGTAATAGCTGACTTTGTCTGGTTGCCTTACGGTGTAATCTGAATTGACTGTTGTTTTGCTGCTTACGGATATATTGTTAAAGGTTACCCGGTTTCCGTTGTCGGTTGTCATATCGGTTCCATCAAAACGGAGTCGGCATTGGAAGTTCGGGTTATTGCCGGCATCTGTAACATTGGAGAAGTCTATTTCCACCAACTTATAGGAAGGGGTAATGTCATAAATGGCGTTCGGTAAAAAATCAGATGTCCACTGGTTACTGGCAGTATCCCAATACTCGGCAATGATGGCTTCTGCAGCACCTTCATCTTTTACTGCAAACGTAAGCCTGATGTCCTCATACCCCTCGGTAGAAAAACTGAAGTTGACTATATTCTCGCGGCCATTGTCCTGAAAAGGTTGTTTGATTTGCAACCCTCTCATAAAAGAGCCATAAGGCATACCGTTATTGGCATCCGGACTGTAGTTGAGTGATGTGGGGCTGTTACGGCGCTCCATACTGGCCTTTCGCCAATTTGGATGGTTTTCACTAAAGGGATAGCCTGCAAGGCAGGAGTGATATTCAATCAGGCCATCTGAAACCATTGTTGTATAGGTAGTGGCCATGTTTTCCAGCGGAGTATTGTTTGACATGCTTTCGTCCATAAGCCAGTAGTGTATTATCTGCCCTGATTGCTGTGGTTCCGGCACAAAATGGGCCATTAGCGAAACATCGGCTGTGGGGGTAATGCTGATACTAAGCTCTGAACTGGAAGAAGCCCCTGTCCAGTGACTGAACTGATAGCCTTCCTTGGGTAAGGCAGTAACAGTTATGGGGATGCCATGAAAATAGATCCCTGTCCAGGGATAGGGGTTAACCGCTATTCCAGGTGTGTTTTCTAAAATGTCAATGGTGTTGATTTTAATGTGTCCGTGTTTATCATCGGATACGTTAAGGGTGATGTTCTGGTTTGCGGGGATGTTAAAAAAGCTTCGGATGTGTTCTCTTTGTCTTGGTGGATGAACATTGCTCCAGTTCAACAAATTGTTTCTATGGGAATCGTCAAAACCTCTTGAAGGATTGCTTAATCTGGTATTATTCCATCTTCCGGTTTGAATCTCCGTCCAAACCGGGCTGATATTGTCAAATATGTCATTGATGATTTGATCAAATCTTTGGGTGGTTAAAAATGAATTCAACAAATCAGCAAATCTGTTGATAAACACGGTTTGAAAATCTTCATTCTTCAGTAAGCTGGTAAAAATTTCAGCTCCAAAACGTCTTGGATAAGTCCCATCTGCAAAAGATTGAATGATATTATTGGAAATACTTGTTGCAGCATCAAAATCCTTAACAAATACCCGCCATCTTCCATCTCCCAGGTTATCGTTTTCTGCATTTCTGGCTTTCCAAAATACAATTTCGGGTGCATAGTGATTATCTCCGGCAAATGTTTTAAGGATCATATGATTAACATACGATTCAATATCTATTCGTTGGTTTGCCAACTGGTATAACTCGGGATTTGACATGTCGTTCTTCACCACAAAATCTTTCATATCAAAAAAGTCATCCAGGTCATCCTGGTTCCCCTCACTGATGTACCAGACTCTATTCATATGTTCCTGACCGGGTTGACCAACATCCCACCCGTAACCAATTTTGAGAATGGCAATATTGTCGGGATTTAACCCATGGTTATATAATAAATGATCTGAATCGAAACGATCCCTAATCAGTGTTAAGCCCCATAGTTCACCATTTAAGAATTGTATGGCAGGTTGAATTCTTCCCAAAATTCCTTCAAATATGCCGTGGTATAATCCCGAAAAGGCATAATCGTAAGAATTGGGGCTTCTCATCGTCAATCTTTTAAATTGCTGACTGGCCAAACTGGCAGGTGGCGCATGGTGGTCGAAAAACCAATGATTCATCAGATTGTTTTCGTCATACAGATATCTGGCAACGATTCTGGTGCTTTTGAAAGCCAAATTGCGCGAACAATTTCCGACGATTCTTATACCAACTCCTTGATTGTAAAAGCGAGTGCTGTTTTTAAAGAACTCAAAATATGATTTTTTCTCATTTTCCCGGCCGCGCCTGTTATAGTTGCCATAACCACATATCCTGCCTCCGCTGTTGGTGACAAAATCTTTGCCGGCAACATATATCCCGTTGTTGTAATCAAACAAATCATCTTCATTGAAGCTCATTGAAATGATTGGCAGGTTGTTAAAATGAAAAGCATTGCTGTCGGAAATAAAAAATGTGGCCGTTTTTATTGGCCCCTCAATCCCGTTTTGCACCACTCTTGCCTTTACTACGGTCGCTTTTTTAACGGGGCTGTCTGGTAAATAACTCGCGTTTGAATCACGGGTAGTTGAAATCGCAGATATTTTATTGGGTTCGTTGGTTCTGTCATTGATGGGTATGGAAGCATGATAGGTGTGCGTTTGAAAAGAGTTTGTTAAAAGGTCTCCACTGGGATAAGAATTTTTGTATGGATAGGTTTTTCCTGCCATGTTATCCGGTTTAGGCTCAGAGCCGTCTAATGTATAAATAATGCTTATATCCGGGTTTGGATGCGAGATGGCCAAATCAATCGGACTATTATAAAATCCGGCCTCATGTGAAAAATCAGGTAGCGTTAATAGCTCTGCAAGGGCGGTGGTGGTATTTGCGGCATTGGGCGTGGGTTGATAGAAGTAATGAAATGCACCTGTGGCATTCGGATACCTGCCATAGGAAACATCTCTGGGAAGTTGTGTTTCCGGCACGTAGTCCAATAAAGTACCATCCACTTTGGTGAGACTGACTGGCTCGCCACTTGCACTGATTCTAAAATTGGTGTGCAGGGGATACCCGGGAGTGTTGCGGTCTTTACCCGATGCCCAAACCAGGAGGTATTCCCCGGGTTGTATAGTCACATGAGGGAAGACCCATCTGAAGCGGTTTTCGGCATCATCGGAGAGTCCATAGCCTGTTAAATTAACGGGTTGTGCATCGTTGTTATATATCTCTATCCAGTCCTCATAGTCGCCGTCCTCATCGGCTATAGTGGTGCCGTTGGATGCCATCAACTCATTGATGACCAGTTGCTGAGCCTGGCTGCTTAAAAAAAATAAGAAAAGCAAAAGTGATAATAGGTGTTTCATGATTTAAAAGTGAGCTTTGACACAAAAGTATATAATTATATTTATTTGGCGGTCATATTAAAGTAAGCCACAATCTAAAAATGTTTTTCTCTCGCAAAGACGCAAGAGACGCGGTTTTTGAAAATCACGGGGTGATTTTCTGTTTACCATAATGCCGCCGCTATGCGGCTGGAGGTGGAGGTAGGGTTGTTGTTGCTGGATGCTACCATACTTGCGCCGCTACGCGGCTGGGGATGGGGTGGTTGCAAAAACCAAGGGATTGCATCCCTGGCCATCTTCATCACCAAAAAAACGGGGTCTGCTTAATATCTTTTCCCGGCAAGGCCATCGAATTTGTGAGGGATGCCATCCCACTAATCACTAATCACTAATCCCAATTAATTAATGCCAAACCTTACTTTCCCATTTTCCTATTTCCTTAATAACCTAATAACCCAATAACCCTCTATTAATTATATTTGGAAAAAAAATTACCCGCCGGTAGAAATTTTTCCAAAATTTATGTAGGTTTGTGGGATTTTTTGAGGAAACATATTGCACAATCAAAAATAAAATCTAACCTTTTAAAAATATCAAAACACATGAGTAAAAAGAAGAACGTAATTATTATCGGTGCTGCCGGACGAGATTTTCACAACTTCAACACCTATTACCGAAAAAACGAAAATTATAATGTGGTAGCTTTTACCGCTGCCCAGATTCCGGATATCGACGGAAGGAAGTATCCTGCGGAGCTGGCCGGAGAGCTTTACCCCGATGGAATTCCCATTTTTACACAGGATGAATTGCCGCGACTTATCAAGGAACTGGATGTGGATGTTTGTGCATTCTCATACAGTGATGTTTCCTACCAGGAAGTTATGGCAGTCGGTTCTATTGTAAATGCAAATGGAGCCGATTTTTTGCTTATAGGCCCCAAGGAAACCATGATCAAAAGCACCAAACCTGTTATTGCCGTGGGTGCGGTACGTACGGGTTGCGGAAAGAGCCAGACCTCACGGAAGATTGTAGAAGCGCTCATGAATCATGGTATGAAGGTGGTGGCTGTTCGTCACCCCATGCCCTACGGCGACCTGGTGGCACAAAAGGTTCAGCGCTTTGCTACTGTGGAAGACCTGAAAAAACACAACTGCACCATCGAAGAGATGGAAGAGTACGAACCCCACGTGGTGCGTGGCAATGTTATTTTTGCCGGTGTGGATTACGAAGCCATTCTGCGTGAAGCGGAAAAAGAAGCTGATGTGATCCTTTGGGATGGCGGAAACAACGATTTGCCCTTCTTCAAGCCCGACCTGATGGTAACTGTTGTTGACCCGCACCGTCCCGGTCATGAGCTCAACTACTATCCCGGTGAAACCACATTACGCATTGCCGATATCGTGGTGATCAACAAGATGGACAGTGCAGGACCGGAAAACATCCAGATTGTACGCGACAACATCGCCAAAGTAAATCCGAACGCTGTTGTGGTTGACGGAGCATCGCCGCTTACCGTTAGTGATCCTTCTCTTATCAAAGGTAAGCGGGTTCTGGTTGTGGAAGACGGACCCACTCTGACACACGGTCACATGAAAATTGGTGCCGGTTCCGTTGCTGCCAGAAAATTCGGTGCCGCCGAGCTGGTTGACCCGAGACCTTACCTCGTGGGTCGTCTGAAAGAGACATTCGATATCTATCCTGAGATAGGTCCCATACTCCCGGCAATGGGTTATGGTGATCAACAGATCACCGACCTGGAGAAAACCATCAACAATACCGATTGCGATGCCGTGGTGATTGCCACTCCCATCGACCTGCAAAGGATTGTAAAGATCGACAAGCCTACGGTTAAGGTTGAATACGAACTGCAGGAAATCGGAAAACCCGTTCTATGCGACCTGGTTTGCGACTTCCTTAAATCTAAAAATCTGATTAAAAAAGATTGCGGATGTAAATAACATTGAAAGGGCGGCTTTATTAGCCGCCTTTTTTTTGGTCGCCCGTATGCGTAGAACTCTTTAATTCAATATAATTACTATTCATAATCTGAGAAAAATCATGAAGAACAAAAGCCTGGTATCCATTAATGATTACTCCAAAGAAGAACAACTGCGTGTGCTGGAGGTGGCCAAGGAATTTGAGGCCAACCCGGTACAGACGATACTGAAAGATCATGTGATTGCCTCTCTGTTTTTTGAACCATCAACCCGTACGCGCCTGAGTTTTGAGAGTGCCATCAGCCGCCTGGGCGGAAAGATCGTGGGATTTTCTGAAGCTGCCAACACCAGCGTAAAAAAGGGTGAATCGCTCAGAGATACCATCCTTACCATTGCCAACTATTCCGACCTGATAGTGATGCGTAATCCTGTTGAGGGAAGTGCACGCTTTGCTTCAGAGATCTCTCCCGTGCCCATCATCAATGCGGGCGACGGTTCCAACCAGCATCCCACCCAAACGCTGCTCGACCTTTACAGCATCATCAAGACACAGGGTACGCTGGATAATCTGCATGTGGGCTTCGTGGGCGACCTGAAATACGGACGTACCGTGCACTCACTGGTGATTGCTCTTTGCAACTACAACACCACCTTCCACCTGGTATCGCCCGTGGAACTGAAGCTTCCAAGCTCGGTGAAGATGCATATCAAGGAGAAAAATCTTACCTACCACCAGTACACCCAGATGGATGAGGTAATTCCCAATGTGGATACCCTTTACATGACGCGTATCCAAAAAGAGCGTTTCTCTGATCCGCTGGAATTTGAGCGCATCAAGGATTCATATAACCTGCACAAGGATATGCTGCACACAACAAAGGATAACTTCAGAATCCTGCACCCTATGCCACGGGTAAATGAGATTCATGTCAATGTGGATGCCGACCCACGGGCATATTATTTCCAGCAGGCACTCAACGGGGTGTATGTGAGGCAGGCGCTGCTGGCGATAATGCTGGGGCTGAGATAGATGGTTTAAGGTTTAGGGTTTAGGGTTTAAGGTTATTAACCTCACACCTCACACCCCACACCCCAGTCCCCACACCCCATACCCCGAACCCCATACCCAATTATTCTGAAATCATAAATCAAAAATAATCTTCCGATGAATGAAAAAGTAAAAGAACTGAAAGTATCGGCCATTGAGAATGGCACCGTTATAGATCATATTCCTGCTGCGGCGGTATTCCAGGTAATCAAAATGTTGAAACTTGATGTGTTTGACCAGATGGTGTTGTTTGGCACCAACCTGGAGAGCAAGAAATACGGAAGTAAAGGGATCATCAAGGTCAGCAACAAGTTTTTCAAGCCCGAAGAACTGAACAAGATCGCCCTGGTGGCACCCCATGCCAGCATCATCGAGATCAGGGATTTCCAGGTGGCAAACAAAACTGTTGTAGAAACGCCCGATAAGATATCAGGTATTGTAAAATGTTTTAATCCCAACTGCATCACCAACATCGAAACGCTGACAACCCGCTTTGATGTGGTTGACAAGGAGGATATCAGGCTCAAATGCCACTACTGCGAAAAGATTACGGTGAAGAAGAATATTGTTTTTAAGTAGGAAGAACGGAGACCGAAGACCGGAGACCGGAGACCGGAGACCGGGAAACGCAAAGGTCGCAAGGTTTTTCGCAAGGAACGCAAAGATTAAGGCAGCACATCGCGCCCTTTGCGTTTTTAAAGCTCAACCTCAACCTATAACTCC
>SKVR01000319.1 GCA_007129355.1 Bacteroidales bacterium | reverse complement strand
GGAGAAAGTCTTGACGGGAAAAGCCTGAGATTTCTTCTCGACCCGCAGCAAGATACTACACTCAGGGTTTTTCTTCGTTTTATGGAGCAGGATCCCGAAACAGCAACGCGGGTTTTCAGGCCCACCGGCAGAAGCATGAGAATAAGGGCATCAGTTGCATCCGATCGCGACAGTGGCAAACGCACCTGGGGATCCAATGTGGAAATCAAAAAACTGGAAGACCGTTGGATAGAGAATACATCAACCCGTATGACCATACCCCTTACGGCAGAATTCAATGCCTACGATGTTATGCAGGAGAATTCCTATGGCACATTTGCGCTTTATGGGAGTCATATTTTTAACCCTGAAACCACATTTACCTATTATTTTCTGTCGAACTTTTCGAGTAATTATCTGAACCCGCAGGCATTCCTCGGGCAATACCTGCAGCTCAACTTCCAGTCGAAATACTTTGGAGTGGAGCTGGGAAATATTACCCAGAACAACGAAGGCGCGAGCATTAGCGGAGAAGGCGTGCGTGTAACCGGCCGTTATGAAGAACATCAGCTGGATGTGGCTTACATGAAAAACCCTGGTATGTTCTCATCGCAAAAACATATTGAAGGTCTCGGTCTTGAATACAATTATTTTGGAAGAGAGATCAGGGGAGGCGCCTGGTTCCAGGTTCGTGAAAACTTTACCCAGAAAACGGATGAAGAAATTGTTGGTGGTCATGTAAGTTACCGGTTCCTGAGAAACCAGTTTGTAAGAATTTCAGCCGGGGTAAGCCGACAGACCCATAACTGGAAACCCGACAGCATTTTTGATCTTACGGGTTTTGGCTACAGGATTAACTATAACGGTTCTTATGACCGGCTCAATTATAATTTTTCCTGGGCCAGCAGCAGCCCGACGCATCTGGCACGAAGGGGTGTTGATAACCTGAACTCAAGGGTTGCATGGCGTTTCAATAACACACATAATGTTTTTGCAGGCTTTTCGCACTATACATCCGATCCGGAATACTATTACCGGGGTGAACTCAGAGAAATGTCGCTTTTGCGCCAACGGCAAATTTACAGATTAGGATATCAGTACCGCGGAGATTTGTCAGATGTTACTTTCCAGCCATTGCATACAAGGAGTGAAGACCCTTTTATTACTTACAACAGCTCAGGGGCAGAGCTGGATTACAGACTAAAAGATCTGTATAACATACGCTTTTTCTCCAGTATTTTTGCCGGATATACATCAATGCCGCAGATTGAGGATCTCGATCCGTTTTTTGTGGCCAGACTAAGACTGGGAATAAGATATTTTCAATATTCGATGAACTTCAGGTACTATTTTGGACCCTATTACACCAATGAGCTTCGCCGTTTTGCCGAAGACCGCCGTAACGCAAACCGTTTCAGTGCCAACCTGAACTTCGATCAGTCATTTGCCAAGGGACGGTTGTTTTTCCAGATGTCGGCCATGTACAATTATACCACCTACAATAAGCAAAATTCAATATCTTTGCGCCCCGAGTTATTTTACTTCCCTCAAACCGGACTGCGTTTTGGCATTTACGGTCGATATTACGGGCTCTCAGTGGAACAAGAGAATATGATTGGCATTCCTGATCTGGATTTAGGCGGAGCTGCCTATTCATCTAATCGCTATGAATTTGGGTTCAGTATCCGCAAGGATATCAATGTGCCAGTTTCCGGGGTCAGATATTATGACTATACTGTAATGGTATACCGCGACATCAGCGGCACCGGCTCTTATCAGAGCGGCGATCCGGGCGTTCCTGAAATCTGGATCCGCCTGCAGCAACTGGAATCCATGACCGAAGAGCGAACCATTGCCATGGGAAGTCAGAAAACATTTGAAGCACTTACCGGAAAAGATGGCAAAGCAAGTTTTGTAAATATCCCGCCAGGAAGCTACCTGCTTACCATGGTACCCGTGGCTGCCTCAGGAACACGTCATGAAACCCGCACCTGGGAAGTTATGATCAGCAGAAATCAAACCACGCATCTCTCTATAGACCGAGGTGCAAGGATATCAGGAAGTATAAACCTGGAACGCGATCAGTTTACACGTGTTGAATATTTTCCGCTTGGCGGAATAAGGATTACTGCAACCAATGAAGCAGGAGAAACCTTCAATACACTAACCACCGAAAGTGGCAATTACAGCCTTTACCTGCCCAGGGGGAAATACACCCTTTCTGTCAATGAAAATGTGTTTGGAACAGATTTTATCCTGCATCAGAACCATTTCACCGTTGAAATAATGCATGAGCAGGAAGAACTTAACATCAATTTCAATGCCCGGGAAAGAGGACGGCAGATCAGAATACAAAGTCCGGAAAACAGAAATCAGGAGTAAATAATAAAAATTTAGAATAGAAAATCCATAAAACTGAAGAATACCATGAATGCATTAAAAAGAAACTTTGCAATCCTTTTATTTACCCTTGCGGGAACATTGGTTTACGGGCAAAGTGCATCAGTATCGCCCTCCCGGCTGTATTTCAATGCCGAACCCGGCCAGACCCAGGTAAGGCGTATTACAGTAACCAACAATTCTGAAACCCCACAATCCTTTACCGTGAGTTTTGCTGATTTCTCATCACCGGGGACTGATGGTAAAACGGAACTTTCCGATCCGGGTGAAAGCTCTCATTCGGCAAGTCGCTGGCTTAGTGCATCTCCGTCACTGGTTGAACTGGCTGCAGGAGAATCACGTGATGTTGAAGTTATTCTGCAACTTCCCGACTCTCCGGAGGCTGCCAAAGTGGTTTGGGCTACAACACTTGTAAAACTGGCCAGGGAAAGAACACAACCTCCCGGGCTGGGCGAAGATGCCATGGGCTTTGGCATTATGCATACCTTTCAGTTTGTAATCCACGTTTTCCAGACTCCTCCAGGTGTTACCTACAAGGATGCTCGTATCCTGGCTTTTGAAGATTCCGGAAAAGATGAAGAGGGCAAAAGAACACTTATGCTGCATTTGGAAAACACCGGTGAAGCCATAATTGATGTGGCGGCTTATCTGGAACTCACCAACCTTCGAACCGGGGAAACTATTCGGGAAAGAGCAAGAGCTTTTACCACTTTGCCCGGTCATAGCAGAAGAATGAATTTTAATCTTCCGGAAAATCTTACACCGGGAAATTATTCAGTATTGGGAGTAGTTGACTATGGCGACAGGGAAGCTGTTATAGCTGCCGAATTGAATATTACAGTGGAGTAAAAATATCAGCTGTTGTCATCAGCATACCACTCACCAAAGGATGTAGCCGTTTCGTGCAGTCGCAGGCTATGCAAACGAATTCCCTGAGGTAATTGGGCTGCAATTAGTGCTGCAAAATCGGCCACCATATTTTCGCAGGTAGGCTGATAATCCAGTTCCATAACTTTGCCTACAAGTTCCGAATTCTTCACAAATTCGCTGTGGGGTGTCCCTTTACGGATCATCAGAGCATGGTCGAAAGGTTCTGTAATTACTTCATTTACAATTTTCTTCAATACAGAAAAGTCCATTACCATCCCGAATTTGGGATGTGTGGGATCTGAAACGGGCTTACCAATCAGGGTAACGTATAAAAGGTAACTATGTCCATGGATATTGCGGCAGGCTCCGTCGTAGCCCCATAGTGCGTGGGCTGCTTCAAAACGAAACTCTTTGGTAATTCTTATGTTTGCGGGGTTCATTAATAAATCAGGTTAAAATAAAAAACGGTAACTTTTTACTGTATTAAAGTTAGTGATAATAACTGTTATCAAAAAGGCTGGATTTAAGTCTCAAAGTTAGCTAAAATTTAATAGTATAATTGTAAGTTGTTTTGGGAGCTTTTTCTTTGGATTCCTGTTTTTCTTTTTTTTCTTTGGAGACCGATTGAGTATAAACCATTTTGATCTTCTGTTGCTTTTTTTCTTTGGGAAGTCTGAAGGGTATCTTAATCTTGCTGTGGGCCGTAACACGAACTCCGCGATTTTTTACTGCATCATACTGAATCATTTTTACCAGTCTGATGGCTTCTTCATCACATCCGTAACCCAATCCTTTCTTAATGACAGGATTAAATACATCTCCGTTGTCTGATACTTTGTAACTGATAATAATGTCGCCTTCTATTTTGTTCTCAATTGCTGCTTTGGGATAGGTAAGGTTGTTTTTAAGAAATTCTTTCAATTGCTCCCTATTGCCATGAATATGTGGCATTTTTAAAAAATTTTTAGGCTTATGGTATTTGGAATTGTCGGTCATGGCAGCGAGTTGGATTTTTAAATATTGACTTTAGAAGCAAGTCTTCTTACTAACAAACCTAAACAAATTTTTGCAACTAGAAAAAACTGGATTTGGAAAAAATAATTTTCGCATATAAAAAGAGCCATTTAAAAGATGATTTAATACATTCGTACGGAAATTATTTTCTGTTGTTTTTGTTCATGATGGATTATGTCGTTCTGATTACTTCAATTTGTTATTTTTGTATCCTCAATTTTGCAGATAACAGTCATAAATTCCTGAATTAAAAACAAGAATCATTGTTTATATTAAAAAAGTCACATATTTACAATTAAAAAATTAATTCAAACAATTATCAAAACATGAAGTATAAAAATTCTTTAGTTTATTTTTCATTTGCAGTAATTCTGCTCGTTGTCATTCCCTTGCATTCGTATGCTTGTACAAACGTTTTGGTATCGCGCGGTGCAAGTGCCGACGGTAGCGTAATGACCAGCTGGACTTATGATGTGGCAGGCTTTGCTCAACCACTGTATTTTTATGAAGGCGGAGAATATCCTGCGGGAGACTCTCTCGACATTTTTGGTTTCCGTGATGGTGATTACCTGGGAAGAATAGGTCAGGTGGCACGTACTTATCGTGTAATCGGAAACATGAATGAGAAACAGGTTGCCATAACGGAAACTACCTTTACCGGCCGTTCCGAGCTGCATGGCGGTGAAGGAGTTCTGGATTACGGAAATCTCATCTGGATTACCCTGCAACGGGCCGGTTCTGCAAGAGAAGCCATAAAAATTATGGATGAACTTGCCAAAAAATACGGGTACATAGATACCGGCGAAACTTTTTCCATTGCCGATAAAGACGAAGTGTGGATCGTGGATTTCATTGGTAAAGGCAAACACGGACCCGGAGCGGTTTGGGTTGCCGCCAGGGTGCCTGAAGGTTATATTGCAGCCCATGCCAACCAGTCGCGCATAAGGCAGGTAAACTGGCGAGATACCGATAACTGGATGTGGGCTGAGGATGTAGTTGACTTTGCCAAAGACATGGGATGGTTTAAGGGCCGCAAACGTAATTTCAGTTTCCGCGAAGCTTATGACCCGGTAACACCCACATCTTTGCTGCTTTGCGAAAGCCGGGTATGGAGTGTTTATAACCGTGCTGCACCGTCCAAAAACTTTTCTGCCGATTACTGGCGCTGTGTGGAAGGTGCCGAGCCTTACCCCCTGTTTATCAAACCCGATGAAAAAATTACTGTAGAGTCCATGATTGGTCTTATTAGGGATCATTTTCATGGCACGCCCTATTACACCGGAGAAGGCTATGCTGCCGGCCCTTTTAACAATCCTTACCGCTGGCGTCCGGTTTTCTTTGAACTGGAAATGGACGGCGACACAATTAATTATGCATGGGAAAGGCCCATTTCTCAGCCTCAAACAGCTTTTTCTTTTGTAACCCAGGCCCGCAACTGGCTGCCCGATGAAATTGGCGGTATTTGCTGGTACAGTGTTGATGACAATCATACCAATGTATTTATGCCCCTCTATATGGGCATGAAAAAACCCCCGAAATCCCTTACCATTGCCGATCCCATAAAGTTTGAATGGGAATCAGCATTCTGGACTTTCGATCTGCTGGCAAACTATGCTTACGAACAGTACGGGATTGTAATTGATGACATACAGGCGGAACAAAAAAAACTGGAGAATCGTGCTTTTATCATGACCAGGGCAGTTGATCTGGCAGCAATAGACCTTTACGAAACTGACAGGGAAATGATGCGTGAGTATCTTACTGATTTCAGTGTAAACCATGCCGAATATGTTGTAAATCGCTGGAGAAATTTCAGCGGAGAAATCTTCTCGAAATATAATGACCGCTATATTCGTGATGAAGATGTGTTAAGGCCCTGGCCGCAAGGAATCGGATACCCCGAATGGTACCTGCGCAGGGCAGTTGAAGAAAGACCCAATTTTTATGATGTAAGATGGCGTAAACCCGGAGAACCCATTAAATAGAATGTCTGGAATTCGAAGAACGAACTGAGCCGGAGACGAGCACAGTGAAGCTAAATATCAAATAATAAATCAAATACTCAATCAATTTTTAAACATTTCAAAATGACAAAAAGCAATTTTTTCAAAGTGATTTTGCTGGTAATGCTGGTGGGCTTTTTTACACCGCGTGCCAATACCTGCACCAATGTGCTTGTTTCGGCTGGTGCCAGTGCCGATGGAAGTGTGATGATCAGCTACCTTGCTGATGCAGGTGGTTTTATGGACCCCCTCTACTATTACCCCGGTAATGAATATGAAGAGGGTGATTCTCTTGATATCATTTGCTGGCATTACGGCCATTTGCTGGGAACAATTCCCCAGATCAGAAAAACTTACCGCGTTATTGGTAATATGAACGAGCATCAGGTTGCCATTGGTGAAACCACCTTTACAGGTCGTTCAGAACTAGGCACTCCAAATGGTTTTATTGATTACGGTGCCATGATGTATATTGCCTTGCAACGCTCCAAAACTGCCCGTGAAGCCATACAAGTGATGACCGGACTGGTTGATGCCCATGGCTACAACAGCACTGGTGAATCATTCTCCATTGCCGATAAAAATGAAGCATGGATCATGGAATTCATCGGTAAGGGCGAGCATGGCGAAGGAGCCGTTTGGGTTGCCGCGAGGGTTCCTGATGGATATATTGCTGCTCATGCCAACCAGGCGCGTATCAGAACCATTGACTGGGAAGATACCGACAACTGGATGTGGTCTGACGACCTCGTTGACTTTGCCCGCGAAATGGGCTGGTTCGACGGACCCAAAGAAGACTTCAACTTTGTGGAAGCTTACAATCCGCTTACCTGCGAATCTTTGCTGCTTTGCGAAGGCCGTGTTTGGAGTGTTTTCCGCAATGCTGCTCCTTCCAAAGATTTTCCTGCTGAATACTGGCGCTGTGTTGAAGGTGCAGAGCCTTATCCGCTTTTCGTAAAACCCGACACTAAAGTAACGGTTCAGGATATGATTGGTTTTGTGCGCGATCACTTCCACGATTCTCCGTTCTATACCGCCGAAGGTTACAGTGCAGGCCCCTACAACAATCCTTACCGCTGGAGACCTATTTATTTTGAACTGGACGATCAGAAATATGCATGGCCAAGAACAATCTCTCAGCCTCAGACAGGGTTTTCATTCATATCACAATCCAGGAACTTCCTTCCCGATCCCATAGGAGGTATCTTCTGGTATGGTGTTGATGATACCTATTCCAATGCCTATATGCCACTTTATGTGGGTATGCAAAGAGCTCCGGTTTCTTTAACAACAGGAAATATTGTAGACTTTGACTGGGATTCGGCATTCTGGGTTTTCAACCTGGTGGCAAACTATGCTTACGGTCTTTACAGCTATATAATTGAGGATATTAAAGAAGTGCAGCAAAAGG
>SKVR01000117.1 GCA_007129355.1 Bacteroidales bacterium | reverse complement strand
CTGAATATGTATTATGGCTGGGAATCGTTATCGGGCTTGATGCGCTTATGGCCATACCCTATGCAAGGTTAAGGGCAGAAAACCGGCCCATGATGTTTGCTTTCATAAAACTTACCGGTATAGGTGTAAATATATTGCTGATTGTTTTCTTTGTTGTGGCCGCCCCCTGGTTGGTGGAAAATTCAAATCCGGACATTGTAAACCTGGTTTCGCGAATTTATTCGCCTGACATAGGGATTGGTTACGTATTCATTGCCAATCTTGCTGCCAGCAGTATAACATTTCTGATGCTGCTACCTGTCATTCTTAGGCATCGTATCCATTTTTCAGCTGTGATATGGAAACAAATGATATTATATACACTACCTCTGATGCTTGCCGGACTGGCAGGTATCATCAATGAAACCCTTGACAAGATTCTGCTTAAGTATCTTCTGCCTGAAGAAACAGCCTTGTCGCAACTGGGAGTTTACAGTGCGGCTTATAAAATATCGGTTTTGATGTCGCTTTTCATCCAGGCCTTCAGGTTTGCTGCCGAGCCTTTCTTTTTTGCAGAGTATAAGAATGAGAATGCACAGTTGCTATATGCCCGCGTAATGAAAGTATTTGTAGTAACCTGTCTTTTTATCTTTTTGGGAATCATGCTTTACATGGATATAATCCAGCATTTCATCGGCCGCGATTTCAGAGAAGGGCTGGGTGTTGTTCCTATACTGCTTATAGCACATATTTTCCTGGGCATTTATTTTAACCTTTCAATCTGGTACAAACTTACCGGACAAACCCATTTTGGTGCATGGATCGCAATGATCGGGGCTTTTATCACGATAATTGTCAACATATGGCTAATACCTGTCATCGGGTATTTTGCATCAGCATGGGCACACCTGATCTGTTATCTGGTTATGACTTTTATTTCCTGGAAATGGGGTCAGAAATACTATCCCGTTCCCTATGACATAGGCAGGATATTCCTGTTCATCTTTGCCGCTCTTGCCATTTACTTTATTCACAGCTTTATTCCGGAAATTACACGGGTTGTTAACTGGCTTATCAGCGCAGTATTTTTACTGGTTTTTGCACTGGCTGTTCTTGCCTCCGACAAGGAAGCCCGTGAAACCCTCATGCCAGTGTTAAAAAAGCTGAAACATGCAAAAGCTCGCAACAGGCAGTAGAACACTTAAACTCCCGATCCCATAGTTTAATCATGGCTCGTTGCCCGAATTAACGACAGTAACCAGACATAGTCCGGATTTCTAAATCTGCCCTTAATTTCGTATATTTGTAGTTTGCTTGCCATTTAACCACAGAATATTTTCAGGCTTTTCCCCTGCTTTGGTTTTAGTCCGGCCTGAAAGATTAAAAAACCAGGTTCTTAATTGAGCCATTCCACACGGGAAACAAAATAATTATCAAATCATCCTTATTAAAGTTGAAAAACTAAAAATATTTTTTTTACAGATATGATTGAAGTTCTGAAAGAAAAACCCTTAAAAATTCTTGACCAAACCCCAATATCATCAACTGCACAAAAACAACTCAACAGGCTACTAAAAGAAAATCCAAGGCTCGAAAAAATTCTTCTGAATTCTGAAACCCTGGGAGATGTAAGAACCACAGTGCGGCAATGGGTAATGGAATATATGGATAGTCATCCTCACACCTTTGCTTTTTATAAATACGAAAGTAAAGGGCGTAAGGCAATGGAAAAGCTATCATGGCAGGATTATGCTGCCATTCGCCTGCTCGACTATCTGGATCATGCAGGTATTAAGGTTGAAGATCTTAACCTTAGGGGCAAAAAAGCCGTGTCAGAGCCCTTTAAAATGATCTGGCTGGCTACTAACAAAGGTCTTGGAGGAGCACAAAGCAATTTTTTCCGCGACATGATCCATCTGTTCAGACAGTTTAGCGGAAATGTCCGTTATAAAGCCCCTTCACGTGAAACCATTCTTGAATGGATGCAAAGGCACCCCGGCGGAATAGACCCCGAAATCATTGAAATAAGGGAGAAGAATAAAGCAAGAATCATAAATATTTTTACCAGGAAAATCGATTCGGGTGAAATCAGAAGCCCCAAGTTTAAATTTTCAGCAAACCTTACGTGGGACGAAAAAATTTCATTGGTTAATCAATGGTGGGATGATCATATTTTCCATCTTCGTTTTGCTGTGCGCAACCCCGATTTGCTTAACGAGCTTCTGGATTATTCACTCGATGATGAAACTGTGGATGTGCTGCACAAAGCAAGAAAAAGAGGTATCCCCTTCTTTATTAATCCATATTATGTTTCATTACTAAATGTTAATGAACCTGAATTTGCCAGGGGGGCTGATCTGGCCATACGGTATTATGTAATTTACTCGCGGCAGCTGGTTGATGAGTTTGGGCATATTGTTGCCTGGGAAAAAGAAGATATTGTAGAGCCGGGCAAACCCAATGCTGCCGGATGGATCCTTCCAACGTATCATAATGTGCACCGTCGTTACCCCGAAGTTGCCATTCTTATTCCCGACACTATGGGGCGGGCATGTGCCGGACTATGTGCATCATGCCAGCGTATGTACGATTTCCAGCGCGGAAATCTCAACTTTGACCTCGACAAGCTGAAACCCAAAGAAACCTGGGACAATAAACTCAGGCAGATCATGAAATACTGGGAGGAAGATTCAAGGCTTCGCGACGTGCTGATAACTGGCGGTGATGCCCTTATGAGTTCCGATGCTTCTCTGGAGAAAATTCTTAATGCCGTTTATGAAATGGCACTACGTAAAAAAGAAGCCAATAAAAACCGGCCGGATGGAGAAAAATATGCTGAAATTCTCAGAGTAAGACTGGGAACCCGCCTGCCTGTATATTTACCACAACGAATAACCCCGAAGCTGATAGAGATTCTTGCTGCCTTTAAAGAAAAAGCATCGAAGATTGGTATCAAGGAGTTTGTTGTGCAAACACACTTCCAATCGCCCATGGAAATTACACCTGAAGCTAAACAGGGCATCGAAAGACTTACACAAGCAGGTTGGATGGTTGCCAATCAGCTTGTATTCACAGCACCCTCCTCGCGTCGCGGACATACCGCAAAACTGCGCAAGGAGCTAAATGACATTGGCGTTATGCCTTATTATACTTTTTCTGTAAAAGGGTATATGGAAAACAGTTCGAAGTTCGCAACCAATGCCCGGGCAGTACAGGAGCAAATGGAGGAAAAGATTATAGGGAAGGTTCCGGAGCAATATCTTGATGATGTTAAAGATTACCCGCAAACTGCAGAAAAAATGACTGAACATATCAACGGTTTACGAAAAAAAGCCAACTTGCCATTCATTGCCACCGACCGCAACGTGCTGAATCTGCCGGGAGTGGGAAAAAGCATGACTTACCGTGTTATTGGCATTACCCGGAGCGGGCGCAGAATTCTTGAATTTGACCACGATCACAACCGCACCCATAGCCCCATAATAGAAAAGCTTGGGAAATTTGTGATTGTTGAGTCCAAATCTATTGCAGCCTACCTCGATCAGGTTGAAGAAATGGGTGAAGATAAAAAAGAATATCGCTCTATCTGGGGTTACAGTATTGGAGAAACTGAAACCAGGCCTTCACTCTTTGAGTATCCGGAGTTTGAATTTCAGTTAACCCCTGTTATTACAAACTTTCAGGACTGACATTAATATTGCAAAAATGAAAAAGGCTTTCCCGGGAGCCTTGAAAGTTCTGGACGCTGAGGTTATCGAAGCGTATAACGAGTCAGCCGTTTTTCTTTAGTCCATCTCCTCGATCAGAACATCTACTATTCTCCTGGCAGCCTTTCCATCCCACATTTCGGGAATGCGGCCCGGTTTCAGGATACCTTTAAGTACATCTTCGGCCAGTTTTTCGGCCTTTTCAAAGTCAAAACCCACAAGTTGGTTGGTGCCAACGTCAAGGGTAACAATCCGCTCGGTGTATTTTCTTACCGTAATACACTGTGCTCCCAGGTATGTGGTTTCTTCCTGTATACCTTCACTATCGGTAATAACTACTTCGGCATTGTACATCAGGGCAAGGAAATCAGTGTAAGGCAGAGGTCCTGACAACAAGACTCCCGGAGAAAGCTCTTTGTCAAGCCCTTTTTTAAGAAGTTTTTTATGGGCATAACCGGGTAAAAGCCAAACCACCTTACAATTGTTGCTTAATCTTTTAAGCATTTCGGTGATTTCGCTCAGATTTTGCTTTTTTTCAAGATTTTCCTTGTGATGAAAAGTTGCCAGCACATAATTTTCCTCCCCTAGCTTCAAGGTATTGAGCACATCTGATTCTTCCATGTCTGACCAGTACATTTCAAGTACATCTACAAGTATATTACCTGTAAAGAAAATATTATCAGAGTTTTCGCCCTCATCGCGAAGGTTTTTCATGGCGCTATGCTCGCTAACGAAATGATACTCGCAAAGAACATCGGTAAGTATCCTGTTGATCTCTTCCGGGTTATATTTATCATAACTACGTAAGCCGGCATCAATATGGGCTATGGGAATCTGCATTTTAGATGCTGTAATGCCGCAGGCCAGGGTGGCGTCTTGATGGCCGGACAGAATGACCAGGTCAGGTTTTTCTTCCAGCAGGACCTTTTCCACCTCAAGCATTGTACGTGCAGTTTGAGCGGCATGACTGCCAAACCCAACGGCGATATAATGATTGGTTCGGGGAAAATCAAGATCTTCGAACGAAGAGAGTGAAGTTCTTTCATCCTCCTCATTACCAGCATGGCAAATGATATGTTTTACTTCTTTCCGGTATTTTTTAAATGCCTTATCTATGGCTGTAATTTTCAGAAGGTTTTGAGGCGTAGCAGCAAAGCTGATTACTTTCTTCATATATCTGGGTTTAATTAACACATGTGCCGGCACAGATATGGGCTTTCTCCAATTAAATAAAATCCGGCCGTGGAAATGAGATAGTAAAGATAGGAATTTTTACGTGATTGTTCCATGGGCAGGCTAACCAGGAATGCATGATCCGGGAGCATGGTTTCAATGATTCGAAAATTTGATTTTGTGCGTTTTTTTGTATTACTTTTGCATTATAATCAAAGGATTAAATACATTGGAAGATTCACCTGAGCCTTATTCGTGTTTTGTTTCTCTAATTCTGTCATTTTTTAACACCTTCAACGCGGAAGCATTTACAGGCCTTATCATTATGTTTCTTTTGCTGGTTTTTTCAGCCCTGGTTTCAGGTTCTGAGGTGGCCTTTTTTTCCCTTAAGCCTTCAGACCTTGATGATTTACGGGATAATCCCAGCCGTAATGCAAAAAAAATAATCCACCTGCTTGAAAGACCCAAACGTCTTCTGGCTACTATATTGATAACCAACAATGTGGTTAATATTGCCATAATCATTCTCTCAACTTTTGTTACCCGTATTGTTTTCAATATTGAGGACTTCCTTATCCTGGGGTTTATTGTACAGGTAATTGTTGTTACATTTCTGCTTTTACTGTTTGCCGAAGTATTGCCAAAGGTTTATGCCACCCAAAATATTGTAAAATTTGCCCTTATGGTGGCAGGGCTAATGACAGCACTCAGACGATTTTTCTATCCCTTGAGTTCTCTCCTGGTGAAATCAACAAACTTTATTGACAAACGGATGGCAGTTAAGAGATCAGGCCTGAGTGCAAATGAGCTTTCACATGCCATTGACATTACACACGAAGAAAAAGGGTCAGAAGAAGACAAACAGCTTCTTTATGGAATCGTTCAGTTCAGCAACATATACGCCCGCGAGATCATGAAAAGCCGCGTTGATGTAGTGGCAGTTGCAGAAGATATACCCTTCAGCGAACTCATTAAAGTAATTGTGGAAGCCGGATACAGCCGTATTCCGGTATATCGCGAAAGCTTTGACAATGTGATTGGAATTCTTTATATAAAAGACCTGCTGCCACATCTGGATACTGAGGAAGAATTCCCCTGGCAAAATCTGATCCGTAACTGTTTTTTCGTACCTGAAAGCAAAAAAATCAATGACCTGCTGAAAGAGTTTCAGGAGAGAAAAATCCATATGGCCGTTGTGGTTGATGAATACGGTGGCACTTCGGGCATTGTAACCCTTGAAGATATACTCGAAGAAATTGTTGGAGAAATCAATGATGAATTTGATATTGAAGAAACCATTTACTCCAAATTAGACCAGCTAAATTACGTATTTGAAGGAAAAACCCTCCTTAAGGACTTCTGTAAAATAACAGGTATCGACTATAATAACTTCAATGAGATAAAGGGAGAAGCCGATACTCTTGCAGGGCTAATCCTGGAAATAAAAAAAGAACTTCCGTACAAAGGCGAAAAAATTAAATTCGATGATTTTGATTTAATAGTAGATGCCGTGGACAACCGGAGGATAAAAAGAGTAAAAATAAAATTGAACAAGCCGAAAGATGACAAATAACATCTAACACATCATCGGCTTTGCAAAATAAAATTTAGAAAAACTCGTCACAATTTATAAAAAAATATTTCGCAAAATGAGGTTTCTACCTATTAATTTCCTGTTATTTTCCATAATTTTTATTTTGCTTTTCGCAGCCTGCGAGCAGTCGGGCACACCCTTACCGCGAGGCTATTTTCGCATTGATCTTCCTGAAAAAGAGTACAAAACTTTTGATACAATATTCCCCTACAGCTTCAGCTACCCGGATTATGCAAGAGTAATACCCGATGCCAGACCCAATGCCGAGCCTTACTGGGCCGATGTTTACTTCCCCCGTTTCAGGGCAGCCATCCATCTCAGCTATAAAAGCATTAACAATGAAGAGCAGCTGTTTGAATACATTGAGGATGGGCGGAATTTTATTAATCGCCATATACCGAAAGCAACCGGTTTCAATGAAACCATGTATACCGATGAAGAAGCCAATGTTCACGGTATTCTTTACGAAATTCGCGGACGTGAAGCAGCTTCTCCCATGCAATTTTTTCTGACCGACAGTACGAGTCATTATCTCCGCGGATCGATGTATTTTAGTGTTACTCCCAATAACGATTCTCTTGCGCCTGTAATCAGATTTCTGGCAGAGGATGTGCGAATCATGATTGAAAGCCTCGAATGGAAGTAATTTCCTGGCTATCAGTTTTTTCTTGCCTTATTCTATGATTATTTTGTTTTGTTTGTAACTTTATGCGAACATACTTCGTCACATGATTAAAAAACAAAATTTTACATTCGGGATTGCATGACGGCCAAAGAATACAATCAATGTGTAGATGAACATGCCGATGGGGTTTATCGCTTCATTCTCAAAAACATAAGAGATGAAGAAAAATCCAGGGACATTGTACAGGATAGCTTTGAAAAGATGTGGATCAAAGCAGGTGAAATAACATTCGCCAAAGCCAAGTCCTACCTTTTTACAACAGCATACCACACCATGATTGACAGCATAAGAAAGGATAAAAAACAAACTGAACTTGATGATGCTGCAATTAACATTCATACTGTTAATCACGCCTACTCCGATCTTAAAGAGATACTAAACGAAGCCATTAAAAAACTACCGGAAATACAACGTAATGTTATCTTGCTGCGCGATTATGAAGGATACTCATACCAGGAAATAGGAGAAATTACAGGATTGAATGAATCGCAGGTTAAGGTTTACATTTACAGAGCACGCATGTATTTGAAAAATTATATAGGGAGCATGGATATGGTTGTTTAGGTTAAGGTTAAGGTTGAGAACTGAAGTGTATCTGGAAAACACAGATCATAACACCAATAAACTTACAAAACAATGATTATTAACAGAGAAAATTATGAAGCTTATTTCCTCGATTATTACGAGCGAAACCTGACGGAAAGCCAGGCAGAGGAGCTTATGGATTTTCTTGCACAGCATCATGATCTGAAAGAAGAGTTTGAATCTTTTGAGCTGGTTTTTTTACCGGAAGAAGTAAAAATGACTATGCCCGGCAAAGATGAAATTAAAAAACCGGAAAATGCCAGGTATGGGGGTTACTCTCTTGACAGGCAGATGATTGCCTATTTTGAAGGTGATCTTGATGAAGAGTCTTCATCAGCATTGCTGGCTGCTGTTGCCCAAGATCCTTCACTGCAAAAGGATTTTGCATTTTTCAGCAAAGTCCGCCTTCAACCTGACCAAGGAATAACTTTCGCCGGAAAATCCAGTCTCAAAAGATATCCGTTAGGAGCCTTCATGCCTGCCATTCAGCGCTTTGCTGTAGCTGCAGCCATAATTGCTTTCCTTGCCGGAATATTCTTTATGATGCCCCGCCTTGATGATACCCCTGATATTGCCCAAACACTTCCCGTTGCTGATGAAACCATAGTAACTGAAGAGGAAACCATTCCATCAGAAGATATTACAGAGCTCCCTGTTGAGCATGCTACTCCTGAAGTTACAAAGGCTCCGGCTCATCAGGAACCCCGCCCCATTCAGGCGTTCAGCAGAAATACCATGCCCGAGCCGCTTGAAATAGCAGGAATCGGCCCACGTCGGCCTACAGCCCTTGCCACAAGCCATAAACCTGAAAACATTGAGCAAAGAGAAGAGTTTAAATATGTTTCTTTTTCTAATCTGAACCGTATTGCTGGTGAAGGTCAGGAAACTTCCGTTGCATCGCAGGAACCTGAATACACATCTCTTGCCAGTCTTGCCTTTTCGGGTATCGAACGCACAACTGGTGTAAATGTCGAAAATGTGCAGAATGAGATCTCTAACCGCCGCCCGGGAATTTGGGATCTGGCCGGTGCAGGATTAGCGGGTTTGAGTCAGATTACAGGCACACAGCTTAACGTTGAACATGAAAGGGACGAGAATGGCCGTCTGAACCTGCTGGCTATTGGTGATAGATTCAGGATTGAACGCTGAACTTGTCATTTCCTGATGAAATAACATTTATGTTTTCGGGTAATTTATGTTTCCACCTGCGGTGCGACCATAACCAGGATTCCGGTTGCTGGTTAATATCCTTCTCAAGGAATGAAGCATGTAAAGCAGTTAAAACACCTTCATCCTGAAACGACCGGGGGGCATCGGCAATAAGCTGCAAATCTATATGATAATAACCTCTCTTTACTCTTTTCACACTGCCCCAGAATAAGGGTGTATTAAACTTTTTTGACAAAATTTCTGTGCCTTTGTAAACAGGAGTATCCTGATTTAAAAATCTCACCCAGAAGGCATTATCAACACGAGGAGTTTGGTCAGCAATCAGTGCTGTGGCAAAAGTATCCCGCCTTCTTTTTATCATCTCTATAGGGATTTTTTTCATAGGAACAATAACATTTCCCGTTCTTTGACGCATTTTCAGGATATAATTGTCATATGCCTTGTTGCGCAGTGGCCGGTAAGCTGTTATTACCTGGTGCCTGTTCCATAACGGATATGAAGCACCTGCCCACTCCCAGTTTCCCATATGACCCATTACGATCATAATGCTTTTGCCCTCCTGATGGTAGCGATTGAGCAACTCAACGGATTCGGGAGTATAAAAACATCTTCTTTTTAGTTGTGCAGGCGAAATGGTTTTAAGTTTTATAACTTCCACCATTACATCTGTAAGGTTGCGATAAAAGCGCTTCTCGATGACATAAAGCTCATCCATCGTTTTTTCAGGAAATGAATTCTTCAGGTTCGTTCTTACAATTTTCCGACGATAATGAAAAACATGATAGAACAACCAGCTCAGCAGCCCCGAAAATTTATATAAAGCAGCAAGGGGTAAAAAAGAAATGAAGAATTGCAATCCCATTAAGGGAAAGGATAATAAGTCTTTTAAATTGTATTTTATCCTTTTTGCAGCCACTTTTTGAAATAAGGTTTATAGATCATCCTGCTGGTTTTGATCATCAAACTCCCACGGGTTATATATCGGGGTATCATAGGGATATCTTTCCTTGTGGATTCTTAGAACGTGTTCGTAAAGTATCCTTCTGAAATCATCTATATTTTGTTTTTCTTTGGCTGAAATGAAAATACAGGGAGCATTTTCTTTCGCCATCCATGTTTGTTTGAGCTCTTCCAGGGTAGTGTTTTCCTTCGAGGGAGGTGTAAGGTCATCTTCCTCTTTGGGAACAAAAGAGTAGTTGTCAATTTTGTTGAAAACCATAATGGATTCTCTGGGCTTTTCGGCACCGATAATCTCATTAAGGGTTTCCTTTACCACTTGTATCTGTTCATCAAAGTTGGGGTGTGAAATATCTACCACATGTAGTAAAACATCTGCTTCTCTAACCTCATCAAGGGTTGATTTAAAAGATTCTATGAGATGGTGAGGAAGTTTTCTGATAAAACCTACCGTATCGGAAAGCAGAAACGGTAACGTTTCAATAACTACTTTTCTAACGGTGGTATCAAGTGTGGCAAACAGCTTATCCTCGGCAAAAACATCAGATTTACTTAGCAGGTTCATGATGGTTGATTTACCTACGTTGGTATAGCCAACAAGTGCCACCCTTACCAGGTTACCCCTGTTGGAACGCTGGGTAGCTTTTTGCTTGTCAATTTGCTCCAGTTTCTTTTTAAGCAAAGCAATTCTATCGCGAACAATCCGGCGGTCGGTTTCAATTTCCCTTTCACCGGGTCCTTTCATACCAATACCCCCCTTTTGTCGCTCGAGGTGAGTCCACATGCCGGCCAGTCGCGGCAGCAGATACTGGTACTGTGCCAGCTCAACCTGGGTTCGGGCATGCGCAGAGCGCGCGCGCAGAGCAAATATATCCAGTATAAGGTTACTTCGATCCAGCACACGGCATTTTACAGCACGTTCAATGTTTCGCTGCTGCGATGGTGAAAGTTCATCATCAAAAGCCAGGATATCCACTTCATTCTCCTGGATATATTCCCGTATTTCTTCCAACTTACCTTTTCCAATAAAAGTTCCCTTGTCGGGGCGGTCGAGTTTTTGGGTAAAGCGTTTCAAAGTTATGCCCCCGGCAGTATCCACAAGAAATTCCAGTTCGTCAAGATATTCCTTAACAACTTCATTGCTCTGGCGGCCCATAATTACACCAACCAGCACTACTTTTTCCTTCTCTTTTGCCGTTACTATGTTTTTCTGCATTAAACTACTTATTTCCGTTGGTTACAAAATACAATGAAACCGAACCCATCAAAAGCCATTGGGCAAATACTCCGGTAATTCCATTAAAACTCCAGTATGCCTGTAAGGCCGACAAAACCAACAACCCAAGCGCTGCCAATACTGTAAGCGAATGTTTGCTTAAAAAACCTCCCACAAACAACATAATCCCCAGCACTACAAATGCCGTAGCCATATAAAACCCGGGGTTATTCATATTAAAATTCATGAAGCTTTGAAAGAACCATGCAAATATCATCAGCATGATCGCAATGCGCATAATCCAGTTTGCAAGACCTGTAAGACTTTTCCAGGGATTCATGATTGGAGTTTTTTGATTTTTTTTTATTGTAAAACACAAATACTTATTCAGAATGGTTTAAACCCGATAATCTCTCTAACCTCTTTTACGGTTTTTGATGCACTTTCACGGGCTTTTTCGGCCCCCATGCGTGCAACTTTACTAAGATAAGCATCATCGGCACCAATTTCAAGTATTCGCTCGCGAAGTGGGGCAGTAAATGTAATTACATCTTCCGCAAGCTGTTTTTTCAAATCGCCATATCGGATTTCGCACTTGTTGTAAAGCTCTTCGAAATGTGCAACTGTATCTGCTGTTGAAACCACTTTCATTATATTAAAAAGATTCTCGATGGGTTGCGATTTGGGTTGATTCATTTCTGTGGGTCCTGAATCGCTTACTGCACGCATAATTTTCTTGTGGATTACTTTCGGATCATCGGCCAGGTAAATGGCATTCCCTTCACCTTCTGATTTACCCATTTTTGTGCTGCCATCCAATCCGGGAATTTTGATAAGTTCCACACCAAAATTAAAGGCAACAGGTTCGGGAAAATAATCCGTTTTGTAAAGCCTGTTAAATCGATTACCAAATGTGCGGGCCATTTCAAGATGCTGCTCCTGGTCCTTCCCAACCGGTACCTTATGGGCTTTATGAATAAGAATATCTGCTGCCATAAGCACCGGATAAGTAAGCAAACCTGCATTGATATTATCAGGTTGCTTCCTGGCTTTCTCCTTAAAAGTGGTGCAGCGCTCCAGTTCTCCCATATATGCATTCATACCCAGTAAGAGATAAAGTTCTGCCACTTCCGGCACGTCACTCTGTATATAAAGAGTTGCCACCTCGGGATCAATGCCTGCTGCAAGATATTCAACAAGTACCTGCTTTACATTCTGGTGCAGGTCTTCCGGTGTGGGATGCGTGGTGAGCGAATGATAATCGGCAATAAAGAAATAGCAGCGATTTTCGTGCTGCATTTTTAAGAAATTTTTTATGGCGCCGAAATAATTTCCCAGGTGCAGGTTTCCGGTTGATCTGATTCCACTAAGAACTGTTTCCATGAATAATATTCAAAAAATTTGGGTTAAAAAAATCGTAAAGTGTTTTGAGTGGTTGACATTAAGAACATCAGCATTTTAATTTCGGGTTATTCAAGATAGGTCTTAATGTCTTTAATGTTGAGCTGAAGGGTTCGTGTTCCGTTCCATTCATTTTCTTCAATCTGATAAACAATATCGAAATACTTGCCCCAGTTAACGGCATCAAAGTGCGATGCCTGCTGAAAAGCAATTGCGTTGATGCTGATACCCGGTTCATCAGGATGACTGATGATTAGTTTCAAGTGTTTCTGCCCCACAATTCTTGCCGAGTTTTTATCAATAGCACCACGGGTAAGAAAAACAGGACTCATGTTGTCTGGCCCGTGGGGGGCAAATTGCCTGAGAATTCTGAAAAATTTGGGAGTAATTTGCGATAGTTTAATTTCGGCATCGATCTCGATTTCCGGCACCAGCATGTTTTCAGTAATGGTACTGGCAACCGTTTCTTCAAAGGCACTGCGAAACTTATCCAGGTTTTCAGGTTTCAGGCTTAATCCCGCGGCGTATTTGTGTCCTCCAAAATGATCAAGATATTCGCTGCAGGCGTCAATGGCATCGTATACATCAAAATCTTTAACAGAGCGTGCTGAGCCGGTAATAACCCCATTAGATTCGGTCAGGATTACTGTGGGCCGGTAATAGGATTCGGTTAGTCGTGATGCCACAATACCTATAACTCCTTTATGCCAGTCGGGGTTATACAATACGGTTGATTTACTGATTTGTAATTCGGGGTTTGACTGAATCATTTCCAGAGCCTGCCGGGTAATTTCAGTATCCAGACTACGCCGTTCGGTATTGTTATTATTGATATTCTGGCTCAGAATGTGGGTTTCACCCATCCTTTCACACAATAACAGCTCAACAGCTGCATTGCCGCTTTCAATTCTTCCGGCAGCATTGATGCGGGGTCCTATAAGGAATACTGCATCGCCAATGGTAATTTCACGGGTAAACACCGTTTTGTCGCATGCATGGCTTTTGCGAATCACATTGCTGTAGAACAATATAGACTCAAAACCTGGCCTTGGGTCAAAGTTCAATCTTTGCAAACCAAAATAAGAAAGAATTCTGTTTTCACCTGTAATAGGTACAATATCAGCCGCAATACTCACCGCCACCAGATCAAGGAACTTTTCCAGTTCATTAAAAGGTAATCTATTTTTCTGGTAATACGCCTGGGCGAGCTTAAACCCTATACCACAGCCTGAAAGCTCCTTAAAAGGATAAGGGCAATCATCACGTTTGGGATCTACAACAGCCACTGCATCAGGTAATTCATCACCCGGTCGATGGTGGTCGCAAATAATAAAATCGATTCCCTTTTTGCGAGCATAATTTACCTGATTTAATGCTTTGACCCCGCAATCCAGGGCTATAATGAGCTTAACCCCGGTTTTTTCAGCATGGTCGATACCTTCTATAGATATCCCGTAACCTTCTTTGTAGCGATCAGGAATGTAAAAATCAATATTATCATAAAAATCAGCAAGAAATGCGTAAGTCAGAGCCACCGCGGTAGTTCCATCCACATCGTAATCACCGTAAACCATGATTCTTTCTCCGGTTGTAATAGCCTCTTCAATGCGTAAGATCGCTTTGTCCATGTCCTTTATGAGAAAAGGATCATGAAGACTATCAATTGAGGGCCTGAAAAAATCTTTTGCCTCAGGAAAGCTCATTACTCCACGTTGTACCAGCAAACCTGCAAGAACCTTGTCAATAGATAAGGATTCAGAAAGCTTATTAACCAAAAGTTCATCGCAAGGGTCTTTAACTACCCATCTTTTATCCATTCTTCTTATTTTGTTTGGTAAAGATACTAAATCCAGTCCAAATAATATGGGTGTTAAATACACTACAACCCTTAAAGAAGTGGAGTATAGAGCAGTATAGGAAAATAAAAATGAAGACTTATTCGGTAAGTACAACAATATGGTTGTCTTTCACTTCCACAATTCCCTGATTTACTTCCAGGTAAAACTTATTACGGCCTTCATCAATGATTTTAATCTTCCCCTTGTCAATACGTGCAATAAGAGGAGCATGATTATGAAGAATTTCAAAAGAACCCATGGATCCGGGGAGTTGTACAAGAACAACATCTCCTTCATAAATAAATTCTTCAGGCGATAAAACTTTCAGCATCATGGGCTTTAACTTTTAGCAGATTCTTCCAGAATGGCTTTTCCTTTTTCAATGGCCTGTTCAATAGTACCAACCAGATTAAAGGCGGATTCAGGATATTCATCCACATCTCCGTTCATAATCATTCTGAATCCTTTAATGGTATCTTCAATGGAAACGAAAGTTCCCTTCAGGCCCGTATATTGCTCTGCAACAAAGAAAGGTTGCGAAAGGAAACGCTGTACTCTCCGGGCACGACTTACTATCAGGCGATCTTCCTCAGAAAGTTCATCCAGACCCAGAATGGCAATAATATCTTGTAATTCTTTATAGCGTTGCAAAATCATCTTAACATCCTTGGTTGTGTTATAGTGCTCATCTCCAACCATTTCGGGGGTAAGGATGCGTGAAGTTGAATCCAGCGGATCCACAGCAGGGTAGATACCCAGCTCAAATATTTTCCTGCTCAAAACAGTTGTTGCATCCAAATGAGAAAATGTTGTTGCCGGTGCCGGGTCGGTAAGGTCGTCGGCAGGTACATAAACAGCCTGTACCGATGTAATTGACCCCCGTTTGGTAGATGTAATTCGTTCCTGCATCAATCCCATTTCTGTAGCAAGAGTGGGTTGGTACCCCACGGCCGATGGCATACGCCCAAGCAAGGCAGAAACTTCTGATCCGGCCTGTGTAAATCGGAATATATTATCAATGAAGAAAAGAATGTCCGATCCGGAAGTTTCATCATCACCATCCCTGAAATATTCAGCAACAGCCAAACCCGATAAAGCTACCCTTGCTCTTGCGCCCGGGGGTTCGTTCATTTGCCCAAAAATTAATGTAGCCTGCGATTGGGCCAGCTCATCATGCTTAACTTTGCTCAAATCCCATGTGCCTGCTTCCATCGACTTTACAAAATCATCGCCATATCTGATAACACCTGATTCAATCATTTCCCTGAGAAGATCATTTCCTTCACGGGTTCTCTCTCCTACTCCGGCAAAAACACTGGTACCCTGATAACCCTTTGCAATGTTATTGATTAGCTCCATAATCAGTACCGTTTTACCAACACCTGCTCCACCGAACAACCCGATTTTTCCACCTTTAGGATAAGGTGCCAGCATATCGATTACTTTTATACCTGTATAAAGAATTTCAGTTTCTGTTTTCAGGTTTTCAAATTTCGGTGCTTCGCTATGAATATTGTAACGTTTAGCGGTTTTTACCTCTCCAAGACCATCAATAGGATCGCCGATTACATTAAACAAACGGCCTCGTATCTCCTGACCTGCCGGCATGGTTATAGGTCCACCCAATGAGACTACTTCCATGCCCCGGTAAAGACCATCAGTTGAATCCATGGCAACCGTTCTTACGGTATCTTCACCCATGTGTTGCTGACACTCGAGCACAATTTTAAGTCCATTGTCATTTTTTACCTCCAGGGCATCATAAATAGCCGGAAGCTTATTGGTATTTTCGAATGCTACGTCTACCACAGGGCCGATAACCTGTGCAATTTTACCGGTAATCTTCTCCATTTACCTTTTTTTTAAAAACGAATAATTGTTTCCTCGAAGCAATATTAATAAAATTTATACTCTAAAAATAAAGTAATTCACTGAAATTTCAGGATTACAGAAATTTTTTTATCACATAACCTGTAATTTATTCTGTAATGAAATAATTATGCCCCCTAATTACAAAAATATTAGCTTTGTACCCCACACAGCAGATTTGCTACATTATTAATATTAACAAGGAAATCCGTGCAGATTTTCAAGGATTTTAATCAGGTTCCTGAAGATTTTTCTCAATCTATCGTTGCAGGTGCCTTTTTTCAGTTGAAAAAAGATTGCCTTCTGCAGCTCAGGGAACTTATTTCTGATCTGCAAAATGAAAATCTGTTGTTTCTTGATGTTTTCCCTGGCGAATCCCTGTCAGAAGTCAAAATATTACTTTCAGCGAAAGAAAGAATGCTTCTGTTAAAGCAGCTTGGAATTCAGGCTTTTTTATCCCTTAAAGATTATGAATTTACTGAATTGCTGAAATCAGAACCCTTTTCCAAATCCAATATAGATAAAAAACTAAAATGGGTTTGCGGGTTAGGTCCGAATGGCATCAACCCCTCTCTATCATCAGATTTAAAATGCAACTCTTTCGGGCATACTGAAAGATTTCACTGGCACAAACAGCTGGGGTATCTGTATCCCCTAACAGGCGATGTGGTTTACGGAAATAAAATTGGAAGAACCATAGGTTTTCCAACAGCCAATCTCCGGCCCGACGATTCAGATAAAACCATTCCTCCCATAGGTGTTTATGCAGGTTGGGTAAGGCATAACGGAAATTGGTATAAATCAATGATCAATATTGGCATTCGCCCAACTCTTGACCTGAAAAATGTAACCATAGAAGCACATATTTTCAATTTTTCCGGAAATATTTACGACCAGGAAATATCTATTCATTTTCAAACCCGTATTCGCGATGAAATGCGATTTCCTTCAATGGAGGTACTCAAAGCACAATTACATAAAGATCAGAAAACAGCCCTGCATTTGCTTAACAGCAAAGATATGTTTTCAGAAAAGGACAATTTCATTCTTCTTTAACGACTGATTGAATTTATTCCTATATTTAATCCATGGGAAACACATTCCGAAATATTGTATTGCTTATTCTGCTTATACTGTCCGGACTATTTCTCTGGTACTTTTTCCGGATCGTATTGTATATCATTATTTCCTTAGTCCTTTCTTTGCTGGGTCAGCCAATCGTTGAGTTTCTGCACAAAATGCATCTTGGAAAAATAAAACTGCCTCTCGGAGTATGTGCATTTATAACCCTGCTTCTGATGATTGGTTTTTTTGTGGGTATCGTTTCTTTTTTCCTTCCATTACTTGCTTCCCAGGCAGCATTTGTTTCGGAGCTTGATGTGGCAGGTATTACCCAAAGCCTGGAAGAACCACTGATGAACCTTGAGCTGTCTCTTAGGGAATGGACCCTGCTTACACCCGATGAAACCATTGGCAGTAAAATAGTTTCAGAACTGGTTGCTATTGCTACTTTTGACAGGTTTTCAAACATATTTAATTCGCTGATTAACTTTACCATAGAAATATTTTTTGGTTTTCTGGCCATAAGTTTTATCACTTTCTTCTTCATGAAAGAAAAGCATCTTTTTTCCAATATCATTGCTTTTTTTACTCCCCACCCACATAAAGATGAGGCCCGGGAAATACTTTCGGAAAGCAAGGTTCTTTTAAGGCGTTATTTTCTCGGGCTTATTACTGATCTTACCGCTGTATTTATTTTGATCAGTTTTTGTATGTGGATCATTGGCCTGCCAAATGCACTTGTAATTGGTTTTTTTGCCGGTATGCTCAACGTTATTCCTTATGTTGGGCCCATAATAGCTACATTTATTGGCGTATTTCTGGGAATTTCCGTAAATCTGCACATGGAGTTTTATTCACAAATGGTTCCGCTGATGCTCAGTATTGTTGCATCATTTATCATAGTAAATACGATTGATGTGGGAGCATTGCAACCCATGATCTACTCAAAAAGTGTAAGGGCACATCCACTGGAAATTTTTATCGTGTTTATGATTGCCGGTATGATTGCAGGGGTTTTCGGTATGATCATCGCTATACCAACATACAGTGTTGCCCGGATTTTTGTAAAACAATTTTCAACCAAATCGCGGATGGTACAAAGCATTCGTGATGAATTTAACAAAAGGGAGTAGTATTCGCTTTTCCCATTTCCTGTTTTCCACATGATTTTGCACCCCAGAGCATATATTTATAATCAATTGCGTTTACTTAAAAGGCTCAATGCTAACCGCATACTAAACTACCTCAGAATTTGGGTGTCTCTTTGGGTGTCTCAATTATTTTCGCGACCGGTTGTATGGTCACATCCCTTTTCCGTTCACCTTGAAACAGCATCTGTATGCAACCTTAAATGCCCTGAATGCATAGCGGGAATGGAACTTACAAGCAGAAACCGTAAGCTAATGGATGTTGCAATGGTGAAGGAAAAACTTAACTTACACCGGAAACAAGCATTCTACTGTAATCTCTACTTCCAGGGAGAACCTTTTCTAAATCCGCAACTTGCAGAAATAATAACCCTGGCAAAAAGCATGAATTATTATAGTGTGGTTTCTACCAACGGACACTTTCTGGATGAAAAAAACTGCATCAGAATTATTGAAAGCGGGCTTGATAAACTTATTATTTCGCTTGATGGAATTGACTCAGATTCTTACAGTCAATACAGATCAGGCGGGCATTTCAATAAAGTAACTGAGGGAATCAGGCTAATGGCTAAAACAAAAAAACAATTGAATAAAAGAAATCCACTTCTTGTTGTTCAGATGCTGGTAAACAAATCCAATGAACATCAGCTTGACAAAGCCCGGCAATTTGTAAAAAATCTGGGTGCCGACATGCTTGAATTTAAAAGCATGCAAATTTATACCGTTGCTGGCCGGAAACAATTTGAGCCATCGGGAAAGAATTTTAATCGTTACATCGGAAAAAGTAAGACTAATATATCTGGATCAAATAAAAAGAGTATATGTTTCCGTTTGTGGAGCCATGTGGTTTATACAAGCGATGGATTGATGGTTCCATGTTGTTATGATAAAAAGCCGGATTATATAATAAGTGGAGAAGACGAATCGGGTAATAGTCCCTGGATGTCGAAAAAGATGCAGGATTTCCGGGCCAAATTGTTATCAAAGGATGAAGTTCCTGAAATTTGCCGGAATTGCGGGTCATAAAAAAACCGGCCACTTCTGGCCGGTATCCTAAGTTTTTAAATAGTCATTATATCTTTTTCTTTTGCTTCAAGCAAGCTGTCTACTTTTTTAATAAAGTCATTTGTAAGTTCCTGTACATCATTCTCTAGCCTTTTAACCTCATCTTCCGGCTCTCCTTCCTTTTCGAGTTTTTTTCCGGCATCCATGGCTTCGCGGCGGGCATTTCTGATACTTACCTTGCAATTTTCAGCCTCAGATTTTCCTTTTTTTACAAGGTCTCTGCGGCGCTCCTCGGTAAGAGGAGGCACAACAATACGAATAATGGTACCGTCATTTTGCGGATTAAATCCAAGGTTGGCAGCCATGATAGCCTTTTCTATCGGTCCAAGCATGTTTTTTTCCCAAGGCTGAACCACTATAGATTTGGGATCAGGTGTGTTGATGTTTGAAACCTGTGTCAGAGGTGTCATTGTACCATAATAATCCACTTTAACACTATCAAGCATTTGGGGATTGGCTTTTCCGGCGCGGATTTTTATCAGTTCCCGTTCGAGGTGATTGATGGCATTCGCCATCTTTTCCTCGGTTTCGTCATATAAAAAGACAGTTTCGTCACTCATAGCAAAAGTACTTTCGGGTTAAATGATTTATTGTACTTGCAAAAATAATCTTTTTGGAAAAACGACAGCAATTCTCAGGAATTTTTCACCAATGTGCCATTGGGTTTACCCTCAATAATTATTTCTTTCAGATTACCTTCCCTATTCACATCAAAAACGATAATGGGTATGTTGTTTTCCATACAAAGAGTAAAAGCTGTAAGGTCCATGATTTTCAGATTTTTTTCATAGGCCATGTCAAAGCTTATTTCTGAAAATTTGGTTGCATGAGGATCTTTCTCAGGATCGGCAGTATATACTCCGTCAACCCTCGTTCCTTTGAGTAACACATCGGCTTTGATTTCAACTGCCCTGAGGGCAGCAGCCGAATCGGTTGTGAAAAACGGATTTCCGGTTCCTCCGCTTATAATTACCACGTAACCTTGTTCGAGATATTGAATAGCTTTTCTCCTGCTCACGCGTTCACACAACGGATCAACCGCAATTCCTGACAATACAACCGATTTTATACCGGCATTTTCCAGCGCTGACTGAAGAGCAAGGGAGTTTATGATTGTGGCAAGCATTCCCATATAATCGCCCTGAACCCTGTCAAAACCCTTCTGGCTGCCAGACACACCGCGAAAAATATTTCCTCCACCCAATACTACACCTACTTCAATTCCTTTTTCATAAACGGATTTTATCTCGACAACATATTTATCAAGAACTGAAGCATCAATTCCATGTCCGGTGCCTGCTGCCAGCGACTCTCCGCTAAGTTTCAATAATATTCTTTTATAAGAGGTCATAAAAAATGTTTTGTTAAAGTTCAAAGATGCAAGTTTACATTTTTTTTTGTTATTCAGGACTTAAAATTCCAGCCTAATTTGCATTAAAGGTACAGTAAGGATATAAAAAAAGGGGCTCGTAGGCCCCCTTAAAAAGTTTTTTTCTAAACTATGCAAGAGCATATCTTTTAAAATCAACCACTGTAAGTTCCTTGTCATAATCTGCAAGCATTTGCTGCACAGTTTTTTTACTGTCTTTAATAAAGTCCTGGTTTAGCAGCGTACTTTCTTTGAAAAACTTGTTGAGTTTTCCCATGGCAATTTTTTCAAGGATTGCTTCGGGTTTACCTTCCTGGCGTGCCTGATCCATACCAATTTCTATTTCTCTTTGCTTTACATCTTCAGGAACATTGTCGGAGTTAAGCGCAACAGGTGCCATAGCAGCAATTTGCATAACAACATCTTTTCCTGCAGTTTCAATTTCTGCAACATTTGACTTATTGAATACAGCAACAGAAGCAACACGGTTACCCGGGTGTATATAAGCAAATGCCATCTCACCATTGATAATATCAAAACGGGCAAGGTCAAGTTTTTCGCCGGTTTTACCAATCATATCGGTAATATGCTCCTGAACAGTTCTTCCATCCAGTTCAGCTGCAACAAGTTCTTCAGGACTCTTGAAACCTTTACTGAGGCCAAAATCCAGAAGCTGGCGGGTAAAGTCAATCATCTCCTGATTCTTACCAACAAAATCGGTTTCGCAGTTCAACATAATAATAGCTGCAGTATTTTTATCATCAGATACTTTTGCAAGTACAACTCCTTCGTTCGCATCTCGGTCGGCACGACTACCGGCAACTTTTTGTCCTTTTTTGCGGAGGATATCTATTGCCTTTTCGTAATCGCCATCAGCTTCAACCAATGCTTTTTTGCAATCCATCATGCCCGCACCGGTTTGTTTACGTAGTTTGTTTACTTCAGCAGCAGTTATATTTGCCATAATTAATTTTCCGTTAAGATTAATAGATTCTATTATTTTCTTGGTCTTTTACCAACTGCTCCTTTGGGAGCTTTAGAGGGTTTCTTCACAGGCTCATCATCCTCATCCTCTTTTACTTTAGGCTTGCGGGCTTTGCTTTTTGCAGCTTCACTGTCTTCCTCATCCATGTCTTCAGCATCTTCAAGTGATTTTGCTTTGACTTCCATTTCCTCAGCATCTCTCTCTTCTTCTTCAGCCTTGTCTTTTTCAAGTTTCCTTTCAGTCAGTCCTTCTTCAATGGCTTCTACCATGGTTTTCAGTATTACTGAAATAGATTTTGAAGCATCGTCATTGGCAGGAATGGGGAAATCTACCAGGTTGGGATCAGAGTTGGTGTCAACGATAGCAAAAGTGGGTATGTTGAGTTTTTGAGCTTCTGCCACTGCAATATGTTCTTTCATTATATCTATAATGAAAACGGCAGCAGGCAACCTTGAAAGATCGGCTATTGACCCGAATTGTTTTTCCAGTTTAGCTCTTTCACGGGTAATTTGAAGTCTTTCTTTTTTAGAGATATTATCAAATGTTCCGTCGGTACCCATCTTATCAATTGCACTCATTTTCTTAACTGCCTTTCTGATGGTGGCGAAGTTGGTAAGCATACCACCTGGCCATCTTTCAGTAACGTAGGGCATATTAATTTGCTTTACGTGCTGGGCAACTACTTCTTTTGCCTGTTTTTTGGTTGCAACAAAAAGGATTTTCTTTCCTGATTTTGCAACTTGTTTTAATGCTGCAGCAGCCTCATCTATTTTGGCAATGGTTTTATTCAGATCGATGATGTGAATACCATTTCTTTCCATAAATATATAGGGAGCCATGTTGGGGTTCCACTTCCTTTTAAGGTGTCCGAAGTGTACACCAGCATCTAAAAGTTCGTTATAATTCGTTCTTGCCATGCTAAAATTAAATTTTCCAAAAAGTTGAAATTAACGTTTGCTGAATTGGAATTTCTTCCTTGCCTTTTTCTGACCGGGTTTTTTACGCTCAACCATCCTGGGGTCGCGACGCATAAGACCTTTTGATTTAAGGGCCGGGCGCCATTCAGCATTGATTTCTACCAGAGCCCTGGATATAGCCAACCTTAATGCTTCAGCCTGTCCTTTAATACCACCACCATCAAGGTTTACTTTTACATCATATTTACCTTCATTACCAGTAATTTCAAAAGGCTGGTTGATAACATACTGCAGGATACCGGTGGTAAAATATTCCTTGCTTTCTCTTTTATTGATGGTCATCTGACCACTGCCGGGTTTAAGATATACTCTTGCAACAGCAGTTTTTCTTCTTCCTATAGTGTTGATAACTTCCATGCTTACTTAATTGTATTAAGGTTGATTTTTGCAGGTTTCTGAGCCTGATGTGGGTGCTCTCCACCTTCATAAATTAAAACATTTTTCAGAAGTACACTTCCCAGACGATTTTTGGGGAGCATGCCCTTAACGGCTTTACGGATAATTTCGGTGGGGTTCTTTTCAAGCATCTGCTTTACAGAAGTAAATCTTTGTCCACCAGGATATCCTGTATGACGAACATATTCTTTCTGATCCCACTTATTTCCGGTGAGCTGGATCTTTTCAGCATTAATGAT
>SKVR01000098.1 GCA_007129355.1 Bacteroidales bacterium | reverse complement strand
TGTATGAAAGGCTTTTAAAGCTTTTATCCTGTTACAGATACTCTTGTCAAAACCCGGATTTTGATACAATCGCAAAAGATTGCGCATGGATTCCCTCGTTTTCTCCAGAAACTGCAACCCGGTATCCAGTCCGGCGTGCAATACAGGATTATCAATATGCTTAGTACTTATACCAAGTTTATCCAATTCGGAACTCCCTTCGGATGGTTGCAATTCAGCTTAGTACTAAGCTGAAATTGTTCCTAAGGAAATGAACAGAAATGTTACCCTGTGCATGCGTTCCAGGTTTCTTTCCAATCTTTACTTATGGCAGGGTTGCATTAGACTGAAAAGCCATCATGTTTCTTTTATTGGCAATACATCAAGCCATTGCAGTTCTTGATTAAAGTTTTAAGCTACTTTTTTTACAAACCAAAACAACCTCTTTTTCACTGAATCCATTTGAATTATTGCGCTCTTCCTCAAATGACAGTATTTTTACCTGAAAACCTGACCTTTCTAATCTTTTTACAAGGCCGGTAACAGAATAAATTCTTACGTGATCTTCCTGTCCAAAATGCTTTAATCTCTCATCTGGAGCAGTAATTGAAGAATTTTCGTAAATATCACCTTCCTTAAAAGGAGTTTGAATAAAGCATTTACCACCTTGTTTAAGTACTCTGTATAATTCCTGAATGGCTTTTTGGTCATCAGGTATATGTTCTAATACATGGTAACAAATTATCAGGTCAAAGCTGGCATCATTAGTTTCGATTTGGGTAATATCATATTTTTTTTCGGCAAGAAAATCCCCTGAAAGATCAGATGCAACATATTCAATGCTTGCTTTATTTTTCAATTTACGAAACAAACTGCGTGATGGGGAGAAATCCAGAATTCGGACTCCGGGTGTCAACCAGCCGTCTTGCAAAATCCGGTAAATACGTCGGGTTCTAGGCAAACTGCCACAACTTGGGCAAAGCCGTTCGTTGTTTTCTAAAAGAATAAACCTTCTGAGTTTTGCACCACAAAGATTACATTGATAACCATTCCCCAGATAAAAGATATAGAGACTTTTTCTTATTACAGGCTCCAAAAAGTATAAAAAACGAACAGGTAATAATCTGCGTAAAATTAGCTTTAACTGAAGATACATGATATTATATTTACTAACAGCGAGGTAAAGTTATTATTTTTTAAACCATTCTGAGGGGTGCCTGATTTTAAACCCTGATTAGTCAATAGGATTTAATCGAATAAATAACTAAAATAGGTTTACTCCTGATTTAGAAATACTAATATCTATTGATAGAATCAGGTATTGAACAAATTATCCCTAATTTATAAAAATCAAGGAGAAAAAGTGATGGATTTTCACCTGAAATATTGCTAAAAATGGGTTTTCGCAAATACTGAAATAAAAACCGGCAAAGAGAGGTTAATCTTAATTTCTTCAAAATGCTCCAGGTATTCAAAAGTTTAACGGATTTTTTAAGTGTAGGATTATAACCAGTTATTTGGTATATTTTAATGAGATTTCCTATAGCAGTTTCAGTTTTTTTAATAAAAACTGCAGTCGGCTGCAGGTCTTTATGAATCAAGGGGTTGTCGATGTGATGGATAGTTATTTCATGTTTTAAAAGCTCAAAACCAAATAGTGTATCTTCATGTCCGTAACTATTTATCTGGTCGTTAAACTTTACTTTTTCAAATACACTTTTTGAAATCAAAAAGTTATTAGTCATAAAGGATTTATTGGGCTTTTTGTTCCGTTTTTTGGCAGGAATTGCTTCCCTCTTATTGCCAAAGGTCCAATGTAAAAGTGTATCATCACTGGGCGCAATATCGTTATAAATTCGCCCTCCACATACTACACCTTCTTTTTCCAGGTATGTAGAGTATCGCTGAATGTATTGATAATCAGGACAAAGAGAATCACAATCCATGAAAATAATCTGAGAAAAAACCGCTTCTTTTGCCAGAAGATTTCGGATATGGCTCCGTCCAACATTTTTCTCTAACTCTATGAGCTTTACATGCGCAAATTGACTGCACTCCTGGTTAAGTTTACGATACTTTTCCTGTGAAGCATCATCCATCAGTATGATTTCAAAGTCCTGTAATTCTACCTGTGCCTGCTCATGAAGCTGGCTAACAAGCTCTCTTACGTCATAATTAAAAACGGGAATGCAGATGCTTAACATGGATAGCCTGAGAGTTATTAGTTTGCAAACTTAACTATTTTTTCCAGAAAGAGGGGGTAAGTAAAATGAGCACAGTAAACAATTCCAGACGTCCCAGTAACATGAAAAATGACAGTAACCATTTTCCCGGAGTGGGGATTATAGCATAACTTTCCATTGGCCCCAGAGTACCCAGACTGGGTCCAATATTGCCAATGGTGGCAGCAACAGATGCAAGGGAAAGTTTGAAGCTGAGTCCCATGGACGACATTATGGTAGCACCAATCATAAACACTGACACGTACAAGAGGAAAAATGCCAGGAAGTTATAAATGATCTCTGATGGAATTGTTTTTCCATCAAGCCGGGTTGGTAAAACCGCTGATGTATGAATTAATCTTTTAAACTCCTGCGATGTGTTTTTAATAAGAAGTAAATGTCTTACCATCTTAATGCCCCCGGCAGTTGAACCAATACATCCACCGGTAAACATCAGCAGGAATAACATAAACCAGAGAAACTCATTCCACTGTGTATAATCGGTGGTTACAAATCCGGTAGTTGTAATTAATGATACGATCTGGAAAAGGCTTTGACGAAATGCATCCTCCACATTTGCTGCATGAAATATGTAAACAGCAACAGTAAAAATGACAGTAAATACTCCGATTACCAGGAGATAGAATCTGAATTCTTCATTATTTCTGATTTTCGAAAAATTGCCCTTTAAAGCAAAATAATGCAGGGTGAAATTGGCTCCTGCAATAATCATAAAAAGAATAATGGTATATTGTATAAAAGGAGAATAAGATGCAATGCTGTCGTTTTTAGGAGAGAAACCACCGGTGGCCACAGTGCTGAAAGCATGGTTTATGGCTTCGAAAAAATTCATGTTCCCCATCATGAGCAAAGTTGTAAGTAAGATGGTCAGAAGAAGGTATATATACCACAATCTTTTCGCTGTTTCAGTTATTCTTGGGTGAAGCCTGCTGGGAGTAGTTCCCGGAGCTTCTGCCACAAAAAGCTGCATGCCTCCCACACCCAATACGGGCAAAACAGCAAGGGTAAGTACAATGATTCCCATCCCACCTAGCCAATGTGTTGTGCTGCGCCAGAAAAGCAATGATTTGGGCATGGCTTCTATATCCTGTAATATCGTAGCTCCGGTTGTTGTAAAACCCGACATGGTTTCAAAAAAAGCATCGGAATAGGACGGAATATGTCCGCTGAGATAAAATGGCAAAGTGCCAAAGAATGTAATACTTATCCAGGTAAAAGTTACAATGATATATCCTTCTTTTTTGCCGATATTTTTATGATCGTGGTTGCGGGTGAGCTGATAAAAAGTTAGTCCGGCTCCAAAAGTAATAACTGCACTTATGAGTATAGCCCTGGTGGTATTTTCATCATAAATGATATCCCATAATGCACTAATGGCCATAAAGCCTGATAGAAGCATCAGTAGTATACCAATGAATTTGATGATGAGTTTATAATTGATATCGGGGCGTGCTGCCATACCAAATACTTATTTGCATTAGCTTCTGAACATCCTGTCAACTGCGTCAAATGCCTCGGGCAGGGTAAATACAACCACATGATCTCCGGCCTGAACCTGTAAATTACCGGTGGCAATAATTCCTTCATTATTCCGAATAACACCGCCAATGATAGCTTCATTCGGAAATTTTAACTGTTTGATAGGCTTACGGGTAATGGGTGAGCCGGCTTTGGCCAGAAATTCAAAAATTTCTGCGTCAATACCATTCAGACACTTGGTTGAAAGAACTTCTGCTTTCATGGTAAAACGGATGATATAACTGGCTGTGGCTAGTTTTTTATTGATTATGGTATCGATACCGATATTCTGAGAAATCTCAATGAAATTAATGTTTTCAACCAGGGCAATGGTTTTTCGCACGCCATATTTTTTGGCCAGCAAGCAGGTGAGGATGTTAGTTTCCGAATTGTTGGTAACTGCAATTACGGCATCCATAGACTGAATATTTTCCTTTTCCAGCAATGCCACGTCATGTGCGTCACCATTGATTATCATGGTATTTCGTAGTTCATCTGCCAACTTCGATGATACTTCAGAGTTGATTTCGAAAAGCTTAACCTTGTAGTCCTTTTCAAGGTTTTTAGCTGTTAGTGTGCCCACAGTACCTCCGCCAACTATCATGATGTTGTTGATGGTAAAGCTTTCTTTTCCCCCTAGTTCTAAAAGATGATCAATGCCATTGGGTTTGGTTACAACATAGGCGAGATCGTTTTTCATAAAAACATCTTCACCCCTGGGAATAAGTGTTTTGGATTTCCTGTGCAAAGCAACTGCACGAAAATCCAGATCTTTATTTTCTTCTGCAATCTCGTTCAGTGATTTTCCTATCACCTGTGCCCCACTGCTGAGTCTGATAAGCATAAGAGAAAGATGCTTATCACTAAAATCAAAAATTTCTGTGGCAGCTGTATTGGTTATGAGGTTGGTTATTTCCTTGGCGGCAATTTTTTCGGGACAAACCACATAATCCACTCCGAGATTTTTGTACATCTCTCTGCTTTCACCAATGGAATAGCTGGTATCATTTACCTTGGCAATGCATTTTTTGGCTCCGAGGTTTTTCCCCAGGATTCCGGCAAGCAGATTGGTGCGACCATCAAGATAGACCGTGATGAAAAGGTCTGTTTTTTTTATATTGGCGTTTTTCAGGTCATCAATAGATGTGGGATCGCCGGAATATAAGAGAACATCAAGGCTCTGACTTATGGAATTTAACTGTTCCGGAGGACAAAGTATGGTAATGTCGTGATTTTCGTCGTAAAGTAAACGCGCCAGATGTGATGTAATTTCACTGTCGCCGGCTATTAAAATGTTCATGGTGCTTAAATTTCCAAACCGAAATAAGCTGCAAATATACTGCTGTTTTATCAATTATGATATAAACAGGGTAGATATTCGAAATAGCATTTTTGTCTATTTACCTGAAACGTTGCACCGGGGCTAAATACCTTTATCCTGATAGCAGAATGAAAGGCTCAAAAATCGATTTCAGATTTCTGTATTAATGATTTTTTAGTTTCACATTGAAATTTACCGTTTCTATGTCTCCAAGCCAGTATTCGTAATCTCCTTCATCCAGATGCCATACAGCACTTACATGACCTGGGCTAATATATTCTTCCATTTGTCGGTATTCTCCCACATAAATCGAGTAAGGAACTATTTTATAAGTGCCGTCGCCGTTGTCGAAATTTCGGTCAAGGGTATGAAATCGGATATACTCACCTTTATCATTAAAATAAAACAAGGCTTCAGCCTGAATTCCATTGTTTTTAATGGTCCCTTTCACTGTTAGGTTATTAATTTTTTCCCATTTTATGTAATCCTGAAAAATATAGCCCGGTACCAGCAGAGCTTCAGCAAGAAGCACAATGGCAGCAGACTGGGCTGTTTCTTTGTCATTGGCGTTGATTACCGTAATACCTTTCATGATTTTTCCGAGCATATTGGCTCTTCCGTCGTAATAAATGTCTCGTCCTTCAAAGGGTACAATTCCTGCCATACGTGCTTTCATCAGGGCAATACGGAAAGGCTTTTCAACTGAATTGTACTGATAGGTTTCCAGTTTCATCCATTTCCCGTCTGGCTTCATTTTAATGCTGCTATTGTCCCATATCCATTCAGCATTCATTGGAATTTGCTTTCCTACAAAACCACAATATTTCAGATAGTTTTGAATGGCCTGGGGTAAATGAGCAATGCTTTCCTCTGTCATCACAGGAATGTTAGCATCAGCATCTGCAAAATACTCTTTTAGGTCGCTTTGAAAGATATTTTGGGGTGTATTGCATGAATTAAACATAACTATTGTGGTTAAGATTAAGATTAAGATTATGGTCTTCATTATAATTTTCTGATTTTAAAAGATTTGGTTACAGAACAGGACTTTTTGTTTTTACATCTTTCAGTTTGAATACAAAACTCTGAATTTTCTCATCATTTAATTTATACAGTGATTCTGAGATTCCGCTAACTTTCTTAACAATCAGCTTTTGAAAAAAATTCATTTTGTCAAAAAGAAACTCACCGCCCATAGTTTCCATTGCAGTGGCATGCTGACGAAGGATCTGAGGAAAGTTCTTTTCCATTTGTGCATCATATTCTGGCTCATTCATACCGCAAAGGTACAAGCCAAGGGGTTTCTGCAGTAACTCAAGGGTGTGTTGTTTGCAGAAGTCTTTCACCCTTTTCTGTAGCATACCTGCATGAATGGATCCTCCGATAATGATTGTATCAAAAGCATCAAGATCGAATGGCGAACCATCTTTAAGATTAAACAGAAATGTGTTTTCCTGACCTGCCAGTTCTTTTATCCTTAAGGCAACCTTTTCGGTGGTTCCGTGCGTTGTGGAGTAGATTATTGCTGTTTTCATTTTGTTAAGTTGATGGGTTGATAGGTTTATGGGTTCGTTAGGCTTCCATCGGTCTATTCTCCCCCCTTCGAAGGGGGCCGGGGGGATGTTATTGGTTTATTTCTTGGTTCGAATTTCCATAGTTTCAAATTTAGCTTCGCTGAGCTTGCCTGTGGCCCGGTTCGAGTTTGGGATTTCAAATTTTTGTTATTTTCTTCTTTCCCAATGTGATTGCATAATGGGCAGCTGGTTTTCATCAAAACTTATTCTCGCATCCCAGTAGTAGGTTTTGGGCCAGTTTTTAAATACCCTTGCAAAGGTGTACATCATTCTCAGAGAAAATTTATCGGGCCGGGGTTTCCATCCACCTGAAGGGTTCATCTCAATAAATATCTCCCCATCATATTCTTTTACAGAATAAATGCCTGTTATTCTTCCGGTTGACCGGTCACCATCTATTCTGAATTTTCCACGGATATCTTCTCCCTTTTCTGTCTCACTAATATTAGGAAAAGGTGGGTTAAAGGTCATCTGAATGGTATGCTCACCATGTAATTGATACATCTTTTTAATATAGTATTTGTTTTCTTTTGTTTCCAGTTCAAAATAATTGTGACCTGAAACGGCTGTTTTCTCGTCAATCATTACCAGTTTTTCCATTTCACCTTTGAATGCAGGATTTAAAGTAACGATGAGTGGATCAGGACTATACCTTGCGAAGTACATATTACGCCGGTCCATGGGCATGGGAAGTCTGTCAGGTTTATGAACCCTGCCATCAATTGAAATACTTATTTCCGTATGTTTTTTTCTCACAAAATAGAAGTCATGCAGATAGACCAGTGGCATTGCTGATGGATTCTCTGCTGCATGACCCATAGGTGCGAGCAATCCAAAGGGCTTACGTCTGGCAGGATGGTTTTCATTTATTCTGACTTCTATTGTTCTGCTTTTCAGGTCTTTGAAGTGAAAGAAGCATTGTACACCCTTTTCCAGCACTTCAAAATAGGCATCATCCATTGGTCTTTCAACCATATTTGCAAGGCCTTTGCCCGCAATGTCATATTTGTCAGGATCCAACCTGAGTGCTGGCTGATGGTATACATCTACCCGTCCGTCGGTTCTCCAGGCTATTACCAGCATGCCTTTGCCATTAATGGTATCATTGAATACCTGTGGTTCAAAACCAATGTA
>SKVR01000250.1 GCA_007129355.1 Bacteroidales bacterium | reverse complement strand
CAGCCAAACTCAAGCGCATGGAATCAGAAGATCCGGGTATCCCCATACTTTATGTTATGGGCGAACAGGATTATATTTTGCTTGAACCTGTAAAAGACCTGGTAAAGAAATATAAAACCCGATCACTGGCAGTAATTGAAAAATGCGGACACGTTGTAAATATTGAAAAGCCTGATGTTTTTAATGAATTGTCCATTGATTTTATACGCAATACCAATCAGGCTGATCTGCTGACGCAGAAATAGATTTCCGGTATTTATTCCCCCTTTAAATATACCTCCTTACAATAAACCCGTAAAAACCCTGTTGAAAATTATAAGTAAAATCTTTTCTTTTGCAGTATAATTTTCAAAAACAGAATATTGCCATGAAGTTCATCAGTAAAACAAAACCTGCAGGTTTAATAGCCCTGTTTATCCTTCTGAGTATAAACAACGCCCATTCTCAAACCCTTCCCGAAGTTTTTAATGAGGCCCCACTGGAAGAACAATACAGATATTTGCATGAGCAGACCAGGATTTACAATAATTTCAGGGCCATCCGTGAAGACATGTTCCAGAAAATCCGTCGCAATTCCATCGACTCTCTTAACCGGGCTTACCAGGATATTGCTGCAGAAATTCAACTAAAGGAACAGGCATTGGCAGAAAAGAACTCCGCGGCACTTGCCATGGAAGAAATGCAGGTAGAACGCGATCAGGCTATCAAGGAAAGAGACAGTCTGTTTTTGTTGGGTATGCCCATGAGTAAGACTTTTTACAATGTGTTGTTATGGTCTGTTATTGGTATACTTGCGGTTCTGGCATTTGCAGCATTTATTTTATTCCTGAGATCAAACCGTATTACCTTCCAAAAAACCAAAGACCTGAAAGAACTTCAGGGAGAATATGATGACTACAGGAAAACCTCGCGTGAGCGTTTTGAACAACAATCCATTGATCATTTTAATGAATTGAAAAGGCTGAAAGGTATCTGATAAAGCTATAGTTTACCAGTCTGGCATTTCCACGTCTTCAGCAAGTAATATTCTTTGGTTAGCTGCGGTTGTTTCAGGAGGCATAATATAGAGATTACGACTGGAGCCTGCAGGATTTCGTGCATTGTAAAACACAATCTGATTATCATTATTAGTAAAACGCGGCACAATATCATTGGTGCCGGCAGGCTTGTGCCTCGAAAGATCAGTTGTTTGCTGGTTATCACGTGAATATCTGAATACACGCGCATCGAGCTGGCGACCATCAGTGGATTGGAAACCAGAAACATCATTTGTATATAGTATATACTGCCCGTCGGATGAGAAGCTTGGATTCTCCAGCGCTCCCTGCAATTCCGAAACAATTTCTACCATACCCGAACCATTTGTATTCATAAGCACGATCCGTGCTTCGTAACGGTTAACCCCCACAGTAAGCGCTACAATCTTGTCGTTCTCAGGACTCCAGTCAACCTCCCGGAAATGTCGTTCCGGATTAATTGAAACAATAAGTGATAACCCCGTACCATCCTTATTGATGCGGTAAAGACGATTGTAGGATGAAAAAACTAACCTTTCTCCATCGGGTAACCATGAAAAACCTACACCTTTGTTAAAATATCCTCCGGTTGGAACATTGGTGAGTTTAATGATATTATCACCATTAATATCCATGGTGTACAATTGCGAATTCAGATCCTTTGATGAAAGAAATGCAATCTGGTCTTTTTGCGGATTTAAAATGGGCCGCCAGCTGTGAAAATTATTATGTGTTACCTGGTTGTGCGAGGAGCCATTGATATCGGTAACAAAGATCTGGGAAATTCCGTCAACGCGTTTGGCGTAGATTACCGGATTTGCAGGGAAATTTAATGTGGTAAAACTACGCATATTGCTGGTAATGATCTCATAACCACTTTCTGCTATTATCTGCCATTGATAACTGTTACCGAAACTCAGTCCGGTAACCAGGGCAAAGGTATCAGTAATATTTTCAAGTCTTTTTATTAATTGCTGAGAACCTGAATCAAATATTTCGAGGGTAAATGAAACATTATCGGGATAGTACCCAAGTCCCCATTGAAAAACAGGGTTCAAAGAAACGTTGTCCTGGTCCAGGCCAGGCACGATATTATCGGTAAATTCAAATGAGCCAATTTGCCCGGTACGAAGCAGAGAAATAATTACTGAAGATTTTACATCCGGAGAAACCAGAACGTTTTCACTTCCGTTTATATAGCCGGCATGCAACGCACTTACGGTGTATTCGCCGGGGTCAAGTTCTCCCTTTTCAAAATACCCCATAAAATCTGTTGTAAGGGTATCATTGGAAGGGCTGATAATTATTTTTGCATCCACCACAGGCGTTTGTTCCCGTTCATCTATAACCAGGCCATTGATCATCCCTTTCTGCCTTGTACCCAGTTTATCTTCGGTGCAATAGGTGAGAAAAAAAGGAATTGATATTAATGTAATTATTCGTATAAGATTAATTGGCTTCACAGTTGATGAATTTGATATTCTTAAGTAATTCGTTTAAAAAAATGAAAAAAATTATCTTCTGTTTCCTTTGTTGCCCAGATAAAATCTGAAACCCAAGTCGATCGACCAGATACGGTCATTATACTTTCCATAAACCATCCCGTCAATATCATCACTCAATAATTGCCGGTTACTCATGGAGAGATGAATGGTACTGTTTCTGTTCAACAACCATTCATAACCCAGTGAAAAATTCAGAAAAAACATAAGATTGGTTTCGAAACTCAGTTCACTTTCGATTCTGGTTCCCTGGGTATGATACAAGACACCTCCGCCCACATCGGCAAAGGGACTTCCCATTGTATTCATGCTATTGAGCCTGTATCTCAGGTCGAGACCTGTATATGCAAAGTTGGCATAAAACAGATCTGTTGATTCTGCTCTGCCAATTCCCAGGTTCCACCCAAAAGAGAGCGGCCGGTTTTGCATATAACCTACTGAGATTTCAAACCCGGGTAATATAACCGGGTACAAAAAATCGCCATCATATAGTGTAATGGAGGCATCGGTCCCCAGTGCTAACCGGTTTCTTTGCTCTCTTGCACTGATGCGTTGTGAACGCCCCGGTGTTCTGTTGGCAGACACCCTGTCGGTTGGGGCTACTGTTGGCTGCCTTCTGTCAGTGGCTGTTGTTGGCACAGTAGTAACCCCCGGTGCTGAGATCCTTGCAATTCCGGTTACCGGAACAGGTTCCTGTTTAAGCTCACGCTCCGACACAAGACCTTCGGGAGAAAAGAACAGGGTAAGATTGGGGATGGCTCTCATGGATACTCCGATTTCATCTTTCTCAAACACCTGGTAAGGAATATTATCACGCTGCACAATCAGTACTCTTGAGCTCTCCTGGGTTTCGCTGGCTATAAAGAAATTATTCCCCACCAGGGCATCCGCACTTTTATGCACATGAATCAAAAGATTACCACCACTGTATTCATAATTATTATCAAAAGGAATAAACAATTTTTTTGTCCCTGCCGGAAAATCAACATTACCCTCAAATACTTTCTGCAAAATCAAACTATCTGTCCAACCCAGCAGTAAGTTTTGCCGCTGTACCTCTCCTACCCAAATTGTGATTCTGTTGTTGTAGATGGTTGTATTGATAAGGGTTTCAAACTGAAGGCCAGTTAATACACCGCGCGATACATTTATATCTGCTGCGGGGTAAATGGTTTGTGAAAGGCTGAATTTCCACATAAACCCGAATGGCACTTCCGATTGCGTATTATCACTCCCTATTTTTACAACATACGGGTCGGAATTATCCGGAGTGGAAACCAGCGATGAACCTAAATTGGCATATAATTGTGAAGATATGGGTACTGACAACTGCTGCTCATTCTGGCTTTTCAGCATGCTGACAGTTGCGAGAAAGAAGAATAATGAAAGTAATATTTTGATAACCATTGGAGATTGCATTTCAGAAATCTTATGTAATGTGCTTTGAATGTAAAATTAAGAAATAATTGAAATTTTGACTAATTAATCGGTTCGCTGACATATAACCCATAAAACAGCATATTTATTATACAAAACTAATATTTTTTTTGCTCAAAATGAGTTTTTTATGATTTCATTAACATCTTGGGTACATGAGCATTATGGATTTTTATTTGAAAACGATAAAGTGGGAGCAAAAAAGAGACTGTCTCGCATGTGCCTTTTGGTCGTTAAGCAGTTCGATAAACTCACTGTTACCAGTCGATAAGATTACTGATTATAGTCAGATACCCGCTTCGACAGGCCATTAATTAAGCGAATTATTTTATTTAGTATTTTCTTTTTATTCCTTTGTTGATAACAGAAAATTTTCCTGTACAAATTACCGGTCGGGCAGCCTTTTTTATTCCTCCTGATAAATCATCTTTTTTGTCATACCCCCATCAACCGTGAAGTTCTGTCCTGTTACAAAGCCCGATTTGTCTGAAAGCAGGAACCAGCAAAGTTCTGCAACGTCTTCGGGTTTGCCTATACGTCCAACGGGATGCTGCAGATGATGTTTTTCGGCCCAGTCCGGGGCTTTTCGTTTGCTTTTTTTCTGCCATGAGGAAACATCGATCCAACCGGGACTTATACAATTAACGCGCACATGCGGTTGCAAGCTCATGGCCAGTGAATGGGTGAGTGCAAAAACACCACCTTTGCTGGCAGAATAGGCTTCTGTATTGGGTTCTGACATAAATGCCCTGGTACTGCAAAGGTTTACAACTGAACCTTTGGAAGCCCTCAGATTTGCTGCCAGATACTTTGACGTCAGAAAGTAAGAAGTCAGATTAACCGCCAGAATATGGTCCCATTCTTCGGGTTCAAGTTCATCAAGTGGCTTAAATTCCGAAACGGCAGCATTATTTACCAGGTATTTCAATGCCGGTTTCTGTGTCAAAATGCTTTCAAGCGTTCGGTATAGCTTATGCCTGTTGGCCACATCGCACAAAACGACATTGTACATTTTAGCATCAGATACCTCCTGTTCGAAATCCCTGATTGCTTCCTGATCATTATCCAATATGAAAACAAATACACCTTCACTGATTAGTTTCAGGCTTATGGCTTTGCCTATTCCCTGCGTTCCTCCTGTAATTACTGCTGAAAACATGGGTTGCTTTTTTGCATAAAGATAAGGAATGTTTGGCAATTCAATTTGCCATTACCCTGTCAGTTTGACATCAGTAGGTGTTAAAAAAATCTCAAAAGATTTTTATCCAAACAAGTTTTCAACTGACAAATAACGTTCACCGGTATCATAACAAAAGGTAAGAATCTTTGCTCCTTTGGGAATATCCGGCATTTTTTTATTTACAGCTGCCAGTGATGCTCCTGAAGATATACCTATAAACAAACCTTCTTTTAAAGCGGCCTGGACTGAAAATTCAAATGCTTCTTCTTTCGATACGGTAATTACACCATCAATCAGAGAACGGTCAAGTACCTTTGGAACAAAACCGGCACCAATTCCCTGAAGTGGATGTGGTCCAGGTTCTCCTCCACTGATTACCGGTGATAATTCAGGTTCAACTGCAAAAACCTTAATGGCAGGGAATATATTTTTAAGTTCCTTAGCTACTCCTGTTATATGACCACCGGTACCTACACCCGTTATAAGATAATCAAGCCCCTCGGGAAAATCTTGCAAAATTTCCATAGCGGTCTTTTCACTGTGCACACGTGGGTTTGCAGGATTTTCAAATTGACGCGGCATCCAGGCACCCGGAGTATTTTCTACCAGTTTTGTAGCCTCCTCAATGGCACCTTTCATTCCCTTTTCCCTTGGGGTTAATACGAACTCTGCTCCCATGACTTTCATGATCCTTCGTCTCTCCAATGACATACTTTCCGGCATTACCAGAATTACTTTATATCCTTTTACTGCGGCAACCATTGCCAGACCAATACCAGTATTACCAGATGTGGGTTCTATGATTGTACCACCTGATTTCAATTGGCCATTTTCTTCAGCATCCTCTATCATGGAGAGGGCAATGCGGTCTTTGATACTGCCACCGGGATTGGTTTTCTCCAACTTCATCCAAACTTCATAATCTGAAGAGTATAAACGATTGATTCTAATGTGAGGTGTATTACCTATAAGTTCTAAGATTGAATTTACTTTCATAGTTATAGCGTTATTAAGTTAATAGGTTATTGGGTTACTTTGTCAATCTGTCACTTCGTCATATAACGAAGTTCAAGGGTTCATTAAAATTTTTTCCGGATCTGATTTTTATTTCACTTTTATGATAAACAACTGAGTTTGGAGGTACGCTCGCGGTAAGCCATACGTTACCTCCAATTACTGAATCTCTTCCGATTACAGTTTTTCCTCCCAACACAGTACTACCGGCGTATATAATAACATTATCCTCCAGTGTAGGGTGCCTTTTTGTTGTGGCCAGAGATTTCTCTACGGTAAGAGCACCAAGCGTTACTCCCTGGTAAATTTTTACATTCTCACCAATATCTGTGGTCTCTCCAATAACCACTCCAGTGCCATGGTCAATAAAAAAGTTATCACCTATTTTGGCTGCCGGATTTATATCAATGCCAGTGCGGCCATGGGCATATTCTGAAATTACCCTTGGCAATACAGGCACTTTTTGCTTAACCAGTTGATGTGAAATACGATATACGGTAATGGCATAAAAGCCCGGATAAGCATGCACAACTTCCTGTACACTTGCAGCTGCAGGATCAAACTTATAAATGGATTCTGCATCCATACGCAGTTTTTCATAAATTCCCGGAAGGGCATGGTAAAATGCATCCAGAATATCGCGAGGTTCATCTTTGAGTAATGATTTCAGCGGAATAAGCAATTTCCTGAACTGCAATTCCGAGTCTCTGAAACGCAAAATATATTCATCCATATTGCGAGGAACATCAAGTGGAAAAAGCAGTTGTATTACTTCATTTACAAACCTGTTGCTATCTGTTTTACAGGGCATATGGCATAATTCTGATGTATGATCGTTATATAGTTTTTCAATAAATTTTTCAAGTTTTTCCATTGTATATACCAATTAGGGTTTTTGTGGATTTTAGCTCTGAATTTTTTTACAGTAAAAAAAAAACCTTTCATTTTTCAATGAAAGGGTCTATCAATTAAAAATATATTTCAATTATGGATCATAGACCTGCCAATGCACATATTTTCATTGTACAACAGCAAACAGTATAATTTTTACGTGGATGGACCATAAATTGACTTTTCAGGATTAAAATTAAGAAAAAAATCCGGAAGAAGATTATGAATCACAAAAAAATAACATTAGCAAACGAATGAAAGTTTTAAGTGTTTATATTATAACATCTTGTCTTTCTCCCGTAATTAAATTAAAGTAATATAAATGCAATTGTTTATTACATGCAGCATATTGTTCGTTTTTTTATAAATTTGCCAAACAACAATTAAAGTCTACGAAGTGTATTTCTCCAACTCCAATATACTGGAATACCCGTATCGCAATATCAAACGTCGCGACACCTACTGATTTTACCTTTTTCTGCCCGCCAACTTCGGGGGTAAACAACCCTTTTTTTCTTAATTACCCATATTTTCAATCAAAACATATTAATTGCTATGGAATTACCCTATGCAGAACCTTACAAAATTAAGGTAGTAGAACCAATATATCGAAGCAGTCGCGAAGAGCGTGAGCAATGGATCAAGGAGGCCCGTTACAATTTGTTCAACCTGCGAAGCGACCGGGTTTTTGTTGACCTGCTTACTGATTCAGGAACCGGAGCTATGAGCCATTATCAATGGTCGGAAATCATGCTTGGCGATGAAAGCT
>SKVR01000131.1 GCA_007129355.1 Bacteroidales bacterium | reverse complement strand
ATTTTTAGACTTCACAACAGTCTGCCCTTTTAAGAATTGTTAATAAAACGTTGAAAAAATACGCGTAACTCAGCGTAAGAAGAAAGTTAATTTTTCATACATTTAAAACCGTAAAGAGAGGATGAAAATATGCGTGATAGTTTTTTCGTAACTTTGCATGGTCTTAATATCCTAACATTTTACTGAAGATGCTTAATTGCAACTTTAATAATTAACCGAAGGATTAACTGACACCTTAATATACATTTGAATGAGCAACAAACTTAACGATATCAATGAAATCCCCTGGCAGGTGCAGCGTTTCAATGAACTGATAAGCCAGGAAGAATCCATATACTTTGATGTGGATGATTTTGAAGAGATCATTGACCATTATGTCATTGCAAATGAGTTCAGGAAAGCCCTTCAGGTTTCAGATTACGCTCTTACAGTTCATAATGGATCCGTTCCGCTGATGCTTAGAAGAGCTCAATTATTAGCAAGCACCAATAAAGAAGACAAGGCTCTGGAAATATTACTTGACATAGAGGCTCTAGAACCAGACAATTCGGATGTGTTTCTTACCAAAGGAGCTATATATTCTCAGTTGAAGCATTATGAAAAAGCCATTGAAGAATACAACAAGGCTGTCCATAATGCTGATGAACCCGATTATATCTATTGCAACATTGCCTTTGAATACGAAAATATGGGTAATTTTGACAAAACCATTGAATACCTGTCAAAAGCCCTTGACCTGAATCCGGAAAACGATCTTGCCATTTACGAGGCAGCCTATTGCTTCGATCTGCTTTCACTTACCGATGAGAGCATCAATTTCTTCAGTAAGTTGATTGATCGACATCCTTACTCCATCGAAGCATGGTTTAATCTGGGGGTATCTTACATCAACGCAGAATTGTATGAAAAAGCCCAGGAGTCATTCGAGTTTGCTCTTGCCATAGAGCCCGATCATACACCCACCTGGTTTCACATGGGATATGCACTAAGCCTGAACGAAAACTTCAAAGATGCCATACAGGCCTATAAAAAGTCTATGGATAAAGACGAAGGCGATGCAATGAAATACTATTATATCGGTGAGTGTTACGAAAAGATGGAAGATTACGTAAACGCAAGACTTTATTACAAAAAAGCCACACGTTTACAGGCCGATATTCCAGATGCATGGATTGGGATGGGTGTTTGTGAGCACGAAATGGGCAATGCCAAAATAGCACTCGAATATTTACACAGAGGTGTTGATCTTGATCCTGATAACACCGGCTACCTTTGTATTCTTGCAGATATTTATATGGCTCAGGAGAATCTTGAAGAAGGAGCAAATTACTTTGAAAGAGCCATTGAATCAAGTCCCGAAGAAGAAATCATCCGGATAGATTATGCCGATGCAATGGTTGATAAAAAGGAGTGGATTGCTGCCGAAAACATCATGGTTGAAACCATTGAAAAACTTCCTCAAAGTGCAATCGCCTGTTACCGAATGGCGGCCTACCTTTATTTGCAGGGCAAAAACAAAGAAGCATCATACTTTTTTGAAGAAGCCATGATGATGGATTACGAAAAACATGCTTCTGTTTTTGAACAATTCCCCGAATTAAAAGATAATCCTGAAATCTTATCATTGATTCACTTCTATGGTCAATGATGTAATTTGATTATTTTTGCCCCATCAAACTCCCTGTTTCCGGGAATGATAATACAATTAGATTTCCAGTTAAAGAATTAGTACATCTTTACCCTAAAGTTTTTACTATGAAATTACCTCATATACCCCAGCGAGAAGAAAAACCCCGTGAAAGGGGTATCGCCATGATGATGGACAAAGGTTTAAGTCTGAAAGAAACAGAAGGCATCATACAGGTTGCAGGCCATTTGATTGACTTTGCCAAACTAGGGTTCGGCACTTCTCTTATCAGCAACAATGTTAAAGAAAAGGTGAAACTTTACCGTGATGCCGGAATCAAGGTTTATGTGGGAGGCACTCTTTTTGAAGCCTGTGCCATTCGAAACTGTGTTGATAAGTATGAAAAATATATTGATGGACTGGATGTTGATGCAGTGGAAATTTCAGATGGCAGCATGGAGATGGCACATGAAAAGAAATGCGATTACATATCATATTTTGCTAAAAAAAGAACCGTATTGAGTGAAGTCGGGGCCAAAGATGCCAGCGTAGAAACAGATAACAATATGTGGGTTCGCCATATGGATGAAGAGCTGAAAGCCGGCAGCAGCTATGTTATTGGTGAAGCAAGAGAAAGCGGTACAGTCGGCATATACAAGCATTCAGGTTCAGCAGATACCGGCCTTATAGATGACATTCTCAAACAAATCCCATCGGAAAAGGTAATATGGGAAGCCCCTCTTAAACAACAGCAGGTTTGGTTTATTCAGCTATTGGGATATAATGTTAATCTGGGTAATATTGCCCCTGCAGATATTATCCCGATGGAGACACTCCGACTTGGTTTGCGCGGAGATACATTTTTCGATTTTCTGCCCGAAGAGTTTCAGAAATTTAAACTTAAGTAAAACTGGAAGTATAATAACACGATTTTCTAACTTGCTTTCTTACTTTTCTAACTGCTTAATTTCTTATTTTCGCATAAACAATATTTTCCCATTTACCCTATAACTTTTAAAAAATGCCCAAGAGAAATTTAAGTGAATACGCCTTACTTACAGCCCGGGGCCTGGGAATGGGCGCAGCTGATGTTATTCCGGGAGTTTCAGGTGGTACTATTGCCTTTATAACAGGAATTTATCAGGAACTCATTAACAGCATTAAATCAGTTAATAAAACTTTTCTTCAGCTACTTTTTCGCGAAGGAATTGTTGCGGCATGGAAACATATAAATGGCAGTTTCCTTCTTGCGGTTTTTTCAGGAGTTCTCATCAGCATATTTTCGCTGGCCAGGCTCATTTCGTGGCTTTTGATGGTATACCCCAAAATGGTTTGGGCATTTTTCTTCGGGTTAATTATTGCTTCAGCATTACATGTGGGTAAAAAAATTACCAGGTGGAATGCAGGAATTATTATAACACTCATTGCAGGTACAGCCATTGCAGCCTATATTACCATAGCTACCCCTGCAGCTACTCCTGAAAGTTTGTGGTTTATTCTTCTTTCAGGAGCCATTGCAATTACAGCTATGATTCTGCCAGGCATATCGGGTAGTTTTATTTTGCTTTTGCTTGGCAAATATGAGTTTATGCTTAACGCCGTAAAAGATTTTCAAATGGGCTTAATTATAATCTTCGGAATAGGGTGTGTTATTGGGATCATTAGTTTTTCCAACATTATTTCGTGGTTTTTTAAGAAGTTTCCCAACGGGACAATGGCGTTACTTACCGGATTTATGCTGGGTTCGCTTAATAAATTATGGCCCTGGAAAGAAATCATTTCGTATCGCATTAACAGCGCAGGAGATCAGGTACCACTTCTTGAAAAGAGTATATCTCCTCAACATTACGAAGCAATAACCGGCCAGGAGCACATGCTTATACCAGTAATTATTTGCATGTTAGCTGGATTTCTTTTGATATTCACTTTTGACGTGATTGCTGCCAGAAAGGCATCCAAACAAAACCCTCATGGCAATGGATAAATTATTCGGACTTTTGGGATATCCCCTCTCACATTCATGGTCAGCAAATTTTTTTGCTGAAAAGTTTCGTAAGGAAAACATCATGGGATGCCGGTACAATCTATTTCCGTTAAAAAAAATTCAGGAATTACCTGATTTAATAAATTCTGAACCCGATTTGCTGGGGCTGAATGTTACAATCCCCTACAAGGAACAGGTTATTTCATTTCTGGATCAACTTGATGAATCTGCAAAAGAAATCGGGGCGGTAAATACCATTAAAATTGTACGCAATAAGAATACGATTTTCAAAAAGGGATACAATACCGATGCTATTGGTTTTGAAAAAAGTCTTGAATACTTCAATATTACTATGCCGAAGAAAGCCTTAATTCTGGGAACAGGCGGTGCATCCAAAGCAGTGGAATGGGTACTGGGAAAGTATGGATGTGAAATAGTTTTTGTAACAAGGAATAAAAAGAATGAGAATCATATTACTTACGACGAATTAAAAAATCAATCTATTGAAAGCTTTCAACTGATAGTTAATACCACGCCATTGGGAATGCATCCAGGAATCGATAAACTTCCAGATTTACCCTATCGCAAACTCAAAGAAAATCAAACACTTTATGATCTGGTTTACAATCCTGCTGAAACTTTGTTTTTAAAAAAGGGAAAAGAAAAAGGATGTAAAACGGTGGGAGGACTTTATATGCTTCAGCAGCAGGCAGAAGCTGCATGGAATATCTGGACAGCAAATGATAAGATAAGTTGATAAAGGGTTAATTGTCCTCGGAAAGTTTCTTCCTGTTCTTCCACAAAAATATCATCAGAACCGTAAAAATTAGTCCCATTAAAATTCCCGGATAAGGATTTATTTCTTCCACGGGTTCATACCACAAACGATATAATCCATAAATCAGGGCAAAACAACCGGCAAATACCAGGGTAAGAAACAGTGTGAGATCAAAGTATTTTTCAATTTTCTCGAAACCCGGGTTGGCATCAGTTTTCGTATCATAGTATGCATATTTATCACCTTTTGCTCTGTATTTTACTTTCCCCGGCCGATAATAAACTTTTTGCGATAGCACTCCGTTCCTTAACCGCAAATCATAAATTTTTCGTTTCTCCTGATTACATAAAACCTGATAGGCTTCATTGATTTTCTTGAAATCTTCATGTGCTTTACCATCGGAGTTAACATCGGGATGCAGGCACTTTGCTTTTTCACGAAATGCCTGCCGCACTTCATATTGATGTGCGTCTGGCAAAATTCCCAGTATTTGGTAGTAATTTGTCAAGGTTTATTAATTCAAATCTCTAACAATAAGAAAATGGAAAACAGTCTTTTAAATTAATTGTTGAGTAAAAATAGTCATTAATACAAACATTTCCAACACTTTGAACAATTCAATCGTGATAACTGGCCTAATATTTCAATTATTAAAAGCCCGTAATTAACAACGGTAAATACTACTATAAAACTATGGTCGACTTTCCCCAAATTTAAATATATTATATGTCAGAATCACATTGGAAAAAAAGCTGAAAATATTTGTCTATAATAAAAATATTGCCGTACTTTGCACTCCCTTAAAAAGAAGATAAAAATTAGTATTCAAATCAAAAATATTGTCAGAAGATGTCACGAGTTTGTCAGATAACAGGAAAGAAACCCATTACAGGTCATCATGTATCCCACTCCAACATTAAAACAAAAAGGAGATTCCTGCCCAATCTTCAGGTAAAAAAGTTTTATCTTCCAGAGGAGGATCGCTGGGTTAGCTTAAAGGTTTCTGCAAAAGCCATTCGTATTATAAACAAAGTTGGCTTTAGCAAAGCATTAAAAAAAGCACGCGAAAAAGGATACTACGCCGAATAAACGGTACAAAATTTTATATTTAAAAAGCTGTCTGTTAATGCAGGCAGCTTTTTTTTGCAAACAATGCCCGGATTATTATGTTAATTTTATCAAAAAGGATTTAATTTTCAGTAAAATTATCCTGACATAAACTTATTATTTTTACTTTTATTCCTGCATCCTATTTAGTTAGCTTATTATTTGCCATACTGAACCGAGCCATGACAATAGTTATTGACACACACGCGGATGATTATGATACTCAGCGAGCTTAAGAAGCTGCCTTAATGTTAATTGGCGAGCTCCATCTGACCACTTTAATCAAATTATAAACAGATGAAATACCTTTTCATCATATTTGCAGCATTACTGGTTTTACTTTCTGCTTCAGTGCTTAATGCCAGCGATTCTGATGAACCCCGACCCCGAAGGGTGATTCAGTTTAGCGGTCTTGTACTTACAGGTGACAGCCTTAAATCAGTTCCTTTTACCAATATTTGGGTACGAAATACACGAAGGGGAGCCACATCAGATTACCAGGGTTTTTTTTCTATTGCTGTGCGCGAAAGAGACACATTAAGGTTTACCGCTGTGGGTTATAAGGAAATCAACTATGTTATTCCTGACACATTAACCTCTAACAGGTACTCAGCCATTCAACTAATGACACAGGATACGATCCACCTTGCGGAAACGGTTATTTATCCCTGGCCTACACGTGAACAGTTTCGTTATGCATTTCTGAATTTAGAAATTCCGGATGATGATAATGATCGTGCTCTGCGAAACCTTGAACGAGCCGAGATGAAGGAAAGACTTGAAAAAATGCCGCTCGATGGTTACTCAAACTACCGGCACATGACCGACCAACACGCACAAAGGCTTTATTACGCCGGGCAACGACCACCCATGCGGATATTTGACCCCTTTGCGTGGGGAAAGTTTATTCAGGCATGGCGTGAGGGTCGATTTAAAAGACAAGACTAAAGGCAAATATATAACGCCAAACAATATTCCCATGCTTTTTCTGTTATAAATATCAATCCGGCAAACTTGTTTTGGTATTTCTAAAGCAGCATACTTGCTGTTTTTTGTTATTTTTGTCGGGCAAAAAAACAGGTAAAGACACCCTTAATATTTAGCAATTTTGTGAAGTCATATTTATTTCTTCCTTTTTTTCTTGGATTACTGCTTCTTTCTTCTGTCCTTTGGGCTCAACAGTCCACTATTGAAGGCATTATTACCGATGAAAATAAAAAACCTCTCGAATTTGTAAGCATTGCCATCGAAGGAATTTCAAGAGGTTCCAGCACAAATGCCAACGGGTTTTTCCGCCTTCAGGCTGACTTTACACAAACTCAGCAAGTTATCATTTCTTACCTGGGATATAAAATTAACGAATATGAAATAACTCTGGCTCCCGGAGAAATACGCAGGCTTGACATTCAACTTGAACCACTCGCAACTCTACTTCCGGATATTGAAGTGCGCGAAACACAAATCATTACCAGTCAGTATATCAAAATAGACCCACAGTTAGCTGCCATTATTCCAGGTCCTGGAAGTGGAGTCGAAAGCCTTCTGAAAACTATGCCAGGAGTTACCTCAACAACAGAATTATCTTCTCAGTATTCCGTAAGGGGGGGTAATTTTGATGAAAACCTGGTTTATGTTAATGGTATAGAAATCTACAGACCTTTCCTGGTAAGATCAGGTCAGCAGGAAGGGCTTAGTTTTATAAACTCTGATCTGGTTTCTTCCATTACTTTTTCATCTGGTGGGTTTGATGCCAAGTATGGTGATAAAATGGCATCTGTTCTGGATATTACATACAAAACACCTGAAGAATTTGCCGGATCCTTTTCAATAAGCCTTCTGGAAGGTTCCTTGCATCTTGAAGATGCAAGGTTTGATAACAAACTGAGATTCCTGTTTGGTCTTAGACATAAATCGAATCAGTACCTGTTGGGAACTCTTGACACACAAGGCGATTACAAACCTGAGTTTACCGACATCCAGGGACTAATCAGTTATGAGTTTAACTCCCGGTGGGAATTAAATTTTCTGGGTAATTTCTCACGCAACCAGTATTTATTTACACCAGAAGTTCAGCGTACCAGGTTCGGTACTGTAACCGAAGTAAGACAATTTACCGTATTTTTCAATGGGCAGGAAACCGACCGTTTCCTTACTGCACTGGGTGCTCTTTCGCTAAATTATAATCCTGAGCCCGGTTTAAAACTCCAGCTTATTTCATCCGTATTTCAAACCGACGAAACAGAAAATTTTGATATACAAGGAAGGTATCTTCTGGAAAGAGTGGAAACCGACTTTGGCTCAACAGAATTTGGGCAACCCACCGGTACCCCGCTCGGTGTTGGATCATTTCATAATCATGCAAGGAACTACCTTAATGCAATTGTATGGAATATAGAGCATAAGGGTGAATTGAATCGTGATTTAAACACCCTGAAATGGGGTGTAAAATACCAGTATGAAGATATTTTTGACAGACTCAATGAATGGTCTATGGTTGATTCTGCCGGGTTCGCGCTACCACGTCAGCCTTATAACTTACTTTTATTGCAGGATACTGTAAATACCAGAATCTTGCTGCAGTCAAACCGGTTTACTGCCTTTATGCAAAACTCCAGGGAATTTCAAACATCCGCAGGGCGTTATATTTTCACAGCAGGATTAAGAACACATTACTGGAGTTTCAATCAACAATGGCTTTTTTCACCCAGAGCAACCATTTTATTCAAACCTGAGCAGGCTCCCCGACTGGTTCTAAGAGCATCGGGCGGTTTTTATCAGCAACCGGCTTTTTATCGCGAATTGAGAGATTTCCAGGGAAATCTTAATAAAAATATTAAAGCCCAGGAGAGCATCCAATTGGTGCTGGGTGCCGAATACAATCTGATGCTTTGGGGCAGACCGTTTAAATACACCAATGAAATTTACTTTAAACAGTTTAATAATCTGATCCCATACGAGCTGGATAATGTAAGAATAAGATATTATGCCAATAATACCGCTTCGGGATATGGGGCAGGTCTTGATATGAAAATTAACGGTGAGTTTGTGCCTGGTATCGAATCATGGGCAAGTTTGTCATTAATGAAGACAGAGGAGAAGATTGACGGAGCTTTCTATACTGATGCTGATGGAAATCAACTACCTCTGGGCTATATACCCAGACCTACCGACCAGCGTTTCAACTTCAGCCTGTTTTTTCAGGACTTCCTGCCCAGAAATCCAAGCTACAAAGTAAGCCTGGCATTGATTTATGGCAGCGGGCTGCCTCTGGCACCCCCATCTGAAGAAAAAACCCGGAATATTACCACTATGCCACCCTATCGCCGGGTTGATATTGGTTTCTCCAAAGAAATCATAGGGCCATCAACAAGTTTCGGTCAAAATAATTTTTTCAGTCATATTAGCTCCATGTGGTTAACCGCCGAGGTATTTAACCTTCTCGAAATAAACAACACCATCAGCTACCTATGGATAAAGGATATCTCTAACGATATGTATGCAATTCCTAACTACCTGACATCAAGACTTATAAATATAAAACTGATAACACAGTTCTAACACCTGTCTTTTTGTCACCTTTTGTCATATAGATTTAGTTTCCTGACTTTTAAACAACAATCAACCTTTCTTCTGTTCCACTGAACACATTATGCTGGTTTCCAAACCATTAAATTCAAATATTACAAAAAGTAATCTAATCAACTTTACTATTCAAGGTGCCATAATAACGTCATTTCCGATAAAAAATGTATTGGCATAATCATTGAAACCATATAGCACGAAAACAGAATTGCACATAAATCATAAAATATAAAATAGCAATGAGTAAAATTATCGGAATAGATTTAGGAACAACAAACTCTTGTGTAGCAGTAATGGAAGGTAATGAGCCTGTTGTAATTCCCAACAGTGAAGGCCGCAGGACAACTCCTTCTATTGTTGCATTTACCGAGAACGGAGAAAGGAAAGTTGGCGATCCTGCCAAACGACAAGCTATTATAAATCCTCAGAAAACTGTAGCTTCTATCAAACGGTTCATGGGTGAAACCTATGAATCTACTTCAAATGACAGATCGCGGGTTTCTTATGAGGTGGCAAAAGGTGACAACTCTACACCAAGGGTTAAGATTGACGACCGTTTGTATACACCCCAGGAAATTTCTGCTATGGTTTTACAAAAAATGAAAAAAACAGCAGAAGATTACCTTGGTAAGGAAGTAACCGAAGCAGTTATAACCGTGCCAGCTTATTTTAATGATTCGCAAAGACAGGCAACCAAAGAAGCCGGAGAGATTGCAGGATTGAAAGTAAGGAGAATTATTAATGAGCCTACTGCAGCATCGCTTGCTTATGGACTTGACAAGAAAAGCAAGGATATGAAAATTGCGGTTTTTGACCTGGGTGGAGGAACCTTTGATATTTCTATCCTTGAGCTGGGCGAAGGTGTTTTTGAAGTAAAGTCTACACATGGTGATACCCATCTTGGAGGTGACGACTTTGATAATGTTGTTATTGACTGGCTGGCTGAAGAATTTTTAAAAGATGAAAATATAGATCTTCGCAAAGATCCTATGGCAATGCAAAGGTTAAAAGAAGCTGCAGAAAAGGCTAAAATTGAGCTTTCCAGTTCAACTTCAACAGAAATCAATCTGCCTTACATCATGCCGGTTGATGGAATTCCCAAACATCTTGTACGCAATTTAAGCCGAAGCAAGTTCGAACAGTTAAGCGATAAACTTATCCAGGCAACCCTTGAACCTTGTAAAAAAGCTTTAAGCGATGCCAATATGACCCCAGCTGACATTGATGAGGTTATTCTGGTTGGTGGTTCAACCCGTATTCCTGCAATCCAGGAAGTGGTTGAAAAATTCTTCCAGAAAAAACCATCAAAAGGTGTAAACCCCGATGAGGTGGTTGCGGTTGGAGCTGCAATTCAGGGTGCTGTATTGAGTGGGGAAATCAAAGATGTGTTGCTGCTTGACGTAACTCCTCTATCACTGGGTATTGAAACCCTGGGTGGTGTTATGACCAAACTTATTGAAGCCAATACAACTATACCCACCAAAAAAACAGAAACTTTCTCAACTGCAGCCGAAAGTCAAACTTCAGTTGAAATTCATATCCTGCAGGGTGAAAGACCAATGGCCAGAGATAACAGAACCATCGGCAGATTCCACCTTGATGGAATACCCCCGGCACCTAGAGGAATTCCCCAAATTGAAGTTATGTTTGATATTGATGCTAACGGTATTCTTAATGTTTCAGCCAAAGATAAGGCTACAGGAAAATCTCAGAATATTCGTATTGAAGCTTCAAGCGGACTGAGTGAAGATGAAATCCAAAGGATGAAAAAAGAAGCTGAGGAAAATGCGGAAAAGGATAAAAAAGCCAAGGATGAAATTGAAAAAGTCAATGCTGCTGATAGCTTGATATTCCAAACTGAAAAACAGCTTAAGGAATTTGGCGATAAGATCCCTGCCGAGAAAAAGCAGCCCATTGAGTCGGCCCTTGAAGAGTTAAAAAATGCTCATAAAAGCAAAGACCTTGATGCAATTGACAGTGCCATGAATACCCTAAACACAGCCTGGCAGGCCGCAAGTGCTGAAATGTACAATGCAACCCAGGGTCAGGACGAGGGCCAGCAGGCACAGGATGGTGGTGCTGAACAGAATGCTGACAATAACAACAAAGGAAAAGATGATGGTGAAGTAACTGATGTTGATTTTGAAGAAGTGAAGTAAATCATCTGCACTTGTAAGATTCAAAAAAGCGAACTCCTCAGGGATGTTCGCTTTTTTAATAAAAGTTGATCTCATTCATTTAAGAAGCTAGTTTTTTTGCAACACTTATGGCTTTGTCATAATTAGGTTGATCTGCAATTTCTTTAACTATTTCAACATACTTTACCATATCATACTGATCAATAATAACTATCCCCCTTGCAAGTTGCCTGAATTCTTCAATCAGGAATCCGTACTTGATACCAAAATCAGTTTCTTTATGGTCTGATATAACCGTAATCTTATCAATACCCTCCGCTGCACAAAATCTTTTCAGAGCGGTCGGGAAATCGCATGAGATAGTAATGATATGAACATTGTTAAGCTTGGAAGCTTCCAGATTGAATCTTCTTGTTTGCTGTGCACAAACATCAGTATCTAATGAAGGTACTGATGAAATAATCCTTACTTTTCCTTGAAAATCACTCAGCATAACGGGTTTAAAATCCTGACCGGTTGCTATAAAATTCTTTGCGTGATTTCCTGTTTTTACTATTTTACCCAGCAATGTAACCGGGTTTCCAACTACTGTTACAACATTTGAATTTCTTTTCATGATTCCTTTTTTTAATTTACCTCATCTAATATCAAAAATATCTAAATTCAATAAAAAAACAAAATTTTTATGCCTAACGCTACCGATTTGCAAACGAACAGGCAATATATTAAATTAATTACACAACATAAACATGCAGTCAGTGGTAACATTTTATAACAACCCCTTTAGCAGATTGTTTGAGCTGATTACCTATTTAATAAGAAAACTAAAGAAGATTACAATGAAATTTGCATGAAAAGTGTCTGACAAAATATTACGAACCGAGTGAAGCGAACTCGTGATCGCCTTTAGTAAAAAGCATTGGTGAGTATTAAGGTCCTTGATGCAAATTCCATCTATCCAATAAGTTAAATGATTTATAATCAGATAAAGCCCTGGATTTTGAGATAAAAACAAAACCCGGTGTTCATTGCCGGGTTTAGGAGATTATTATGTGTACATTGCGATACAGCCAAAATGAATTGTTCCAGATTATTTTTTCCGGTCAAAAAATGGATTCTTTGATAATGCACTAAGTGGTATTCCCCAGATTATTTTTACTGATCTACTTAAGATTTCCAGGTTTAGGGCAGCAATTCCCACTGTGTGCATAACTCTGTTATCAATTCTGTGGTCGGCTGCCACACTCACTGCCGAACCCACTGCAATACCTAAATCTCCGACATTATAGACACAAGGAACAAGAGGATACTTCTCTTTGGTTGCGCAGTCGGCAAAACCACAAAGACTGCAAACCTTCAATCCAAGTGTTCTAATACGTGTTCCGATGAGAACAAGTGCATCAGCAGCAGCAAGAATATTATCAGCATCCCTGATAAAGATGTCATATTCTTTTTGCTCTCCAATTTTTCTCATCTCCATTGCCACAAGCCGGATATCATTATCGGTAAGAATAACCATTTCCAAATTGTTAACCCCTTTCCCTTTGGGAGCCGTGCGTGCAGCAATGAGCATTTTTTTTGCTACGTCAACTACTGTGTTCTTTCTTTCATCAACTTCAGAATATATAGTCATAATACAAGCATTAAAATTTTGCCTAAGTTACTAAAAAGCCCGGTTAGTAAACATCTAACCGGGCTTTTTTTGATTTAAAAACTTTCTACCTATCAGTAAATTTTGCAAGGCTTTCAATAAATCTCAAAGGAACAATGTTTTCATTCTTTTGATTTTCATATTTTCCTATTACTACTTCTACCAGGTTCTGATTATCGCCATTTTTATTGTGATTTTGAAACAAATCAGACCGATGCAATAACATTACAACATCCGAATTTTCTGCAAGAAATACCGGTAAATCTTTCATGGATGGCCGACTTGACAAACTCCCGCTATATGAGCCTGGAATTTGCGAGAAAAGTACTATTGGGATATTCAGTTCGCGTGCAATGTCTTTGATAACATGAACAATTTTACTCAATTGTTCTTCACGGCTGTCAGTATCAATAATTGAAGTGGTTAAAAGCTCAAGATAGTCGATTATAATAAGATCAATATAGTGCATATTCTTCAGCTGTCTGCTTTTTTTAAGCAGCTCATCAGCCGATAGGTTGGGAGTATCATCCAGATACATATTGGCTTTAGCAATATGGCTTACAAGTGTAAACATATGATCACGCTCGCTAGGCTTTAGCTTTCCGCGAATGAGTTTATCAAGTGACATGCCTGTTTCACTTTCAATAAGACGATTTGTAATTTTTGTACTGGATCTTTCAGGTGAAAAGATAGCTACTGAATGATTGTTTTTTACGGAAATATTATTGGCAATGGAAAGCATAAGTGCAGTTTTTCCCATTCCTGGCTTTACTGCGATGGTGGTAAGTTGCCCTTTTTTAAATCCTGATATTACCTGATCAATGTCTCTGAAACCAGATGACAACCCGTTGGAGATTTGGCTCTCGCCAAAGTTTTGTTGAAGTGCTTGGTTTACCATCTGTCTGAGACTGGCAAACTCAAACACTTCCGAACGCTCTGTGATTTCTAAAGTGTTTTGTTCCATATCTAATGGGGTTTTTTAAAGAAAAATCATTTGGTTCAAATTTAGCAAAAAATTATCTCAATTCAATGCTTTTGTCAGAAGGCTTTGCTTTTTTTATGATACCGAATATGATACTGAAAGTTCTGTCTGATAATCATCAGAAAGCTTTAAGTATAAAACGATTTTTGATGTGAAAAAAGTATGTGCAAATTGGATGATCCAGGCAACTTAAGTAAAATATTATTAATGAGACAAGATACGAATGACTGCTTTAATTATTTCTGGTAAATAAATTCATGAGGCAAGTCAAGATCCTGAATAAGAGATCGCCAATCTTCGTAGAGCTCATCTTCTATATCGTAAGAATACCAATTTATTTTAACATTTTGAGTTTCAAGGTTATGTTCGTGGAAGAGTTCAAGAATTTTAAAAATGTATTTCGATGAACTTGTATTGTAGTAGTTTACCTTGAAATCAATTGTTATGGGATCTTTCACGTCAAGTGTCAAGTAATCTTTAACCCAATCAATTATAGGCTCATAAAACTCCATTGCATTAGGGGGGAAAGAATTGCCTGAAATTTCAAACACATTCCTTGCCGGATCAAAATTTATCCCAAAAGTAGCTTTTGCGGGAGGTATAATTAGTTTTTGCATGAATGTATTTTTAATAATCTTTAATAACCTTTTTCCATAAGGCCCAGATAAACATACTGTTGCTTTTCAAGATTTATGGCATAAATTGATCATAAAATCAGATTTCAAGCATCTATTTTAACATTCAAACCTAATATATTTTTAGCAATTTTTTGAAGAAAATTTCACCAAATTTCTTTTCCGAAATGGTTGAATTTGTTTTTTGTTGCCATAACAATAATTTCAAAAGACAAAACGAAAGAATAATCCTACACAAACACTATATTTTTATCAACCACACAAAAAATATGCGGCTCAAACTGATTAAAGAAGAATTTGTTTATCAAATAAACAAAAATTCTAAACAATTATTTTTGCTTTGCAAAGCTTTTAATGAACCATTTATTATTATTGTTGTTTTTCAATTGCTATAAACAACTTAAACTAAAATTAAGCTGTTTATTTTTTGTAAGTTAATAATTCCACAAACAATTAAGAATAGAAAGAATGATTCATTATTCGATTAATGATCTTGAAAAAATAACCGGTATCAAAGCACATACCATAAGAATCTGGGAAAAGCGTTATAACGTTGTTTGTCCTCAACGAACTGATACCAATATAAGGTTTTATAGTGATGAAGACCTTAAAAGACTCTTAAATATAAGTACACTGAATAAGCGTGGGTTTAAAATCAGTGATATTGTAAAAATGGGCCATGATAATATATGCCAGAAAGTCCTCGATATTTCCAATACATCCAACGACCATGAGAGCAGCTTAAATAACCTTATTGTTTCTATGATAGAGATGGATGAAGTCAAATTTGAAAAGGTTCTCGCTTCAGCCATTATTAAAATTGGATTCGAAAAAACCATCACCCACATAATCTACACATTTCTTGAGAAAGTTGGTGTATTATGGCAGGTGGGAACCATAAATCCGGCACAGGAACATTTTATTACAAACCTTATCAGGCAGAAGCTTATTATTGCCATTGACGGGCAGGAGAACTCTCTGAAGCCCGAACCAAAAACCTTTTTGTTATTTCTGCCAGAGAATGAACTCCATGAGCTTGGGCTACTATTTTACTCATATATAATAAAAAAGGCGGGCCATAAGGTAATATATCTGGGTCAATCTGTTCCTCTCAAAGATATACTCGAAGTAATTAAGATCAGGAAATCTGACTATATAATAACCTATTTCGTAGCGGCAATGGACCCCGATGAAATAATTACTTATTTAAATAAGATATCAGAGGGCTTTGATAAAAATGATATTTATATTGCAGGTTACCAGGTAAGTCAGATTAAGGATAAGTTTCCAGAGAACGTAAAACCTTTACAAGATGCTGAAGAATTCAAGTCATATCTTAACCGTATCTGAGTTTGATTAAACAAAACTGTTACTTTTTTAAACATAATTATGCTCCTTTTATGGAGCATTTTTTTTATATAATACTCTGATATTATCAGAAAATAAGTTAAGGCACTTTACAAGTCCATAATTATTTTGTACATTTATAATAACAAATAAATTAAACAAAATAAAGTTGGTCAAACAATGAATTTAAGCATTTTACTTCGTAATAATATTCCACCAACAACGCTCTTTGTCAAATCAAAACAAGTATTTATAAAACTTAAAGTGTTAAAATATTAAAAAAGACTTGACTTTTGGTTTTTTGTGTTTAACTTTACACTAATATAATTAAACAGTAAACTAAAAATCCTTACAGATATGACAGCTATAGAATTCAACCACAAACTTCTGGGACTCCAAAAAAACCTGAAATATTTCGCATACACATTGACTTCAAATTATGACGATGCCCAGGATCTTGTTCAGGAAACTTTTGTGAAAGCTTTAACAAATCGTGATAAATTTACTGCCGACACAAATCTTAAAGCCTGGACTTTTACCATAATGAAAAATACCTTCATTAATAATTACCGTCAAAGTGTTCGTAATAACACCATTCTTGACAAAACCGATGATCTTTATTATCTGAACCTTTCTAAGGAAAGTAGCATCGGATTACCTGACTCAAGCTACAGGGTAAAAGAGATTCAAAAAGAGATTGCAAAAGTTGACAAGGATCAGCGTAAGCCCTTTGAAATGTATAACGCCGGTTACAAGTACAAAGAAATAGCTGACAAGCTAGACCTGTCAATAGGTACTGTAAAGAGCCGCATATTTTTTACCCGGAAAAAACTAATGGAAGCTCTGAAAGAAAACTGATTGTTCTCCCTTCATATACTCCTGTTCTATTACCCCTGTGTGGCTCTGCATACAGGGGTTTTTTATTAGCGACGCTTTTGGTAACTTTGCGTGATTTCAGTATTCTTATGTGTCAGAAATTTTGATAATTTTATCGCCATGAAGGTATTTAAGTTTGGAGGAGCTTCTGTAAAAGACGCAGAAGCTGTAAAAAATGTTGCTGACATTATTGAAAAATTCTCTCAAGGACCAATTGTTGTTGTAGTCTCTGCTATGGGCAAAACTACCAATGCTCTAGAAAAACTAACTGAAGCCTATTTTGCACAGAGTAAAGCTGACGCAGAAAAAATTTTCCAATCCATAAAAGAATATCATTTAAATATTGCAAAAGTTTTATTTCCTGAAAATCATATTGCATTTAACACAATTGAGCAAAGATTCTATCACCTTTATTATTATATACAGGAATCACCCGGAAAGAACTACAATTTCGAGTATGACAGAATTGTATCCACAGGTGAATTTGTATCTACACAAATCATATCGCACTATCTGGTTGAAAGAGGTATTAAGAATCAATGGTTTGATGCAACCGGTCTTATAATCACCAACACGAATTACCGTGATGCCGGAGTTGACTGGCTCAAAACAGAAAACGCAATTAAGTCAAAAATTCTGCATTTCTTCAAAAAAAACCAATCTTATCACAGTACCGTTGCCATTACGCAAGGCTTTCTTGGCGGAACTACCCAGGGTTTTGTTACAACTCTTGGACGAGAGGGTTCTGATTATACAGCAGCCATAATTGCTTATGCTTTACGTGCATCGGAAGTGGTGATATGGAAAGATGTTCGGGGATTATTAAATGCCGATCCTAAAGTTTTTCAAAACACCGAATTACTGGAAAACATTTCATACCAGGAAGCTATTGAACTGGCCTACTACGGAGCAACGATTATTCACCCGAAAACCCTTAAACCATTGCTCAAAAGAAATATTCCACTAAGAGTTAAATCATTTTTCAACCCTTTGGAAAAAGGAAGTATTATCAATCAGGAATATCTTAAGGATAATCTGCTTCCGTCATACATATTAAAAACACGGCAGATACTACTATCCATTTTCCCAAAAGATTTTAGTTTTATTGCAGAACAGAACCTTTCCAGAATATTTTCAGAATTTGCCCGGGCACGTATCAAAATAAACCTTATGCAAAACTCTGCCCTGAGTTTTTCCGTTTGTTTTGATGAGGATAAAATAAAAACTCCCATTCTCATCAAAAACCTGGAAAAAATATACAACATCAAATACAATAAAGGAGTTGAGTTAATTACCGTTCGGCATTACGAACAGGTAAATCTTAGTGAATTACTGGATGGAAAAGAAATATTGATGGAGCAAAAAAACAGAACTACACTTCAGTGGGTTGTAAAAAAAAGTTGTGAAGAGCCGGTTAAAAATGACTCTCGTTGAAATTATCCAGAAGTTCCTGATCTGCATTTTCGCAACGTGAACCGGTTTTTTCAGTACTAAATTCCTGATAAAAATCAGGATTTAAATCCTCTTTTGAAGAATAAACCACAGGAATATTAATCCTGGAACCCGCAACAGGATTATCGGCTGAATCAAATTTACCTCTGTTGGGCGGATGATTCCGGATGAACCACGAACATACTCCAAATTGTGTATAGATTCGGCTCCAGTTATCGCCGGGTTGAACAGTGTAAATGAGGTCTTCCGGAATTTTAACTTCTATGACAGATGAAACTTCTTCTTGCGATTGTTCAATAATTTGCTCCTGATTGTTTGTGGGATCAAATTTTACCGGTCGAACCGGGTTGTAAAGAAATAAATCATAAAACATATAAATTATCAGCAAAACCCCTATCGCAAGCAAAGTATATTTTACAGCAGGATTTTCTAGTTTTTCTGTTATGGATTTGAGTTCAGAAGAAGATGCTTTATCATCACCTGAAGAATCATCAGGTTTCTCTTTCCTACTCAAACTCACATCTCTGATATTTTTTCTCCCTTTCAACCGCACCGGAGTAAACTTTCGCTCAGTATGGTCAAGATTGTAAAAAGCTGCGAGCTGAATTGTAATATTGTCTTCACTGCCGGCGTGCACTGCCATATCTGTAAGCCTGTAAACTTTAGTCTGCACTGGCATGGGGTCCCCCAGTATTTTAAGAAGTTGTTTTTCTGAAACAAGTTCTGAAAAGCCACCGTTGCTAAGCATAATCATATCATCATTTAAGGCAACGAGTGGCTCGTTATTTACACCAGGAACTATATTTTGCTTTTCACCCACAAAATACCCACCTTCAAGCGCATCCTCTGATTTTTCCCGGTAGCTAATGATAGACTCACCTCCTTTTGCCAAATAGAATAATCTTTTCCCGTTAAAAAAATGGATGGCAGAATTCCCAACTACACTATAGAAAACATGATTATTCCGTATAAGCAAAATAGAACAACTTACCCTTGGATTAATAAAATCAGGATTCTTTCGGGCGTATTCATAAATAAAGCCATTGGCATAAACCAGCGCATTGTATAAAGCATCAGATGGATTTTCAACAAACTCATTTTCAAGATAGTACTTCAGTCTTTCAGTAGTTAACACTGATGGTATAACATCTGAAGAACCACCAACATTACCATCGCAGATAATAAAAACAAATCCGTTAATGCACTCGAAAAAGGTTAAATTATCTGTATTTATATCAGTTGATTTACCTTTGGAAGTGTGATTGGCATACTCAAAATTCTTTAACTTTTTATTTGCCATATGAAAACCCTGTGAAATTTTAGAAAGTAGTCGTCCGATCTTTATGCAAATTTAGCAATATTCAGGTATCTTTAGCCCATTCCAGTTAAGATAAGAGGTGAAATAATTATGAAGACAAACTCCTGACAATACTGATAAAATCATTTACACAAAGCACTTCAGCTCTTTTACCTGCAAGATCGCCTGGAACATTCTCCCAATCTATCTGTAATTGTTTTAAGGCATTGCGCAAGGTCTTTCTCCTTTGATTGAAAGCCATTTTAACTACCCTGAAAAAAGCTTTTTCATCGCATTCAAGCCGCTCTTTATTATTTCTTTTAAAACGGATAACGGCAGATTTCACCTTGGGTGGCGGACTAAAAACATTCTCATTAACCTGGAAAAGAAATTCAACATCATAAAAGGCCTTGCACAGAACACTCAAAATTCCGTTTACTTTGCCACCTGGGCCGGCAACAACACGCTGGGCTACCTCCTTCTGAAACATTCCAACCATTTCCGTAACCTGTTTACGATTTTCCAGTATCTTAAATAATATCTGTGATGAAATATTATACGGAAAATTTCCGATTACAGCAATTTTCTCGTTTCCGAAAAGTTCTGCGATATCTATCTTTAGAAAATCATTTTTAAGAATCTGAGAATCGAATTCAGGAAAGCTTTTCTTTAGAAAATCTATGGATTCGATATCTATATCCATACCCCACCATTGAAAATTATCGTTTCGCATAAGATATTTGGAGAGTACCCCGGTTCCGGGACCTATTTCAAGAACGGTTTTATAATCTCCGTGTCCGGTAAGGCTATCTGAGATACGATGCGCAATGGATTCATCACGCAAAAAATGCTGTCCTAGGTGTTTTTTGGGTCTTACGTAATCCAAAGTAGGTGCTGGTTATTTAATTGATAAGATCTCCTCTAAGGTATCTGTAGCGGTTTCTTGCTGTAATTGTGTAAATACTTCCGGGGTAATCGACAATCAGTTGTTGATATAAACGCATGGCTTCATCCTTATCTTTGAAAACATCTTCATACAGCTGGGCTCGCATAAAGAGTGCCTGCGATGCTAAAAGACCGGTGGAATAAAGCTCAGTTATACCTGAGAGAATATCATCAGCATCCTGATACTGACCTGTGCGAATTTTGATTTCGGCTTTGGACATCAAAACATTATCTATTATCTGGTGCGATGAGAACTTTTGCTGCAGAGAATCAAGCACAACCTGCGCTTCATCATAGTTATTCATAAATAGATGCATCTCTGCCCGGGCAAACATTTTCAAAGGAACAGAACTGCCATCCTGTTCAAGGTTATCCTGTATGAGCAGGGAAAGAGCCATAGCATCATTGGCTATCAAACGCGATGTTGCTGCTTTAATAACATCAAGCTGAGCTTTTGCCCATTTGAACTCGCCCATATAGAAGGAAAGCCTTGCATTTTTGTACCTTGCTTCATGTGCCAGAGGATCATCTCTGAAAGTTTTATCCACCTGTGCATACAATAAATGAGCATCCCACAAATCCCCTTGTAAAAGCAGGATATCTGCAAGTTCAATCCGGCATTCGGCTTTTATTCTATTAGATACATTTGGGAGCTCTATCAAAGATCTCAGCAAATCTGCCGCTTCGCTGGTATTGTTCAGATAAAAAGCTTTCAGGTTGGCAAGGTTGCGAATCAGTGTAACAGTTTGTGCACGTATTCCCATCTCATCAATTGACTGATGGTATTCACTCTCCACCTCCAGCAACAAATCGTAGTTAATTCCGTATCCGGTTGTAGCCTGCTGATATTTAACATTCAGCAATCCGACTCTAGCTTCCAGATAAAAAGGATTAATTTCTCCCAGATTGATGATGTACTGAAATCCTTCACGCGAAATATCAAACTGATTATTTGTAGCACTTAATTTAGCCACTTCAATAACAAGTTGGCCATCCAGATCCATACGACGGTCAAGAACACGGGCCTGCCGCAGGGCCATTCTGAAATCTTTCTGCTGCAAAGACAGCCAAAGCAACATTTCAGGATAAATGGTTTTTGACGCATCTCTTTGCGACCTCTCGAGCAGAACCCTTCGAAGAGCATCACTTTTTCCAAAATCAGGGTCATTGTTCAGTTCATCCTGAAGCAAACCCTGAACACTTTCAAGATAGGAATCATCAATAGCTATAAGGTCAACATACTCCATCATCACTTTCTCATGTTCACCCCATCGGCTATAAATGGCTGCAACTTGAATATTAAATGGGTAAGAATCTCCGAGCATGCTTCTGCCCTGCAAATAAGTTTCAAGAGCACGATCAAAATATTCTCTGAAAATAAAGGCATTGGCAAGATCATTAACTGATGGCGGGTGTGCACTCAAGCTGCGGATAAGAGAGTCAAAATGCCTGCGGAATTTGCGGTTATCACCGGCTTTATCATAAACATAACCCAAGTCAACCTGAAAACGCCATCTTCCGGGATTGTCACTAATCTGAAGTTCAACAAGTCTTTCTGCCCGGCGAAATTCTTCCAGTTCAATCAGACATTTCAGGTAGTTGTTATAAATAACAGGCGACTTATCTTTCTCAAAAAGTTCTTCATAAAGCACTAAAGCCTTTTCAAACTCTCCTTCCCGTAAATACTGATTGGCAAGCTGCTCATCAGATGAGGGGCCTTCGTCACGTTGAGCATAGGCTGTAAACGTTAAAAGAGGTAACAGAAGTATAAAAATCCGTAGATGCTTCATAAAACAAAGATTTGCACAAGATTCAAACGTATAGAATCCTGTTTTGTTTTAGAACTATATGGCATTAATCAATAAAGTCAAACCCGGTATATGGTACCAGCGCTTTGGGTATGCGAATCCCCTCAGGAGTCTGATTATTCTCAAGTAATGCAGCAACTATACGAGGTAAAGCCACTGCGCTACCATTAAGGGTATGGGCTAAAGTGGTCTTACCATTTTTATCCTTATATCGTAATTTCATACGATTCGACTGGAATGTTTCAAAATTTGATATTGAACTGACTTCCAGCCAGCGTTTCTGTGCTGCTGAATAAACTTCCATATCATAAGTCATAGCACTTGCAAAGCTCAAATCACCACCACACAGCCTGGCAACCCTGAAGGGCAATTCCAGTTTACGCAAAATTCCTGAAACATATGCAAGCATTTGCTCAAGCGTATCATAACTTTTTTCAGGGGTTGTAACCTGTACAATTTCCACCTTGTCAAACTGGTGTAAACGATTGAGCCCCCTTACATCTTTGCCATATGATCCGGCCTCCCTTCTGAAACAAACTGAATAAGCAGTGCTTTTTAATGGTAGCTGGTCTTCCTTTATAATAATATCACGGTAAAAATTGGTAACAGGAACCTCAGCCGTGGGTATAAGATACAGATTATCGAGTGGAACATGATACATCTGACCATCTTTATCAGGCAATTGACCTGTGGCATAAGCCGATGCTTCATTTACCAGAAGCGGTGGCTGATATTCAATATATCCGGCCTGAATGGCCTGATCGAGAAAAAAACTAATGAGTGCCCTTTGTAGCTTCGCTCCTTTTCCTTTGTAAACAGGAAAACCTGCACCCGTAATTTTGGTACCCAGTTCAAAATCTATAATATCATATTTACTGGTAAGTTCCCAGTGAGGCAAAGCATCCTTAGAGAGTTGGTCAATATTTCCTTCGTGGCTGATGATTTCATTATCTTCGGAAGTTTTACCTGCAGGTACAGTTTCATGCGGTATATTGGGCAACTGAACCAGCAGTTTGTCCTGTTCAGCTTCCAGGCCATTGAGTTCTTCCTGCAGATCCTTTACCTGCTGCTTCATTGCTGTGGTTTTGGAACGCAGTTCATTGGCCTCGGTCTGTTTTCCTGACTTAAAAAGATTACCAATTTCCTTGGCCATGGCATTGCTTTCTGCCAATTTATCATCCAGGTGCTTTTGAGTGGAACGACGTTTTACATCAATATCCAAAAGTTTTTCCACAATTTCTTTTGCGTCAAAATTCTTGATCTGAAGTTTTTTTATAACATCTTCAGCTTGATTACGAATCAAATGTATTTGCAGCATAGTAATATTTTGAAGTTTTAATTTTTTGTGCTATAGGTAAAACATGATTTTGTGAAAACAATCAGCAAAATTAGAAAATAAGGATTAAAATTCTGCTATTACGTTTTAGCAAAAACCCTTCTTTTTGAT
>SKVR01000305.1 GCA_007129355.1 Bacteroidales bacterium | reverse complement strand
TGAATTCATCCGCGTGCGCGAAGAAATCAAGGAAGGTTTTTACAAATTGTATAAAGAAGAAATTGAACCACAACTTAAATGAAAACGCAAGAATCGCAAAGAAGTCGCAAAGGGTCGTAAAAAAAAACTCCTTGCGCCCCTTGCGCTGACCCCTTGCGAACTTTGCGGTACCAAATAACTCGTATTAAAAAAAAACACTATGACAGATCCAATCAAAAAGACAGTAATTCCCGACCAGCCAAAAAAAACCATTGGCTTTTTTGAAAAGTATCTTACCATCTGGGTTGCCCTGGGTATCCTGGTGGGTATAGGCTTAGGACATTTAATCGGCGATGGTATAGAAGTGATTAGCAGTATGGAGATTGCCAGTGTGAATATTCCCGTGGCCATCCTTATCTGGCTGATGATTTATCCCATGATGCTGCAGATTGATTTTATGAGCATAAAGAAAATAGGGAAAAAACCTAAAGGAATCATATGGACAGTCATTATTAACTGGCTGATAAAACCGTTTACCATGGCCTTTTTTGCCTGGATATTTTTTGATAAGCTATATTCAGCCTGGATTGACCCGGAGCTGGCCGGAGAATATATTGCAGGTGCCATCATTCTTGGTGCTGCTCCCTGTACAGCTATGGTATTTGTATGGTCGTACCTTTCCGACGGTGACCCCAATTATACCCTGGTGCAGGTTTCGGTAAACGACTTGATTATTTTGGTGGCATTTATTCCCATCGTAGGTTTGTTGCTCGGGATTACCAATGTAGCTATTCCTTATGATACCCTGGTTTACAGCGTACTGATTTTTGTTGTAATACCACTGGTTGCGGGTGTAATAACTCAACGTCTGCTTTTGCGCAGTCGCGGGATTAAATGGTTTAAGGATGTTTTCCTTCCAAAGCTCAAACCTGTCAGTATTATTGCATTACTGGTAACCCTGGTGCTTTTGTTTGCCTTCCAGGGACAGAATATTACCAACAACCCCTTAATTATTCTTTTAGCAGCCGTACCCCTGGTTATACAAACGTATTTTATCTTTTTCCTTGCCTGGTTCGGGGGGAAAAAATTGAAGTTGAATTATGCGGTTTGTGCTCCTGCAGCCATGATTGGTGCCAGCAACTTTTTTGAGCTGGCAGTAGCAGTGGCAATTGCCCTGTTTGGCTTGCAATCGCCCGCTGCATTGGTAACTGTGGTGGGTGTATTGGTAGAAGTACCCGTGATGCTTTCGCTGGTGGCTTTTGCCAACAGAAATAAATATTAAAGTTTTAATACATATTTTTTTCACCCCGGTTGAATGTGTTTTTTTTCGCCGGGGGGTTTTTTGATATAAGACTCTATGGTCAGATTTTCTTAAACTATCTCCAACATTTGTTTAAAGCTATTTTCAAAATATTTATACTTTTGAAAGAGAATAAACATAAGTAGAATTTTATTTTTAAATGTCTTTTATCAAAAAGAATGAATAGAGTTTTTTGATTAGGTAATAAACTGAAATTTTTGGGAATAAATTTAAAAAATGGGATATGAAAGATCTGGATAAGAACATTACAGAAAGAGTGAACCAGTGGTTGACTGAAGATTACGACCAGGAAACCAAAGCCACCATCAGAAATATGCTCGAAAGCGGCAGCAAGGAAGAAATTACCGATGCTTTTTACAGAGACCTTGAGTTTGGTACCGGAGGGCTGAGAGGTATTATTGGTGTGGGAACCAACAGGGTGAATAAATATACCATAGGTGCAGCAACACAGGGATTGAGTAATTATCTTAAAAAACAATTTCCTAACCAGACCATCAAAGTAGCTCTTGCGCATGATAACCGCAATTTTGCGGAATACTTCACACAGGTAACAGCCGATGTATTTTCTGCCAATGGAATTCATGTTTACTTTTTTGATAGATTGAGGCCAACACCCGAGCTTTCATTCGCCATACGGCATTTTGGCTGCCAGAGTGGTGTAATGCTTACAGCTTCTCACAACCCCAAGGAATACAGTGGTTATAAGGCCTATTGGAATGATGGTGGACAAATTATCGCTCCGCACGACACGAACATTATTGATGAGGTTTTAAGTATTGATTCTATCTCAAAAATCAACTTCAAAGCAATACCGGAAAACATTGAGAAGATTGGTCGTGAAATTGATGAACTATTCATTGAAAAGGTTAAAGCGGTAAGCTTAAATCCCGATGTAATAAAAAAACACCACGATTTAAAAATTGTATTTTCACCCTTGCATGGCACAGGAGTTCATCTGATACCGGAAGCATTGATAAGCATTGGTTTTACCAATGTTAACCTGGTAGAAGAGCAATGTACGATTGATGGTAATTTCCCCACTGTAATTTATCCGAATCCCGAAGAAAAGGAAGCCCTTACCATGGCACTGGATAAGGCATTACTAATAGATGCTGACTTGGTGATGGCAACTGATCCTGATGCTGACAGGGTTGGAATTGCTGTTAAAGATGACAATAATGAATTTGTATTACTCAACGGAAATCAAACTGGTACCCTTCTTTTTCATTATCTTCTAGACCAGTGGAAACAGAAAGATAAGCTCAAAGGGAATGAATATATTGTAAAAACCATTGTTACCACCTATTTAATTGACCGCATTGCAGAAGCTATGGGTGCAAAGTGCTACAATGTACTGACCGGCTTCAAGTTTATTGGTGCTCTTATCACTGAACTGGAAGGTAAGGAAACATTTATTGCCGGTGCAGAGGAGAGTTACGGTTATCTGATTGGCGACCATGTGAGAGACAAAGATGCCGTGGTAGCATGTAATATGATTGCAGAAATGACTGCATGGCACCTTGATAATGGCAAAACCCCCTGGCAGATGCTTAAGGAGATTTATGCCGAATATGGATTCTTTAAGGAAGAACTCATCTCAATCACCAAGTCAGGAAAAAAAGGCGCAGAAGAGATCAGGGAAATGATGACAGGTTTCAGGGAAAATCCCCCGAAATCACTGGGTGGTAAGAAAGTGGTAAAAACCATGGACTACCAGGCATCTCAGGAAAGGGATCTGGAAACAGGAAAAGTTACTGCTATTGATTTACCCAAATCCAACGTACTGCAGTTTTTAACGGAGGGCGGTAATCTCATTTCTGCAAGACCATCGGGTACTGAGCCGAAAATTAAATTCTACATCAGTGTAAATACCAGTCTTGATTCTCCTGAAAATTATTATGAAAAAGAAATAGAATTAAAGGCTTTAATTCAGGCGATTAAAAAAGATTTAAGCTAAGTTGATGAATTTGATACAGAACCAACTGGATTGACTTTAGCTTTTGATAGTAATATTGTAATGCTCGGGTTTTAATAATCTTGCTACCTTTATACTTACTGCTCACATTAACTTTTTAGCTGATGAGATTATTAAACCTGATCATTGTTATTTTAATGCTAAGTCCTGCATGTAATCGCAAGCCTCGTGAAGTTATTGTAATTGATCCAAACAATACGGCAAGACAGGCTGTAGTTGAAGCAGATACTATTTATAATCCCCTCAAGGTTGCAGTATCTGCAATACTTTCCCCCCGCGAAACTTATGAGTCTTACGAGGATATTTTCAGATACATCTCAGATGAAATGGGATATCCTGTTGAGTTTCATCAAAGAAAAACATACGCTGAGATCAACCAGATGCTTGAAGCAGGTCAACTTGATTTTGCATTTATTTGCACAGGGGCATATGTTGAACTGGATTTTTCAAAGGGTGTGGAGCTTTTAGCTGTGCCTGTTAGTGGAGGCAGACCTAGTTATAATGCTTACATTATTGTTTCAGATGCTTTTGCTGCCAAAAGCTTTGAAGATTTAAAAGGAAGCCGGTTTGCTTTTACCGATCCTTTATCAAATACGGGCTACGTATATGCATTACATCGACTGAAGGAATTTAATGAAACCTATGAGAGCTTTTTCGAATCTACAATGTTCACTTATGGTCATGATATTTCCATCCAACTTGTTGCAAAGGGAGTTGTTGATGCCGCAACTATCAATCAGTTGATTTTTGATTATCTTAAAGTTTATCATCCCGAAAGAATTGAAGGGGTAAGAATTATCGAGGTATCGCCAGATTACGGAAACCCACCTGTAGTAATTTCACAAAGACTTAAAGGCGAAAAAAGAGAGCAACTGAAGCAGCTATTTCTTTCTATGCATAACAATGCTGAAGCGAGCTCAATTTTGGATGAATTATTGATTGACCGTTTTATTGAAGGAGAAGATGATGATTATAACTCGGTAAGGGAGATAAAAAAAGGACTGTACGATTAATTCCTCATTTATGAATAAAATACCTTTAAAGAGTAAAGGGACTGAGAAAGTAAAAATCCCGCTTTTCTGGAAGTTTACCATCGGCATGGTGGTTGTTGTAATATTATTCGGAAGCATTAATGTGGCACTGGTTCACCGTATTATATTTTCTTCACTCGAGGAAGAATTACAGGAGAAAGGCGTTTTTATGTCGCAAATTATTTCCCAAAGAGCCATAAACTATATTCTTTTTGATGATGTGGTGGCCTTGAATGTTCTGCTCGACGAAGTAAAAGCTGCAGATGAAAGTATAGAATACATTTTGGTCTGTGACCCCGATTGCCAGATAAAAGCCCATACATTTGATGGTTTGGTGCCTGATGGCCTGCATGATGTTCACCAACGTGAGCAGAGTAATGAAGTTATCTCCGCTCACGTAAAATTTCAGGGAAGCGACAAGCTAATCAGGGATATTTCAATTCCATTGCTGGATGGCAATATTGGGTTTTTGAGAGTAGGACTTACCGAGGATAATATTGGAAGAACACTCGATAAGGCTACAAGGACTTTGTTGGGTATGATTATGTTTCTGGTGGTTATCAGTCTGGTAGGAACTTTTATTTTCTCCTATCTTGTTACAAGCCCGGTAAAGGATATCAGCAACATTGCCGATAACCTCGATATGCAATCTATTCAGGAGAAAAAAGTAATGTTCGCATCTCGCTATCCCAGAAGGGTAGAAAAAATTATGGGATTATTGCCGGGTGATGAAATCGATATTCTTGTATCCAGGTTTAATGAAATGGTTAATAGACTGCAAAAAGCATACGATGAGCTGGAAGATGCCCAGAAAAAGCTTATACAGTCTGAAAAACTGGCATCAATTGGTACACTGGCATCGGGTGTTGCTCATGAAGTAAACAATCCTCTTGCTGGTATTATGCATTGTATAACCAGAATAAAAAAATATCCGGAGAAAAAAGATGAAGCTGAGAAGTATCTTGAGCTTATGGAAGAAGCGGCAAAGAAAATGGAGATGGTCGTGAAAAACCTGCTGGACTTTGCAAGGCAACCCGATTTTCATAAAGTAGATTTGGATCCCAAAGAAGCTCTTAAAAATTCGTTGTCGCTGGCAAAACACAGACTGGAGAAAGAAAGTATCGATGTTAAACTTAACAGTTGCCCGCACGATATTTTAATATCAGGTAACAAAAACCAGCTCGAACAGGTTTTTCTTAACCTGATCATTAATAGTATTGATGCAATCGCAGAACGTAAGAATCAAAACTCCGGGTTTTCCGGTGAGATTAATGTAAGCTGCGGTATACTGGAAAATGATTACGAAAAATTCCAAATTAAAATAGAGGATAACGGTATTGGAATATCAAATGAAAACCTGAATAAGATATATGATCCGTTCTTTACAACCAAACCGCCCGGAAAAGGAACGGGACTTGGTCTTTCTGTGAGTATGAATATCATCAGTGATCATGATGGGGAGCTGGAGATTCAAAGTGAATCAGGATTCGGAACCATTGTAAATATAACCTTACCGGTAAAATCATTAATATCGACATGAAAATATTTTTAGCTGAAGATGAAAGGATTCTCAGGGTAAGCCTGGCCGATGAACTCAGGGATGCAGGCTACCAGGTTTTTGAATTTGCTGAGGCTTCAGGTGTGTTACAGAAAATAGCCGAGGAATCACCCGATTTATTAATAACCGATATTCGAATGCCGGGTATTGATGGTTTGGAGCTCCTTGAAAAAGTAAAACAGATATCCCCGGACACGTTCGTGGTGGTAATGACTGCCTACACGTCTGTAGATACGGCAATTAAGGCTCTTAAACTCGGAGCATATGATTATCTTTCCAAGCCTTTCCGCAATGAAGAGATTCTTCACCTTACCCAAAGAGTTGCCGAATTACGTGATATCAAACAGGATAATAAAAGACTTCAGACCCAGGTAAGCGAGAAATTTGATTTTTCAAGCTTTGCCGGTGAAAGTGAATCAGTTAATAAAATCTTTGACCTGATAAAATCAGTTGCACACTCCAATGCTTCAGTATTAATTACCGGGGAAACAGGAACAGGAAAGGAAATGCTTGCAAACATTATACATTATAACAGCAACCGGAGTAGCAAACCCTTTGTAAAGGTAAGTTGTGCAATCCTTGCCAGGGAAGTATTTGAAAGCGAATTATTTGGTCATGAGAAAGGGGCTTTTACAGGAGCAGAAAAATCCCGAAAAGGGCGTTTTGAAGCTGCAGACAAAGGTACTATTTACCTTGATGATATTGATGATGTTCCGCTTGAGTTACAGGTTAAACTTTTGCGGGTATTACAGGAACAGGAAGTAGAACCCGTGGGTACCACCCAGGCTGTAAAGGTAGATGTCAGGGTAGTGGCATCTACCAAGTATGATTTAAAAAATCAAATTGCGCAGGGGAAATTCCGCGATGACCTATATTACCGCTTGAATGTAATTCCCATCCACATTCCGCCGCTCAGAGAAAGAAAAGATGATATTAAAGTACTCGTAAACAGATTTCTTCGGGAGTTTTCACAAGGCAAACCATTACAAATTAATCCGGATGCGCTGGGTATACTGGAAAATTATAAATGGCCCGGAAATGTAAGGGAACTGAGAAACCTTATGGAAAGATTGGTGCTTACTACAGCAGGTAACCAGATTACTGCCGCAGATATTCCGGCAGAGTTTCTCCGCCCTGACAGCGCTTTGCCAGAGCTTACAGAGTCGCAACAATGGAATCTGGAAGAAATTCTTACGAATACAGAAATAAAACTCCTTCAGGCAGCTATTGCCCGCAGTGGGGGTAACAAGACCAAAGCTGCAAAGCTTTTAAATATTCCGTTATCAACTTTTCGCACCAAAGCAGAAAAGCACGGGCTGGATTTTTAGAGGGGAATGTCAAAAAAAAACGAGGATTGCAGTTCACGCCTGCAATCCTCGTTTCTTATACTTTTCAATTTTTAAAGCGAAAAAGATGCTTCAAAAATGATACCACTGAATTTTGGTTCACGGCCTACATCAACGAAGTTAGCCACTCCCACAGTTCCTTCATCCCAGCCAGTTGCTGACTGCGTAACATACTCAAGTTTCATGAGCATTCTGTTGGTAATCCATGCTCCGGCACCTATCTGAAACCTGTTTACTGAGCCTGCTGCCACATTGCTAAATTGAGAAGCATTGGCTTCTGAATATCTGGCTGAAAGGTAAATACTACGATGGATGTATTGTGTAATATCTGCTCCATAATAAGCCCACTCTTCAGTTCCGACGTCGGTGGTGGCAGGATTGGGCCCTGATGCATTAGCCAGACCGTAATGCGCCTTAAAATGTGTTGTGGGGATAGGTCTCCATGTAAGGTCGAATTGAAAAGCATCCAGCTCTTTACCATCTCCAATACGAACCTGGCCAGGGCCTTCTCCATTTCCGGAGTTGTCATTGTGAAGATTCCATACACTTGAATAGGAACCTCCTAACCTTTCTCTGCGGAAAAGATTGGTGCCACGTGCAGCTCCTGCTTCATGATTGGTAGTGTA
>SKVR01000053.1 GCA_007129355.1 Bacteroidales bacterium | reverse complement strand
CTGATGGTTTTAATGAGCATCTGCTGAAATTGTTTAACGTTCATTTCAGCCTTGTGCACCCGCATTACAAGGTTGCCGGGCGAAATCCTTTCAAGAAAAAGAACGATTCGCTCATAGGCTTGTAATCTTACAGGCAATGATAGCTTTTGTTTTTCCTCCAGCAAACGAAGTTGTCGTTTTTTGTCTTCCTGTTTGAAAAACTCTTTGAGAATATACCAGGCAGTAAGGAATACTATAACTGCGGGCAAAACATAATTAAACATCTGAAAGAAATCGGCCATACTATCTGTTTTTATAAAATTATTCGCAAAGATAAAGATATAATACAAAATTGTGTTTATCCCAGAATTTCGATGTATTTAATACAATACCAATCTGAAATGAATTTTGGTCGTATCGGTTTTAATTTCTTAATTTTGCTCTTTCAGCAAAGTAAAGCACAATACTGCAAATCAAAACATTATTCGTCAAAAACCTATAATCCGGATATATATTATGACAACTTTATCAAACAGAATTAATCAAATGATCGAATCGGAAACCCTGGCCATGTCGAGAAAAAGTCGTGAATTAAAAGCCCAGGGGCATGATGTCATTAATCTCAGCCTTGGAGAACCCGACTTTTTCACTCCCGACAATATCAAGGAAGCTGCAAAAAAATCCATTGATGAAAATTATTCTTTCTACACACCTGTGAATGGTTATGCCGAGCTAAGACAAGCTATTGCAGAAAAACTCAGGAGAGATAACAATCTGGACTTTACAGCTGACCAGATAGTTGTAAGCACAGGTGCCAAGCAGGCCATCATGAATACATTGCTTTGCTTGGTTAATCCTGGTGATGAAGTTATCATACCAACCCCCTACTGGGTAAGTTACAACCAGATGGTTAGCCTTGCCGAAGGCAAACATGTATTTATTGAAGCCGGCATTGAAAACGATTTTAAAATTACGGCACAACAACTTGAAGATGCCATAACCCCGAAAACGAAAGCCTTTATTTTTTCCAGTCCCTGCAATCCAACCGGATCGGTTTACACACGAGATGAATTAAAGGCACTCGCCGGCGTTTTTGAAAAAAATCCGCATGTCTATGTCATTTCTGATGAGATTTATGAATTGATCAATTTCGGAAAAAATCACGAAAGTATTGCCCGGTTTCAAAGCATAAAAGAACGGGTTATTGTTATTAACGGAGTTTCTAAAGGTTTTGCCATGACAGGCTGGCGGGTAGGATACCTGGCAGCTCATATCGACATTGCAAAAGCAACCACCAAGTTACAGGGGCAGTTTACTTCTGCTACCTGCTCAATTGGGCAGAAAGCAGCAGAAGAAGCCATGAACACCCTGCCAAAAGCAACCTGGGGAATGCTTGAAAAATTCAAAGAAAGACGCGACCTGGTGCTGGATCTCATGAAAGAAATTCCCGGTGTAAAAACCAACGTACCACAAGGTGCTTTCTACATCTTCCCTGATGTTAGCAGCTATTTTGGGAAAAGCAATGGAAAGCAAACCATAAACAATGCAAGTGATCTTTGCATGTATATTCTCAATAAAGTTCATGTAGCCCTGGTACCTGGTGATGCATTCGGTACTCCTGAATGTATCAGATTTTCTTATGCCACATCCAATGAACTTCTTATTGAAGCAGTAAAACGAATTAAATCAGCACTATCCGACCTGAAATAAATGTTCGGAATATTTTTCACGAATAAGCTGATTAAAGCGTCTTATAAGGAAATAAGATAATAATATATTGGCTTCTCAAAAACCCGGTAACTATTTAAAGGGAAACTTTTGGTATTCCCTGCCGCGGATTCAAAATGATATAATATTGTGAACTATCGCGAAAAATCTTTGTTTAAATCTACTCTAAAGTATAACCCGGAAGATATTTGGTTTATGATAGTTTAGGTACATGATATATTGCAGTGTAGTTTGTAGTATTTAATAATCCGCAAAAAATGACACCAATAATATTGACTGGAGATATTTCAAAAGAAAATGTCTTTATTTAAGTATTAGTCCTGAATTGCATCATTAACTTAAAAAAAAATTATCTGATAAGAATGACGCAAAAAAAGAAACTGCACGAGTTCAGAAAAGAATATACACAGGGTGGCCTAAGCCTTTATCAGGTGCTGCCCGATCCGCTGGCACAATTTAACTTATGGTTTGATCAGGCTGTTTTTGCAGGACTTCCCGAACCTAACGCCATGACAATGGCTACTGCCGACAATAAAGGCATAGTGCGTGCCAGGATTGTCTTACTTAAGGAAGTTGACGATAAAGGTTTCGTTTTCTACACCAATTACAACAGCAGAAAAGCACAAGACCTGGAACAAAACCCGAATGCTTCACTGGTCTTTCTATGGCTGGAACTGGAAAGGCAGGTAAGAGTTGAAGGTATTGTTGAGAAAGTTTCAGATGAGGAATCAGATGAGTATTTCAACAGCAGGCCAAGGGAGAGTCAATTGGGTGCATGGGCTTCTGATCAAAGTAAAGAAATCGTAACCCGGGAGATATTGTTTGAAAATTTCGCCAGGCTGGAAAAGGAATACGAAGGAAAAACCATCCCACGTCCAAAATTCTGGGGCGGATACCGGCTAATCCCCAATATAGTAGAATTTTGGCAAGGACGTCCGGGAAGACTTCACGACAGGATACTTTACAAATACAAACAGGAAGAAAAGATATGGGAGAGAGTGAGGCTGGCTCCTTAGGGAGTTGATTAATTAATTAAATAATATTTATTCAGCAGGAAAGATGGCGAAGAAAGAAGAAGTTCGTGGCATGTTTAACAAAATAGCCCACAGGTATGATTATCTTAATCACTTTTTATCATTAGGTATTGACCGTCAATGGCGAAAAAAGTTAAGAAAAGCACTTTTAAAATACAATCCCGACAGTATACTTGATGTTGCAACTGGTACAGCTGATCTTGCTATAGAATTGGCAAAATTAAAACCGACCACCATTATAGGAGTAGATATTGCAGAGTCCATGCTTGCAATGGGCGATAAAAAAATTGAGAAGAAAGGTCTGCAAAATATGATTACTTTGCAGGAGGGCGATTCTGAAGATCTTCCATTCGAAGACCATAGTTTCGATGCCGCTGTAGTATCTTATGGAGTAAGAAATTTCGAAACCCCCATAAAGGGCCTTAAAGAAATACAAAGGGTACTCAAACCCGGCGGCGTTCTTATGATACTGGAATTCGGCATGCCCGACAAGTTTCCTGTAAGACAAGGCTACAGCTTCTACTTTAATATCATTCTTCCGCTATGGGGCAAGATTTTCAGCGGAAGCTATGATTCTTATAAATACTTACCCGAATCGGTCAAAACTTTTCCTTACGGACCTGCCTTTGTTGAATTGCTAAAGGATGCCGGTTTTCAAACTGCCAGGGCAAGAAAACTCAGTATGGGCATTACTTATTTGTATGAAGCTGTAAAATAAACTTTATTCTCACTCTGAAAAAACCGGTTTATTATTCAAAAGAGAATTTCAATAACTTTACCGCAATATTAATGCATCAACCTACGTTTTTGGTTTGAAGTAGATAGTAGTCAGTAATCATCAGTTTTTCATAACCTAAAGAAAGTGATTAGAAAGAATAGCAGTATTATATTAATCCTGGGCCTGCTGTTTCTCATATCAGCCACACACCCGGCCCATTCGCAGAGAAGAGGAGCATTTAATTTTGAAAATTTGCCCCATCATGACCAAAAAGATTATCACTTTGGATTCTCCCTGGGATTCAACAAACTGAATTTTTCTCTCAAACCCATCAGCAACCTGCATAATGTGGAAATGGCCGGTAACCTGATCGCCGAATTTGATACATTAAAATCAGTGTTGCCCGAAGCTGAGTATGGTTTTAATATTGGCATCGTTTCAAACCTTCGCCTTGCCGATCAATGGGATCTGCGGTTCATTCCTACCCTAACTTTCGGCGACAGAAACATTGTGTACAGGGGCGTTAAGAATGGCAATCCTATTTCCCGCAAACAGCAACTGGAAAGTACTTTTGTAGACTTCCCCCTGCATCTGAAATATAAATCTTTACGGATGACAAATACGCGGGTATATGTGCTCGGAGGGCTCAAATATAGTCATGATCTGGCATCGGTTGAAGACAAAGAAGATTTTGAAGACGAGATACTGGCACGAACTGGGAAAAATGATTTTTTCTATGAGATGGGTGTGGGATTTGATTATTATTTTTACTACTTCAAATTTTCAACTGAAATCAAAGCCTCATTCGGAATCAGAGATATGCTTTCAAGAGAGAACAGCATGTTTGCCAATTCCATTGACCGGCTCAACTCCAAGATTATAATGATTTCTTTCCTTTTTGAATAGCAGAAATCACTTATCCTGGTAGCTTAATCAGCTATTATTTTCCGCATCTGAAAAAAGTTTCCTTAACGGAATCAGATCGTTATTTTTAAATGGTTTACCCGGAAAGTTTTCAATAAACTTCTGGTTAAGAAGAAACAGCCTGCTGTTATATTTATCCTGCGGAAAAGTATTCTCCTCCGTAAAATCATCAAAATCAAAATCGGTGAAATTAAGCTCACAGGCCGATAGTTCCCAATGCTCATCGCCCATGTAGAGCAGCGGCAATCCCTGTGTGCGACATATAATCGGCCTGGCTTCATAGATTACACAACGATGGTTTACCAGGAAGGCACATTCGCCATCAGAAGCAGGTTTAATCCCCTTTTTGAGGTTATCTCCTACCTGATTTTTAATAACATAAAATTCTACAGGGAAAATGCTGAAGTCCATGCAACATGAATCGCAACCGGCTTTACAGTTCAGGTGGGAAGCGTGTAATTTGTAAAGATCAGCACAATGGCGGTCCAACTCATCCCTTATGATAAAATATTCTTTGAAGAATTCTTCGTTTTCCATGCGCAAAATTACAGATTATTGAGAAAGGCAATGTAAATGTCCATGAAATCTTTAAAATGTGTTTCCATGGGGTTGTGTCCGGTATTATCCATAATAAACAATTCCAGCCCTTTTATCTGATCAACGACCGACTGACGTGATTCGAAGGAAACCCAATTATCATCAGCACCCCAGGTGGCAATGGCAGGAATACTCAAATCCGATGCTTCCAGTTGATGAATTTCATGATAATACCGGGCAGCATTTAAAATGGCCCGTGCGGTGCCCGGGATACTTAGCGGATCCAGATATGCACGGGTTTGAGAAGGTGAAGGTTTTTGTCCGTATGCTGACTCAATAAGACCCTCTACCCTGCCGGGTGTTATAATCCAGCTTTCTGCAAAATTTCCCATAAAAGCAGTTACTCCGGGAATACGGAAAACCAATGGCAATTGTCTTTCCTGCGGGTTTATGGAGGCAAAGAGTGTAGCCCCGACAAAATTAACACTTTGGTAATTCTCAGGATAAAGCAAAGCCATTGCCTGCACAATTGCACCCCCCATTGAATGACCTGCCAGATGCCATTTCTCACCCGGAAACTGCTGATTGAGAAACGCATTCAAAAGTGCTGCCCGGTATGTTACCGACTGATTTTGCCTGGGAGCGCGGTCGCTGTAACCAAATGGAGGAACATCCACGGCTACTGCACGATACCCCAGTTGCGACAAACTATCAGCCGCCGCCTCCCATGAAAAGGTTGAACCCCCAAAACCATGTACCATGAATACATTGCCCCGAAATTCATCATTACTGCTTTCCCAGAGCCGGTAATGAAGTCTCAGGCCATCAATGCTTATGTGCTGGCTGTTTGGAAATGGATGAGATTGTGAAATCAGATTTTTGCCGAAGACAACAGTAAAAAATAATACGAGCAAAAGGCTACGGGAAAACTGCATCCCTGACATCCTTCCATGTCTGTTTTGAAAAACCAATCTGTACATATCGTTTGAAAATCCTTATGACCTGCTACATAAACCGTAACTTCAGCATTCTGTTCAAATTCACTTTCATCTTAACGCATTCGTCCCTTTATTTCTTCCACATCTTTTTTCAGCTCCATTATCATGCGTGCCAGACTTTGCTGCGAAGTACCTTCGCCGGGTATTTCTTCGGCAATGAAGTTTTTAAATTTCCATACCTCGCGCACATCGGCCACATTTACATCATAGGGCTGGTAAAGGGTATTGAGAGAATACAGGCGTAGCACTCCCCTTTCTTCGAGCTGGTTTTCAACAATTTTGAAAACAACACCGTCATTGAGGGTAAGAATGATATAAGGCTTACCACTGACAATGTCGGTCCAGTCCTGCACAAACTCTCCGGTAATCCAGGCCCCCTCGGGTATGGGAAGCATAGAGTCGCCGCTTACCTGAAAACTGCGGTATTTTTTATTAGCCGAAAGGAAAGGAAGCTGAAAGCGCGGCAGTTCCCTGATATACTCCGGATCGGCAAATCCGGTGCTATAGCCGGCCTTCGCTTTTTCGGCAACCAACTCTATATTTTCGCGGTTGCTCTTATCAATGGTAGTGGCCAGCACGCGTATGTTGCTTCCGCGCACATACACATCGCCTCCCCGCTCCAGTTGCGATAGCTGATATTCCGAAAGCTTATGCAGATCTACCCGAAGCAGAGTATCGGCCGATATACCGAAATAATCGGAAAGAGCCAGCAGGTTTTCCACGCTGGGCAGCACTCCGCTGTTTTCGTATCCGCTCAGGGTAGGGCGTTTGATACCCGAAGAGAATGCCACATCATCCTGGGTGCGTTTGCGGCGCTTACGGAGCAGTTTCAGGTTGGTTGCAAAATGTAGTTCCATAACAATTTGTATTGTTGATAAACAGCAACTTACAGCTGCCTGTAGTTTTTTTAACAAATTTCCCTTACAAAGTTATATCTTTTTGATTAAATTACAAACATAATTTATGATTGCAAAACCATCAAAAAGCAAACATTTGACATATAACGACCGCCATATCGCCCACTTCGACCTCGACACCTTTTTTGTGTCGGTAGAGCGGTTGCTCAACAGCAGCCTGCAGGGAAGACCCGTGATTATTGGCGGCACATCGGGCCGTGGTGTGGTGGCCAGTTGCAGTTATGAAACCCGCCATTACGGAGTACGTTCGGCCATGCCTATGAAGATGGCCCTGCAGCTTTGCCCCGATGCCATTGTAATACGTGGCGACATGGAAGCTTACAGCAAATATTCCAACCTGGTAACGGATGTGATTGCCGATAAGGCACCGCTTTATGAGAAAGCATCCATCGACGAGCACTATATCGACATTACAGGTATGGACCGTTTTTTCGGCAGCCTGAAGTGGACACACGAATTACGTCAAACTATCATCAAAGAAACAGGTCTGCCCATCAGCTTCGGTTTATCGGCCAACAAAACAGTGGCCAAGGTTGCCACGGGTGAAGCCAAACCCAACGGTGAACTTTATGTGGAACAGCCGGGCATTATCCCTTTTCTGGCTCCTCTTTCCATTCGCAAGATTCCCATGATTGGTGAAAAAACCTATATCAGCCTGCGCAACCTGGGTATCGACAAGGTGGCTTTATTGCAACAAATGCCTATGGAAATGCTGGAACGTTTAATGGGTAAAAACGGCACTGAAATATGGAAGCGGGCACGTGGCATCGACAATACGCCGGTATACAATCACTGGGAACGCAAATCCATAAGCACCGAGCACACCTTTGAACAGGATACCATCGACATTGCCGCCATCAACAACCTGCTGGCCAGTATGGTGGAAGGCCTTTGCTACGACCTGCGTTCGCAAAACAAACTCACCGCATGCATTACCGTAAAAATCCGTTACGCAAACTTCGACACCCACACTTTGCAAAAACGCATTCCTTACACTGCTTTCGATCATG
>SKVR01000153.1 GCA_007129355.1 Bacteroidales bacterium | reverse complement strand
CATCAACCGCAGTGCCCATTTCATTTACAGCCAGAACACTAAAAGGAAAAAGAGTTGTTGGACTGGTAAACCAAACTTCATTTTTGAAAAGAGACAACTGTACTTTGATTGATATCATCGATCCGGTGGACCCGGATATAACTTCGTGGAATGTAACTGTTGAGTGGACCACTACTACTAATACAGGAGCATGCTACGGAGGCGGTTACTTTGGCACTTGTCAACCCACGGCCTCTGTAAAGACGGCCAATGAATGGATTTTTACTCCTTTAACCGCACTGAATAGCTACAAACGGGAATTTATCATATACCCTGATCAGGATACCCAATTCTCCATACATTCTACATCCCGCTTGTGGGTACTTGTATCTCCAGTTACAAGAACAGAAACGACACCATTCGATGTAAGAAATCTTACCGGTGGAAACCATATTAGGGAGCATATTTTCACAAATGTTGCAGGAAGTGTCAAATTAACCTACAGGGTGAGGGTTGTTATCCATTATGACTAATCTAATGCAGAATGCTTAATGATCTTACTGATCAGAGAGTTAATTTTTGTCATATGTAATTTTCCAGATTAAGAAATGATAAAAATAGCTATGTTTTGCCCATTGTCATCTTTAGCCATTTGAACTCTTAGCTTCTAGCCTGCAAAACTTAAAAAAAGAGGCTGACTCAAAAGTCAGTTTTGATTTGGACACTGAGCAATTCGATGAACTCATTGTAACACCTGTCGAAGTGAGTATCTAACTGATAATCAAATGTCGTTTCGACTGGCTCAACGACCAACTGGCAGTTTTGAGACAGCCTCTTTTGTTGAAAATTACCAGGTTTTATTTGCTTATGCAGGTGCTTCTTCTTCAACAACGGAACTGTATACTTCTACACTGTGCATCAGCCCTTCCACCTGCCGCATGTAATCTCTTTTTTTGAATTTCGGGGCGTAAACAAAACCATCGAGGTTGATGAGCCGGTCGTTCTTTTCATCCACGAAAGTGATATTTACGAAGGGTCCTCCCATAAAATCGCCTTGTACCCTCCATAAACCTCTTGCTTCAACGGCATAAAGGTCATTGAAGCTGATTTCGCGGAATATGGGCGGAATGTCGGGATAGGTTGTCATATAGCTGTCGGGGAAATTACCCGGAATGTGTTTGCGCGTGATGGAGTCGCGCCGGTGCCATATGGTTTGGTGGTCAAAATCCCAGTCGGGATGTGTATAAGGAAGTATGGTGATCATCAACCCCAGGTCCAAATCTTCGCGTGTGCCGGTTTGCCGCAGCCATATAAAGTTATCTTCATTCTTTGCCACAAAGTATCCTTCGGGCACCGTGATATCCAGATTCATTTCTTCTCTCACCAGGTTGCGCGCCTGGTGGTTCATCATTCGGCGGTATGCATTGATCAGGCGCTCCCTTTCAGTTTCCATATACATATCAATAAATGATTGCTGGTTATTAACGAGCACTCTCTTAAGCACTTCATCATTGGGCACTTTCACCCTTATAACCCGCTGCGGATATGCCCACACGTTTCTGCTGACTTCAATCTTTCCTCTTTCCAGTGTCTGATCATATTCTACAAAAAAGATGTTTCTATGGGTTTCAAAAAGTTTTACGAAAGCTCTCTCATTCAGCTGAATGATGTTAAACTGGGGTTCCGGTTGCGGAAGCATGGGAACTTCTGATAAAAAGGCATCTTTAACATGTTCGCCTGCAGTGCCTTCCCAGCGTGGTGTGGGCATTATCAGCAACAATTCGCCCGATTTGCCGGTAGCTGATGGTTTTTGCGGACGATCAGATGTAGTGCATGAAAGCACGACCAGTGATAAAAGTAAAAATGTTAATTTGTGCATGTTTTTGACTTTGAAAGGGTTTCTAAAAAAACACCAGTTCAAGGCAAATTATTGCCTGAAAGCTCAAATTTAGTAAAAATTTTCAGATTACTCTTCCGTTCCAATGAGGATGCGCTGTCCGGGTACCAGTGGGCTGGATGAGATGTTGTCATTAAGTTCTTTCAGGTCTTCAATGGAAAGGTCTTCGTGTTTTTCGGCAATATCATAAAGAGTATCTCCTTGCTGAATGATGTACCAAATGTATCCGGTGGCTTCTTCATCCTCTTCCAGAGCCAGTTCTTTGGGCTCAGGTTCGGGTTCCGCAGTTTGCACCTGGCCGGTAAAACCTTCGGGTTGCCTTACGATGAGGTTTTGTCCGGCATAAATGGTAGTACCGCTGATGTTGTTCCATTGACGTAGCTGGTTGACACTTACCCTGTATCTTCCTGCAATCACACCTAAGGTTTCACCCCTTCTTACCACATGTGTATTGGCGTTGGAAGCTACGGTGGTGGTTGGACGTGCAGGGGCCCGAACTATGAGTCGCTGACCGGGCCGTATGAGGGTTCCCCTAATGTTGTTGAGCCGCTGAATCTCACCTACAGATGTCCCATATCTTCGGGCAATGGAGCCCAACACTTCGCCGCTTCTCACCACGTGCACGGTGGTTTCGCTCATTTGAGCAGCCAGTTCGGCCTGGCGTATCTCCTCGGGGGTTTTATGATTGTAAATGGTGTCGGCATTGGCTATGAATACACCGGTATAATCCCGGGGAATGCGCAAAAAGTAAGGGGAGTCAGTATTATGCGGAATGATATTCTGACGGAAAGAAGGATTCAGGTATCTGAGATGGTCAAGCGGAATATCGAGAAACTGGCTAACGGTTCTCAGACTAAGTTGCTGGTTTACCTTCAGGGTATCCACATCCAGATGTGAATAAATGGGTGGATTGGGATAAAGGTTATGATCTGCGGCATGTTCAATTACGTAGGTAACACCCATGAATGCCGGAACGTAATTTTGTGTTTCCCTGGGCAGGAAATGGCGGATAGCCCAGAAATCTCTTACTCCACCGGCCCTTCTAATGGCTCGGTTTACATTGCCCGGACCTGCATTATAGGCGCAAAGAACCAGGTTCCAGTCTTTATAGATTTTGTAAAGGTCAACAAAATGTTCGCAGGCGGCTACAGTAGATTTGTAGATATCGCTGCGGTCGTCCACCATGCTGTTTACCTGCAATCCGTACATCTTGCCTGTTCCGTACATGAATTGCCACAATCCGGTTGCGCCCACTCGCGAGCGGGCTACGGGGTTCAAAGCCGATTCAATTACGGCCAGGTATTTCAATTCAAGTGGGAGGTTGTATTTATCCAACTGCTCTTCAAACAAAGGAAAATATAACTCTGCAAGGCCCATAACCCTTTCGGTAAGATCACGGCGGCGTTTGCCGTAAAGATTTATGTAGCTTTTTACATAAGCGTTAAAAACAAAGTCGATAGGAGAGTATGCATTCAGCCTTTCAAAGCGCACTCTGTAGATGGAATCGTCGTATTGTGGTACAAATCCGGGAGGAAATTTTCCGAATTGAACGGTTGTATCTATCCTGCGTTCCAGGTTCTGGAAAACGGTAAGCATGGCCAGACTGTCGAGCATAGCACCAATGGGGTCGTCAGAGGCCAGTTCCCAGATTTTTTCAACCGGGGATTCGGGAATATCGTTGTTATTTTCTTCTGCCCAGGTAGAGAGGCTAATGGTAATACTTAATAATAGTGCAATGCTGGACTGAATAAAAAGTTTTCCTGACATTCGAGAGTTCTATTAGGGTTTAATAACTGGCAAATGATTTATAACATACAAAAGTGTACGCAAAAAAACGAAAATGGTTTGATTTGCGTATACTGAAATGCATTTTTAACAAATGCAAAATTGTTAATTTCCGGGAAGGAAACAATCAGGAAAACCATGATTTTTTTGTAGGGAATACTTAGATAAAAACCATGGATTGAGAGGCTGACTACCTGTTGAAACTGCTACTCTTGTTCTTTATTTTCAGCGGCAGTTTTTTTGTCATCATCTTTCTGGGCATCTTTGAATTCTCTCATGCCTTTTCCCAGGCCGCGCATAAGTTCGGGGATCTTTCTTCCACCAAAAAGCAATAAAACGATAATGGCAATGATGATAATTTCCGGGGGGCCGATCATGGCAGTAATGAAAGCTATATTCATGGTATTATTTGTTTTAAAGGGTATTTAAGGCAAAGTTATGAAAATATTATTAGAATTGGGTTTGGGATGATCATTATTTTTATTGCTGGTGGGCGATCCATTCAGCGGGATTGAGTTTGTTGTTTCCATGCCACACTTCCAGGTGCACCATGGTACGCGATTCTCTCTGGTCTGTGGCTACTAATCCGATCTCCTGTCTTGTATTGACAGGCTGGCCATTGGCCACGAAAACTTCAGCCAGGTTTGCATAAACGGTAAGATATTCTCCGTGGCGGAGTATTACCACGTTATGTGCCCCGGGTATGTTGAAAACTCTGGTAACAGTGCCGTCAAAAATGGCTCTTGCCCTGCTTCCCTCGGTTGTAGAAATGTCGATACCGTTATTGGCAATTTTGATATTGGGCAACACGGGGTGGGGTTGCTCACCAAAATGTCCGGTAATGATTCCCCTTTCCAGAGGCCAGGGGAGTTTGCCTTTGTTATCGGCAAAACGGTCGGATATAAGCTGATCTTCGGGCGTAAGTCTGAAAGCTTCTGCCGGAGCTCTGCCTTCGGCACGTGCTGCTTCGGCGGCTCTTCTTCTCTCTTCAGCAATAACACGCTCAATAGCTTGCTGTAATTGTTGTGCGGCTCGTTCCTGTTCAGCCAGTTGTCTTCTTAGCTCTGTTTCCTGCTGCCTCAGTTGCTGTACATTGTTATTCTGTGCCTGTCGTTCTCTTTCCAGATTTTCCATCTCCTGGCGTTGCTCGGCCAGTAGCACCTGTTGTTCCTGTTTTTGTTTTTCCAGTTCTGCAATGGTTTCTTCCAGCCTGTCCTGGGTATCTTCAATCTTTTCGGCCTGGAGCTGACGGTGTTTGGTAAGTTGTTGCAGGTATCTCATCCTGAGATATGCCTGGTTGAAATCGCGGCTGGCAAAAATGAACATGATGCGCTGGTAGGCGTTGCGGTTCATCCACGCATAATAAATCATCCGGGCATAGGATTCGCGCAGTTCTTCCAGCTCCTGCCGCAACTCTTCCAGTTCATGAGTCATATTATTGATGCGCCGGTTGATTGCGGATATTTCGTTGTTGATGGTGCGGATTAGGTTTTCACGCGAATTGATCCGGTTATTGATGATAACCAGCTGGTTAACATTCAGATCTGCAGTAGACCGGGTTTCCTGGAGCATTTGGTTGATGAGAGTAATCTCCTGCTCAATGCGACGCTTGTTGCGCTCCAGTTCGCTTCTGTCCTGTGCCATAAGACCGATATCCTGCAATAGAAAAAGAATGAGAAGTGCCGTGAAGATTTTTACGGCATCATTCAGAAATATTTCAGGAAATCTCTTCATATGCTCTTTTGATGCGATTTAATCGGTCAGGTAAATGGGAGTATATCTTGCAGGAATACTGAACTGCATCCGCTGTGGCTCATTGAGAGTAGTGCGGTTGTAGGTCATGTTAAGACTGGAAACGTCAACTTCATCCGAAAACATGATCTGTAATTCCGAAGGGATCCAGCGACCATTCACATTTTCCCAGTTTTTATAATCTGCTCTCAAGGCTCTTCCTGAACCTTCTTCCAGAATGATATTGGTGCGGATACGCAGGTGTTCAGGTTCTACCATGATGGCCTGGTTGATGGGGTTTCCGGCTCCGCCGTTTCGCATTCGATTTGCCGCATGAAGTCTTAGTAACTCTCCTTCCTGTCGGATGCTGAACTGATCTTTACGAAAATGTGGGAAATCATTCCCCATAAAAAGGGACTGAAGCATATAAAAATCAATATCGGTGTTAAACATGCGGTTCAGCAAGTTAATATCTCCCAGGTAATAGCTTGATTCGAGACGATTCACGATCTTCACGCTGTCGGGAGTAACCAGCGCTCTTACCACCTCAATACCCAGGATGGGTGCGATTGAAACATAAATGGCTTCATCCTTTTTTATTCGCAAGGAGCCACTAATGTTTTGTGAGCGGTTTTCCCAAGCCACATTACCCGAAAAGCGGGTACTCATGTACTGGTATTCAGGCTGGTTTTGCTCTATACCGCGAATCACCCTTTCAACTGAAATTACCGGGGTTCTTTCAGGAGCCAGAATTCCGGGGCCTTTACATCCGGCAAGTCCCAAAAGCAGGAAAAGCATCAGGTTCTTTATTTGTAAGCTATAATTATTATTTATGTTCATGGCTTGTAGTTTTTACTGTTAACGAAATTTCCGGAAAATCATTCTACGATTAAGTAAATTTCTCCTGAATACAAAGTATAACGTTTACAGTGTCATTTTATTCGTAAAGTTTTTGATCTCTTACCTTTTTTTCAAGGAGCTCAGAGCCTTTATCGAAATCATCTTCAGCTTTTGCCTTGAGGGCTTTTTCCCAGTATTGCACAGCTTCTTCCTTTTCTCCCAACTTAAAAAGCACGTCGCCGTAGTGTTCAAGTACCGTGGGACTTGGTGCTTCGGAATTATCAATTGATTTTTTTATCCACTTCTCTGCTTCCTGGTAATTACCCAGTTTATAGTTAATCCAGCCATATGTGTCAAGATAGGCGGCATTGTCGGGTTCTATTTCCAGTGAGCGGGCCGACATTTCCTTTGCTTCTTCCAGTTTCATGTTGCGCAGCGAGAGGTAGTAACTGTAGTTGTTAAGCGCAAGTGGGTTGTCAGGATCAATGGCCAGTGCTTCTATGTAGGCACGGTCAGATGCATCATGATTATCAAGACGGTGGTATGTATCGCCCAGCAGCGTGAGGAATTCCATCTGAAATTCATGATCAGCAATGGTCAGATCTCTGCCATAACGGAATGCGCTTACAGCGTCATCATAATTTTTCTTCTGAAAATGGGCCAGTCCGTTGAAAAAATACAACACAGGCTGTTCGAAAAAATATTCAAGGGCTTCATCAGAAGCCTTAAGCATATTGTCATAATCATTGAGACGGGAGTCAATGATGATGGTTTGCTGCCAGAATCTTAACTCGGAGGGTTCAATTTGTGCGGCACGATAAAAGTATTGGCGGGCTTCTTCCAGTCTTTCTTCCCTGTAAAGGAAATCGCCGAATATGGCATTGGCTTCCGGGTCATCGGGGTGCATTTCCAGCATGATATCAATGAGTTCGTAGGCCTGCTCCAGATAAAGAGAGTCTTCTTCGCTGAGATAATAATATGAAAAAAGGATTCGGGCTTTTCCTTCAACAGTAAAATGTTCGTTATGAAATGCTTTTTTAAGTTCCTGGTAAGATCGTTCTTCGTCGCCGGCATTGCGGTAATAGTCTGCAAGGAGCAGTCGGGCCATTGCATTTTCGGGCTGTACTTCAATCATCCGGTGGTATAATTCGTAGCCTTTTTCGGTTTGGCCGGTTTGTGCATAAAGATCGGCGAGAACTTCCATATAAACCGGTTCATTGGGGAAGAAGGATACAAGTCTTTCCGCTTCTTCAATTGCTCTGTAGGTTTCGCCCATTTCCATAAGAATCTGCTGCTTCTGCATAGAAAGCTCATTGTTGAATCCGCTAATGGTTTCAATATGATCAATTATACCAATGGACTCTTCATATTTTTCAGTGTAAAGCAGGGTGCTGAGCAAACTGATCTGGATATTGAGGTCATTGGGACGTTGAAGTGCCAGTTCGCGCTGCACCTTCAAACCATCTTCGTTTTTTTGTAGCAGAAAATAAATATCGGCCAGCAGCAGTTGGTAATATACATTTTTGGGTTCAACCCTAATGGCATGTTTGATAAAATTTTCGGCATCTTGCACATGACCCTGCTGTGCATGCAGCTTGGCAAGTTCGTATGCTGCCGCTGAATTGAGTGGGTCTCTTTCCAGCGCT
>SKVR01000174.1 GCA_007129355.1 Bacteroidales bacterium | reverse complement strand
CTATCACGTTTCAAGTGGGGTTTATCAGCTGATCTTCAGATTCCTGATCTGGAAACACGCATTGCCATACTTAAGAAAAAGCTTTACAACGATGGCGTAGAAATGCCCCAAAATGTTATAGAGCTCATTGCCAACAACATTTCCAGCAATATCAGGGAAATGGAGGGTGCACTTATATCAATCCTGGCACAATCGTCAATGAATAAAAAGGAAATTACCCTGGAGCTTGCCAACAGCATCATTCAGAAATTTGTGAAAAGTACACCCAGGGAAATTACCATTGAATATATTCAGAAAATCGTTGGAGAGTACTTTGATATTCCAATTGAAAAAATCAATTCAAATACGCGCAAAAGAGAGATTGTTCAGGCCCGTCAACTGGCCATGTTTTTTTCTAAATCCTATACCAAAAACTCTCTTGCTGCCATAGGAAGTAAACTGGGTAAAAAGGATCATGCCACGGTTTTACACGCCTGCAAAACAGTAAGAAATCTTTATGATACCGATCGCTCTTTCAAAAAACATTTTGATGAACTAGAAAATATGATTAAAATTAAAATGTAAACGAAGTGGTCATTCCCTGATGAAATCCCGGATCAACATATTTCATGTTTCCGGGTTTTCTTATTATACACAGAAACAGAGTCAGTAATACAATGTAAGTATAAAAGTTTGTAATAATGAAAATATTAATGGTTTGTTTGGGTAATATATGCAGATCGCCCCTTGCAGAAGGTATTATGAAAGCCAAAGCAAAGAAATATCAACTTGATATGGAAGTAGATTCAGCCGGCACAGCCGCTTATCACGAAGGTGAGTTGCCCGATATACGCTCCATGGAAGTTGCGGCAAAGAATGACATTGATTTGTCGGACCAGAGAGCCAGAAAATTCCAAACCGCCGATTTTGACCATTTTGATAAAATATTCGCCATGGATCGTTACAATTTTTCTGATCTTGCTGCAAAAGCCAGAAATGCTAATGATTCAGGTAAATTAGAAATGATTCTCAATAAAACACAGCCTGGAGAAAACAGGGATGTGCCTGATCCATATTATGGTGGTGAGGATGGCTTTGACAAGGTTTACAAAATGCTTGATGAAGCCTGTGAAGTTATTGCCCGGGAAATTGCAAATGGTGTTTAAAAACAATATGTTTAGATGACTGCATCTTCAACTTCCTGCCTGCCCGATTCAGAAAGCATCAGGAAAACCTGGCAAAAACTGACCGGGATAGTAAAGCAAACACCGGTTCTCACTTCGGAAACTCTGAACATACTCACCGGCTCAAAGCTTTTCTTTAAGTGCGAAAATTTTCAGAAAGCCGGTGCATTTAAATTCAGGGGTGCAAGTAGTGCCTTATTACATATTTCTGATGATCAGGCAGCAAAAGGTGTATGTACTCATTCGTCGGGTAACCACGCCCAGGCCCTTGCTCTGGCTGCAAAAATAAGAGGTCTGAAAGCATTTATTGTTATGCCCGAAAATGCACCTGAGGTTAAGGTAAACGCTGTAAGAGATTATGGTGGCCAAATCACGTTCTGCATGCCAACACTCGAAGCCCGCGAATCAACCCTTGAAGAAGTTCGCAAAGCTACCGGTGCTTTATTTATTCATCCCTACAATAACTATAATATCATTCGCGGACAGGCAGGATGCTTTTATGAGATTCTACAACAAATGGACGAGGAGCCCGATTATATCATAGCACCCCTTGGTGGTGGCGGACTGCTTGCAGGGACCATTCTTTCAGCAAAATATTTTACAAAAAAAACCAGGGTAATCGGAGCTGAACCCCTCAATGCTAATGATGCATGGAAATCTTTCAGGGAAAAGAGATTTATCCCTTCTGAATCACCACTGACTATTGCTGACGGGCTAAAAACATCACTCGGAACCAAAACCTATCCCATCATTATGGAACATGTGGAAGATATTATTACAGCTACAGAACAAGGAATTATAGATGCAATGTTTTTGGTGTGGGAACGCATGAAATTGGTAATAGAACCTTCAGCAGCTGTTCCTCTGGCGGCACTGATGGAAAACCCGGAAAGGTTCCAAAACAAAAAGACGGGCATCATTTTATCGGGTGGAAACACAGACCTTCGCCGAATTCCCTGGTTGGAGAACAGATATCATCACTGATTTCTAAAAATCACAACTAATCTGAAAATGATAAATGAATTACCCTGATTCATATAAAAACAATATAAGCAAAGCGGGAAAGTTATTTCTGATTCCTGTAAGCCTGGGCTCCGGTAACATTGACAAAGAAATTCCGGCTGGCAACCTGCAGGTCATCAATCAACTGGATGAGTTTATTGTGGAAAATACCCGTACTGCCCGTCGCTCACTTAGAGCTATGGGTTACACAAAAGATTTTGATTCAGTTCAGTTTCATATTCTTGATAAACACACACCTCCCATAGACATACCTGGCTTTCTGAAGAATGCTGCCGATGGTAAAAAAATAGGCCTGCTTTCAGAAGCTGGCAGCCCCTGTATTGCTGATCCCGGACAGCAAGTGGTAAAATATGCCCACAGTAAAGATCTAACGGTAGTTCCACTTGTTGGTCCCAGCTCCATATTACTGGCACTGATTGCATCAGGGTTTAACGGACAGAATTTTATCTTTCACGGATATCTTCCCATTGATAAAAAACAACGTATACGAAAAATTAAGGAAATTGAGCAGGATGCCATAAAATATGATCGTACCCAGATTTTTATGGAAACACCATACAGAAACAATGCCTTGCTTGATGATCTGACCAAAAATTCCGGACTATCGACTCTGCTCTGCATTGCCAGTGACCTTACCACCGAACAGGAATTCATCAAAACTCTCAGTATAGAAGAGTGGAAAAAGAAGCTGCCGAACCTCAATAAAAGGCCAACTATTTTTCTTATATACAAATAGAAACTGCCTCAAAAGTCTTGAAAATTCTGGATGCTGAGCTTGTCGAAGCGCATAACTATTTTATATTTTGTTATCATTTCGACAGGCTCAATGAACATAGATCACTTTTGAGACAGCCTCTATTTTAAAAGGTTTATTATTTCAGCTCTGCCTGAAGAGCAGGTTTCTTTTTGCGGAAGCTGTAAACCAGCACACCGATTCCAAGCAGTATCATAGGAATACTAAGTATCTGGCCCATGTTTATCATAAGGTTTTCCTCAAAAGGTGATTGTACCTCCTTAACATATTCTACAACAAACCTCCATACAAATAAGGTGATGAGAAAATACCCGGTAAGGTAACCTTCGTAAAATTTGTGAATTCTCTTGAAATACATCCACATCATGCTGGCAAAAATAAAAATGTATCCGGCACCCTCGTATATGGCTGTAGGATGCCTGGGTTCTGTAAATACCGGATCGGCACCTCTAAGCCATGCCGAAACATTATCGATAAACATAAACCCCCAGGGGCGGTCGGTAACATAACCATATATTTCATGATTCATAAGGTTGCCCATTCTTATGAAAAAAGCACCAAGTGCAATAACGATAAGTAACCTGTCAACCGTCCAAAAGAACCGGAATTCAGAGAACTTTTTATGGTAACGCAACATGGCGAGAAAAATACCTATTGCCCCGCCATGACTTGCCAATCCACCCTGCCAGATGTAAAGCACTTCAATGGGGTTTGCAATATAGTAATCAAAATCGTAGAAAAAACAATGTCCGAGTCTGGCTCCAACAACACTTCCAATAGCAATATGAATCAGCAGGCTGTCAAGCTCTTTCTGACCTATATTTTCGCGCTTAAATATATTGCGCATGATCTCATATCCCAGGTAAAATGAAAGAGCCCAAAATAGTCCATACCATCTTACGGTTAATGGCCCCAGTGAAAAAATTTCGGGACTTACTTCCCAGGTTACTTGTAAGATTGTCATTTTTCAGATTTCTTTATTATTCAACACTAAGCAATTCAACATCAAAAATAAGTGTGGCATTGGAGGGTATTGGCCCCATAGCACGCTCACCGTAGGCCAAATCAGGCGGAATTATGAAACGGTAACGGGCACCTGGTTTCATTAAAGCAACTCCTTCATCCCAACCTGCAATTACTTGTCTTCTGTCTATGATAAAGCGGAACGGTTGACCTCTCTCAACGGATGAATCGAAAATATTTCCGTTCATTAAAAAACCGGTATAGTGAACTATGACCACTTGCCCTTCTTCAGGTAACTCTCCTGTGCCTTCATTAACAATAATATATCTTAGTCCCGTTTCCGTTTCGAGTGTATCTTTTCCGGCCATATTAAAAGGTTCCGGTCGTTTTACCTCTTCGGCATCTATGACTTCCACATCGAAAATCAGGTTGGTGGCAGGCGGAATAGGACCGCGACCCTGCTCGCCGTATGCCAGTTCGTATGGTATCCATAACCGAGCTTTGTCGCCTACTCTGAGTTTGGAAATTCCTTCTTCCCATCCCCTGATAACCATCCCCTTTCCTAGGGTAAAATCAATGGGCTCACCGCGTTGGTAAGATGAATCAAAGATTGTCATGTCTTCCTCAAAAAATCCATTGTAATGTATCCTGACCCTCATTCCCGAAATCAGCATCATACCGTCACCTTCTTCAATTACGGCATATCTGAGTCCACTGGTTGTGGTTGTAATTTCTATTCCATCAAGCACATCAAATGGTTTAGGAGAAGGATCAATTTTTACCACTTCCACATCAAAGATTAGTTTTGAATTGGCCGGAATGTCACCCACTGCGCTTTCGCCATAAGCAAGATCGGGAGGAATAATTAAAATAGCCCTGTCTCCTTCGTTCAAAAGCCTAATACCTTTTTCCCAGCCATCAATTACCTGACCTGCACCCATTTTAAATGAAACAGGCTCTCCCCTTTCGTAACTGTTATCTACAAGGGTACTGTCCTCGAGCATCAGCCTGTAATGCACATAAACCATATCGTTTATCATAGGTTTATTACCGCTTCCCTGCTGTATTATCCTATATTGTATACCCGAAGAATCTGTTGTATAAACAGGCTGTGTAAGCCTTTGCGGCAAAGAACATGCTGCCAGCAAACCCAAAAGGGCGACAACGAGAATAACTGAATTAGGCTTCATTCCTTTCATCTTAGTTACTATTAAAAAATAAGCGGAAAATCTTTCCAATTAGCATAATTGTTAATTGGCATCAATTACCTCAATCTCAAAAATAAGAGAAGAATAAGGCGTAATTACAGGGCCTCTTTGCTGATCGCCATAGGCAAGGTATGACGGAATAATCAGTTTAGCTTTTGACCCGATATTAAGCCTTGAAACCCCTTCATCCCAGCCCCTGATAACCTGACCTGCTCCCAGTCTGAAAGTAAAGGGCTCACCTCTGTCAACTGAAGAGTCGAACTTTGTACCATCAAGCAAAGTACCGGTATAATGAACCTTTACATTCTGACCACTCTGAGGTTTGGGTCCGCTGCCTTCTTCTTTAACAACGATAATAAGACCGCTTTCCTCGGGTTCAACAGCAATATTGTTTTCATCAAGATATCTTTGCCTTAAAACATCCTCTTCATGCTTGGCTACCTCTTGTTCCTGGAGCATTTCTTCCATTTCTTTCTGGCGGTAGGCCTGATATTCATCCTGTGTAAATATATCAATAACCATTATGTCTACATATACACTGTCATCCATTGGAATAAAGTCGGGAACACTAGGCATTCGCTGGGTTGTGGTAAAGAAATTGAGTGCATCAAGCTTGAAAGTCACACTGTCGCCCTTGGCCATTAAACGTAGTCCTTCGTATATGTCTCCTGAATACTCTGATGGTATTACAGGTATATACATGGCTTCACCAAAATTTTCAGTGGAAAAGAATACAGAATCTGCAGGATAACGATAGGCAAGGTCAATCTTAACTACATTATCGATGACAGCCTTACTGCCCCGATTGCTTTTGTGTACCTTATAATTGAGTCCATTATCGGTTTGTTTAAACTCTGAAGATCCGCAGGCGGATAAAAACAAGATCATTACCGGAATGATCAAATACATTGTCTTTTTCATAAAAAGCATTTTAAAATAGATTATTGGTTTTATTTACTGGTAATATCAACAAGTTCAATATCATAAATTATTGTAGCTCTTTTAGGGATTTTTACGCCATCTCCCGGTAAACCATGAGCCAGGTGGGAAGGTAATATAAATCTTGCTTTGTCACCTGCACTGAGCAGCAGGATTCCTTCTTCAAGACCGCTTTCTACCCCACCTCTACCAATTTGAAACTGGCGCAGACCGTCATTCTCCGATGAGTAGATCTGATCGCCGGTAATGAGACTAATAGTATAATTTAAATGCGCTATATGGTCTTTTTCGGCTTTGGGTCCTGAACCCTCATGGTAGATCATATACCTGAGCCCTGAACCTGTAGCTTTCATTTCCCAGCCATAGCGATCAATAAAATCGCGTATCTCCTGATCTTCTGCATCAATTAGCAAAGCATTTGCTTCAAGTAGGTTTTCACGTATTTCTGTCCTGTCAGACAGCCTGTTTTCTTCTGATTGTGAGCTACATGCTAATATAAATAAAGCAGATATAATAAAAAGTAACTTGATTTTCATCATGCTGAAAGTTTCATAAAATTAAACGCAAAGTTAAACATTATCTGCTACTCCCCGCAGTACCCTGAACTCTTCCCTGCTCAAATTCCTGATAATGCTTTCAAAATATCTGATAGTATTTTCAAGTGTATCTTTAAAGTTGCCACCAGCTGCATTTTTGTGTCCACCACCATTAAAATACTCTCGCGCAAGTATATTTACATCCACATTTCCTTCGGAGCGAAAAGATATTTTTATGTTATCCTTTCTCTCAATAAATATGGCAGCCAGGCTTATGCCTTTTATACTTAACCCATAATTTACAACTCCTTCAGTATCTCCTTCCTGGTAATTAAATTTTTTAAGATCAGACGCAGAAAGAAAAATAAAAGCTGTGCTTTGCTCTTGCAAGACCACCAGGTTAGCGCTCAGACAGTGGCCCAAAAGACGCATGCGTTGCTCTGAATATGTATCATAAATCAGGCGATGTATTTTTTCACCATCTACTCCCAGGGCCATCAGGTGAGCTATTATTTCATAAGTACGCGGATTATTACAACCATAGCTCAAGGAACCGGTATCTGTTACAATACCTGCATACAAACATTCTGCAATGTTTGTATTAATTGTTTTTTCTGATTCAAGGCCTGTAATGATTTCGTAAATCATTTCAGCTGTCGATGATGCTGAGATTTGCGAAATAACATGATCAAAATGGGGCCTGGGATCGGGATGATGATCAATAAGAATTTTTACCCCCTTGGCTTTACTAAGCCGACTTGAAAGATTTTCGGTTCTTTCGATGTCATTGAAATCGAGGCAAAAGATCAGGTCAGCCTCCTTTATTTTTTCACTACTTAAAGCCGATGATTTGGTTCCCAGGATCATATTCTCACTTCCAGGCATCCAACCCAGAAATGAAGGAAATGCATTGGGTGAAATGGCAACGGTATTACTAAATCCGGTATTTTTCAGAAAATGATAAAGCGCAAGTGATGAACCAATGGAATCACCATCTGGATTGACATGACTTACAATTACAATTTTCATTGATTTATCTGTCAGCAGCTTCTTAATAGGTTTAACCAGCGATTTATCCAAGATTTCAGTTTTAATGAATCAAAGCAATAGATTTTTCATTACACACCTCCTGATGGGTGTATCTGGCAAATATATTGCAAAAATTGAATCACAAAGGTAAAAAAAAAACCTGCAGGGCGCATTAACTCAATGAAATTAATTATTTTTATAAGATATTTATCAGTTTTTATCATGTCAGAATAAAATCTGGCAGTAAATCTAAAATAAAAAAAATAAAAAACGACAATTATGGCAGGAAGAATAACGCTTACG